>DASQRW010000159.1:0-49514 GCA_035642715.1 Nitrososphaeraceae archaeon | reverse complement strand
GAAATGCTTGGCCGTGTTATCAAACTTGTTGGAGGGGATAACATCATTGTCAAGTGTACTGATGGTAGGGTAAGGACATGTCGTATTCGTGGAAAGATTAAACGCAGAATGTGGATTAGAGATAATGATCTTGTACTTGTTGCCCCTTGGGATTTTCAGTCTGACAAAGCTGATATTGTATGGAGATATATCTCCGCTCACGCAGATAAACTAGAACAGGAAGGTCACCTAGTAGGGCTTCAGAAATAATAAAAATTTTCACAAAGTAAATTTCTGATGATAAATATAATAATTGATTATTGCCATTGTACTACTGCAGCCATTAAAGATTAATACTCATCATCTGATATCCAATATGTGCCAACAGCATATGCATTAATTAATTGTGATCTTGGATCTGAGGAAGAAATTATCAGTGAATTGAGGAAAATACCTGAGGTAATAGAAGTTAGTGAAGTATATGGCGTATATGACATAATTGCAAAAGTTAAATCAGACACAAAAGATAAATTAAGAGAAATTATTACTTGGCATATAAGAAGAATTGATAAAATTAAAGCATCATTGACCATGATTGTAATTGAAGAAAGTTAGAGATAGTAGGAAAAGACTTGGATTAAGAGCCTATAGTTATGAAAAGATTCTATCTATTTCTTTACAATCTTTTTCAGGCTATTTTCTTAAATATGGAATCTCTTTAACCACTTGACTGATACTTTATATTTGAACAGCAACATAATTCTGTGTATTTTTTACCATTGTCGTTTGTCACCTTCTAACAAACCTGAACCAGTATGAATTCTATCTATATGTTTTGAGAGATCTAACTTATCTTTAAATTTCGATTGACAATAAGGGCATAAAACCGAACTAATTTCATTCTTTTTTGTCACAGTACTTTAATTAATAAGTAACATATGTATAGCTTTCACTTATAGAAAGATAACCGAATAACTCTTTAGCACACGTACACAGATTTTTTTATGTATTTTATATATTTGCTTAGCTTTAAGGTAGTCTGATAGCATAAATTAACGGAAGAATGCATCTATCATAAATGCAATAAAAATTGCAGTCAAATAAGGACTCGAGAATTTAAATACGATCCAAGACACTTTCTCGCTAGGCTTGGTTAATAACCATATTGATACAGCTATCATTGCTACACCAAAAATACCTGCGGTAATCAAATAGATTAGGCCAAATTGGTTAAAAAAGAATGGAAGTATACTGAAGACTACCATCATCAATGTTGTGCATGCAATTATGCGAACTGATTTTTTCTCGCTAGAAACTACTGGAAGCATTGGAATACCTGCTTTTGTATAGTCCCTCTTGAAATGTAGCGCCAGACTCCATATATGGGTTGGAATCCATAAGAAAACAAGACCTGCCATAACCAAACCAATCTCAATATTTTGAGCAGTTACGGTGACATAGCCGATCATTGCAGGAGCGGCACCTGAAAAACCTCCTAAAATAATATTTATTTGGCTTCTCCTCTTCAGCCATCTGCTATATACAATAATGTTATCAAACAATCCAAAAGCCATGAGAGCAAAAGCCCAGATGTTGATAAACCATGAAACTATTAACGAAATTGCTGTTAGGATTAAACCAAATATAAGTGCGTTTTGTGGTGAAACTCTCCCTGATGGAATTGGTCTGCCCTTTGTCCTATCCATAATTGCATCAATATCTCGGTCATTGTACCCTGTCAGCGTATCAGCGGCCGCGGAACCAGCAGCCACTCCACCAATAAGCAAGAGCCAAGTTAATGGCTGAATAGAAATATTAAATAATAAAGATGCAGTAAGCGCAGCTCCAAATGCTGTGAAAACTAGCAGATACCAGATCTTTGGTTTTGTAAGCTCATAATAATTTCTGACCGTATTACCTACTGTCAGCTGTGGTATCAAATTAAGGGTATCACCCTTTATAAGAGAATATGTGGTTATTTATAATTTTCAAAAGCAGTAGATAATCTTATTTGGATATAGACGTCGGATAAATTATTTCTCGAGCAGTCTTTCTCATTTCGATAAAAGTTTCTGTTTTTTGAACTCCCTCAACATGACCGACCTTTTCTGAAATTAGTTGATGTATTTCATCAAGGGAACGGGCGGTCATTGTAACTAAAATATCAAATCTGCCTGTTACTTCTGCAATCTCGCGCACTTCTGGAATTTTGAATAACTCATTAAGGACATTATCTCTTAATTTAGAATCCATATTAATCCCAGTGAGAGATCTTACATTGAAACCGAGAGCCTCATCATTGATAATTATTGTAAACTTCTTTATTAGCCCCCTCTTTAAAAGTCTCTTGATTCTACTATAAACAACTGAAGCATTGATATTAATTTTTTTTGAGAGCCGTGGCACCGAAATACTCGCATCTTTGGAAAGTTCGCTTAAAATCTTTAGATCTAAATCATCGATTCTTCCCATCTAATTATCCTATTATATCTTCAATTTGGGGATTAATAAACCTATTAATTTCAAATTTAATTGTTTTTTTTATAATAATAAAAAAATTATATTATCTCTTTGTCCTTTAATAATTCTGCAAGTAACACAGCACCCTTTGCCGAGCCCATTTTTTCATTATGTGATAGCAAGATATATTTGACACCATTATCAAATACTGTATCCTTTCTCAGTCTACCTACAAATGTTGTCATTCCGTCATTGATCTCTCTGTCTATACGCGGTTGGGGTCTTGTCGGATCATCATAGACAATGATATACTCTTTTGGAGTGGACGGTAATTTTTTTGCTGTAGCAGATTTTGAGAACTTTAACATTTCCTCCTTTACTTCGTCTGGTTCCACCTGGTTTTTCGTTTTCACAAACACGCTTTCTGTATGTCCATCCAATACTGGAACTCTAGTGCATGTACAACTAACTTTGACCGGAGCAGGAACAATAGATTTGGAATTCAAAGTTCCTAGAATCTTCTTTGTTTCTACCTGGACTTTCTCCTCCTCTTTTGGAATGTACGGAATTACATTATCCATAATATCAAGAGCAATAACACCAGGAGATCTTCCAGCACCTGACAATGCCTGCATAGATGTCATGAAAACATCGTCTATTCCAAATGCATTCAAGATTGGGTTTAGAGTAATTGCTAAACCAGTCGTAGTACAATTTGGAAGCGGAGATATGAATCCGTTCCATCCTCTATTCTTCCTCTGAACATTCAGTAATTCTATGTGATTATCATTTATACCTGGAATCAATATTGGAACATCATTTTCATATCTAAAAGCAGCAGCAGTACTGATTACTGGTACTGATTGCGCAAATTTAGGTTCTATTATTTTTGCATCGTCTGATTCAAGTGCAGTAAATACTAAATCGAATTTTTTTGCATCTATTTCTTCAACTTTACTAACAATCATGTCATGTATATAGTCTGGAATTTGCTCTTTATTATGCCATCTCAGGATTCCAGAATTCGGATCCCGGAGTGCATCCACATATTTCTTTCCTGCAGATCTCTCAGATGAAGCAATGCAAGTTAATTCAAACCATGGGTGTTTATTTAAAGCTATTACAAATTCTTGGCCTACAGCACCTGTAGATCCAATAAGTGCAGCCTTTAACATATTTGCAAATGCAGGTCATGTAATTAATAATCGTTTCATAGGTTTCAATAAAAAATATAGTATTTACCAATAATGTAGGAAACATTCTAATATGGAATGTCATAAATCGAGCGATGATAGACTCCAACGCAGGTAATGGAAATGATCAAAAAATAGCAATAGCAAATGCCTGCTCACATGGCGGAGTACATTCTGTAAATCCCAACTTGGTTAAAATTGACTTCAGTTCAAATGTCAATCCACTCGGAATCTCCAAGAAAGTCATACATTCATTGCAGAAAAATGCAGGACTTATTTCTTCAACATATCCAGACACAGAATGTAAGGATTTACGAAAAAAACTATGCGATTATCTTGGTAAGGATTTAGATCCTGAGTGGATTACTGTTGGAAATGGAGCGACTGAAATAATTCATAACTTTGCTCGGACATTCGTACGGAATAAAGTAGTTATTCCTGCTCCAACTTTTTGTGAGTATGAACTTGCATCAAAACGAGTGGGTGCTAATATTCTATTTGCTCCCTTAAAGGATTTAACCTTAGATACCAAAGATATTATCGAAAAAGCAAAAAATTCTGATGCCGTATTTTTATGCAATCCTAATAATCCTACTGGATTACTTTCCACTAAATCTGTTAAAAAAATAATAGAACGCGTAGATAGCTCTACCAAAATTCTAATCGACGAATGTTTTATTGAATTAGTTGATGATGACAATGCTCAATATGCTATAATTGATAAAATCAAAGAGTTCGATAATCTTGTAATTTTGCGATCGCTGACAAAATCCTTCGGTCTTGCTGGCTTAAGAGTTGGATACAGCATATGCAATCCGAGACTTACTAGACAGCTATCTGCTAATAAAATACCTTGGAATGTAAATGGAATGGCACAAATAGCTGGCATTGTTGCTTTGCAAGATTTAATGCATGTAAGAAAGGCAAAAGAAATAATCAAAAAAGAGCGCAGATGTATGCATGGCGATATAAAAAGAAAAACGAACTCTTTTATTCCTTGTAAATCCGACGTAAACTATTTTTTGATTCATTTAAAAGAAAACTCTGTAAGAATAAGGGATTCTATCTTGATAAAGAGTGGAATCCTTGTCAGAGATTGCAGTACTTTTACAGGCATGGAGAAAGCAGAATATATTCGTGTGGCAGTAAAAACACACAAAGAAAATCTGCTACTCATAGAGGCACTGGAGTCAATAGATAGATGAACGCAAAGTTGCTGATGATTCAGGGAACATCTTCTGGTTCAGGTAAAAGCACCATTGTTACGGCACTTTGTAGGATTTTTGCTGACAAGGGGTATAATGTGGCTCCGTTCAAAGCTCAAAACATGTCCTCATATAGCTACACAGTTTCCGAAACATTGCATAGTATGGCTATGGCACAGGCAATCCAAGCGGTTGCTTCAAGAAAGGAACCCGATGTGAGAATGAATCCCGTTCTATTAAAGCCACTTGGAAATTATCGAAGCAGTATTGTTCTCAATGGAATATTTTACTCTGAAATGTATGCAAAAGAATACTACAAAACATTCGTTTTGCAAAAAGGCTTTCCGGTTATTTTAAATTCCCTAGAAAACCTAAGGAGAGAAAACGATATCATTATAATAGAAGGCGCTGGATCGCCTGCAGAAATCAATATTTCCAAGTACGATGTGGCAAATATGTTGCTCGCAGAGAAAATCTGTGCACCGGTAATCATAACAGCAGATATTGAGAGAGGAGGTTGTTTTGCCAGTATGATTGGGACCTTAAAATTGTTAAAGCCACATCATAGAGATTTGGTTAAAGGATTTTTAATAAATAAATTTCTTGGCGATGAATCATTTTTAGATAAGGCAATAAAGTTTGTTGAAAGAACTACTAGAAAAAATGTACTTGGAGTGATACCGAAAGTCGAATTTGATTTACCAAATGAAGATTCACTTGATATGCATACTTTTAACAATTCTAAATTGCCTAGAGAATCTTGGGACTGTCAAATTGACATTATTGCAAAGGTAGTAAAAAATAGTATCGATATACAAAAAATAATCACAGAAATTGCAGGACTAAAGAAAATTTGATCGGAGAATACCTGCTTTTAGCGCTTGCCGGAGGCATTGTTATAGACTTTTTGTTTGGAGAGCCTTCTAACAAACATCATCCAGTAGCATGGCTGGGAAAACTCATTGGATTCTTTATTCCAAAGTTGAAGGAGAGCAATAATAATTCAGCAAAAAAAGAAAAAGAAAATGGAACTATTTTTTCAATTTCCTTGGTTATTACATTTGGTCTTGCAATTCACTTTCTGACCTTTACAAGCTTGCATTTACTGGGCTCTATTGCCATAATAATTGTCTTAGCTCTAATTTTGAAGATCACTATTGCAATAAGAAGTATGGAGGACTCTGCTGGGTCAATCGTAGATGCACTGGAAAGACGTGACATGCATAGCGCTCGCTATAATTTATCAATGATCGTAAGACGAGAGACGAAAAATCTAGATGAACAACATGTGCTTTCTGGAACTATAGAGTGTATTAGTGAAAGTACAGTCGATGGAATCGTTTCACCTTTGTTTTTTTATTCTTTTTTTGGCCCTGCAGGGGCGTTCATATATAGGATAATTAATACTCTCGATTCTATGGTTGGTTACTTTGATAATTATTATAAGGATATTGGATATATGTCTGCAAGGATTGATACTGTTGCTAACTATCTTCCCGCAAGGATCACCGCGCTTTTGATGGTGATTTCTGCAAGTATAATTGGAGCAGACTGGAAGAACTCGATGCAAATCTTGCAACGTGATCACAATAAAACTCTTAGCCCTAATGCAGGATATCCCATGGCTACCATGGCAGGTGCTCTGCGAATAAAGCTCGAAAAGATCGGGCACTATTCATTAGGAGAGGGATACGAAGATACAACTATTGAAAAATGTCTAGCTGCAATTTCCATAATGAAACTGACAATGATTCTATTTTGTATAATCTTCTCCATTCCCTTGATTAGTTTATTAAATTTGGTTGGCTGGTGGAATTTCTTATTTGGTTTTTAGATCAATACAGACAATAATTTCATTTCTCACTATAATTCCTACAACTAAGTCTTCCTATAATGATATCTACTCTATTGCAAGAAATATGTATCTTTTCCCACTCGCTGGAGCGATGATCGGTATTTTAGTAGGAGTCCTAGCCTATGGAATTTCATATTATATGCAATCTTTATTTACTGGCCTCCTAGTTACCTGCGCTCTAATAATAATTACTGGCTTCCATCATACCGATGCCCTAGCTGATTTCGCGGATGGTCTTATGGCCAAAGGGAGAAAAGAGGATAAATACAAGGCTATGCACGATCCTGCTGTCGGTTCTGCAGGAGTTGCAGCACTTGTTATATATATAGCAGGCATGATTATTGCAATATCAAATTTACCATACGGATGGAAAATACTAACCAGTATTGTTACGGCTGAAGTAATTGCAAAATATATCATGGTTCTGCAAGCACATATAGGATTATCCGCATGGGATGGCTTTAGCTCTCCTTTTACTTCTGCTATGAAAGATAAGCGTAAATTGTTGGCTGCCACCGGAATTACATTCCCAATTGTATGGTTTATGAGTGGCATATATATCGGACTTATTTTATTAGGTATTTCTCTTGGAATAACTGCGATTATCCACCACATATCTAACAAAAGCTTTGGTGGTATCAGCGGTGATGTGATCGGTTCGTCAAATGAGATTACACGACTTTCTTGTCTTATTGTGTTATCTTCATTAACGATATGAATGCTTCATAATAAGATGATAGCTCTTGTCATGTGCGGTGGAAAAGGAATCCGTCTTCGACATTTTAAGAGTATTGAAAAGCCGTTATTAGACTTAAAGGGCAAGACTATGATTGAATATGTTCTTGATGCACTTGTATATTCTCAAAAGTTTCAAAGAATAATTGCAGTATCAAGTCCTTTTTCTTCAAAAACCACCACTTTTCTTTACTACCATCCGTACTATTCTAATGGTCTAATAGAAGTAATCGAGACTGAAGGCGTTAGTTACTCACAAGACCTTTCTTTCATTCTAAACAAACTAAAACAAGACAGAGTTTTAACAGTATCTGCTGATCTTCCTTTATTGAACTCAAATATAGTAGATCAGATTGTTATTCATAATATACCTAGATTTTCTTGTGCTTCTATTATATTAGAAAAACACTTTGTCGAAAATATAGGAATCACACCTAGCGTAGTAGTCAATATTGGAGCACAACAATACTGCCATTCTGGTATAATAATCTTCAATTCTCCAAAGTTCAAAGAGTGCCAGAATATAAAGGAGTATTTTATTCTAATGAACAAAAGAGAGATTGCGGTAAATGTCAATACATTTAAAGAACTTCAGCTTGCAGAAAGACTACTGCCGTAGTTAATTAATCGAGGGTATTTATAATTTTACCAAGAATGTTTGCTCTGGCTCCTGTCTTCTTAGCAATTAATTCACCACAAGATTTGCAAAAAAGGTCCATTGTAGTATGACTAAAGATAACCTTCTGTTCTTCACATTTTATACATTGAACAGATAGGAAGTTGCTCCGTGGTTTCGGAATCATGATAGTATCCTTACGCATTTGAGTGGCCTACTTACGGTTGTATCTCTAATTTATGCATTCTCATGCCTTCTTTCATTGTTTGTCTCTTGCAGCTCCTGCAACTATACCGTAATGTGATTTTTTTTGTAGTTTTGGCAGTCCTCTTCAGTTCAGGAAACTTTTGACCACCATAACCTTTTTTATCTTCTGCGTGTCTGCGTGTACCTTCTGCAGTCTTTCTGTCCCTTCCCTTCTTATAAATACTTACAGACTGAACTGTATGAGTTTTACATTTTGGACAAAACTTGCGCAATTCCTTCTGCATCTTCATATTCACACGATATATATTACGCTAATTTAAGGACATCGCTACTGACAACAGTCTCGATACGCATGACTAAGTTTGGCAATTCCATACATAAATAATACTTAAAATCAACCTAATAATTAGGTAACAGTCATGGAAGAACAGATTTAATCATATGGTAAATATATAACCCTTTTTTCTTCCTAGTTCTCAGCTATTGTTTAAGCGTCTGTTGCTTGTAGTTAAAACTTATATTTACCCTTAACGTTTGCATAACGAGGAATATGGAACTATTTAGTAGTTTGATACAACAAATAGTGCCTGCAACTATCGATAGCTTTGGCGTATGGATACCATTGGCATTCGGTTTAGCCGTAGGTGTGGCCTATGTTATCGCTTCAGCTGCACGACGAAGTAGATGATAATTAGACACCCAATCTTTTCTTTTTGGGAGTTTAATATTCAAACTAGTATTTTATTCTATATAGCTGTTTTTACTTATTTCAGAATGATTGAATATACACACACAGATAATTATTGTATAATATACAAAACAAGCTCTGGTTTTATTATAATCATCACTAATACAGTCAGAGCTACCTTACTCAGAACCTGCCATAAATAGATAACAATCTAGTCTTCTTACATTGTTAGAAAATTATATAAGGCAACATCATTGGGATTTAAGAAATCTTGAATTGATTGGTCAAAAATAACATTTCCATACCGATACTAAGTCTATATCCATAGAAAGAAAAAGTTCTTTTACAGATGAAATAATCCTATCCTGTTAGACAAACAAGAAAACGAGAAGTAGAGCAATGAGATAAACAAAATATACTAATAATATTTATCTAATGTTATCATCTAGAGACACCTAAAAAATCTAAAAACAACCGTTCCCTATTATATCATGTGATATAGTGTGAGTTTTATAGTCAATGTTGGTGCTACAAAGGAAAGAAAGGTTAAGATTAATTCAAATCAAACAACAACTTTTCTGTGGGAAGGCGAAAATGTCTTCTCAACGCCTGCGATGATATCAGAAATGGAAGAAACTTGTAGACTACTTCTAAAAGAACAGTTTATTCCCAATGCAGAATGGGATTCGGTGGGGACTGTTGTAAATATTAAACATTTGGCTGCTACTCCTATAGGGACTGAAGTCTTACTAAAATCTAAGGTGATCTCAGTTAATGGCAGAAGAGTTATGTTTGATGTCGAAGCATTTGACAAAATTGAAAAGATTGGACAAGGGCAACACGAGAGATTTATAATTAATGTACCTAAATTCAAGGATAAATTCAATGAAAAGATAAAGCAGCTAGACACGACATAATGTGTAAAACTATAAAAGAGGCATAAGAAGAATCAGTATATTCTACTAGGTGATATAGAATGGCCTCAATTCAAACTACTGCTGGCGGAATGCCAGTATTAATATTAAAGGAAGGAACTAAAGAAAACAAGGGAAAGGAAGCTCAAAGAAATAATATTACTGCTGCAAAGCTTATCGCAGAGATCGTAAAGACTGCCTTGGGCCCACGTGGCATGGATAAAATGCTTGTTGACACACTTGGTGATGTTACAATTACAAATGATGGTGCAACAATATTAAAAGAAATTGATGTTCAGCATCCAGCAGCCAAGATGATGGTGGAAGTTTCCAAGTCTGTAGATAATGAAGTGGGTGATGGAACAACTTCTTCTGTTATACTTGCAGGTGCTTTGCTGGAAAAAGCAGAAGAATTGCTAAATAAGGATGTGCATCCTTCAGTAATTGTAGATGGTTATACGGCTGCATCTGAACAAGCATTGAAGTTATTACAAAAGATCGGAATTAAAGTAGATGTTGAGGATAGGGAACTTTTGATGAAAATTGCGAGAACTAGTATGGATTCAAAATTAGTTTCTGATGACAGCCCAATTTTAGCTCAAACTGTCGTTGATGCAACAAAACAGGTAGCTGAAAAAAATGAAGGCAGTGATGGACTGAAAATAGATCTAGATAACATAAAGGTCGAAAAGAAAGCAGGTGGGTCTATGCGTGATACTGCATTAATTAAAGGTATAGTTCTTGACAAGGAGGTAGTCCATGCAGGTATGCCAAAGAGAATCGAAGGCGCCAAGATAGCATTGCTTAACTCTGCTCTTGAAATTGAGAAAACAGAAATGAGCGCTGAAATTCGCATCAATGATCCACAGCAGATGCAAATGTTCCTTGACGAAGAGAATAGAATGCTCAAATCTATGGTTGACAAGATCACTGCTAGTGGCGCTAATGTTGTATTATGCCAGAAAGGTATTGATGATATTGCACAACACTATCTCTCAAAGGCAGGTATACTTGCGGTAAGGCGTATAAAAGAAAGCGACTTGTTTAAACTAGCGAAGGCAACGGGTGCCAGAATAGTGAATAATATAGATGATCTCACAAGCAAGGATCTCGGCTCTGCTGATGTTGTCGAAGAACGGAAGGTTGAAACAGATAGGTGGGTTTTTATAGAAGGATGCAAAAATCCGAAAGCAGTCACAATCCTTGTAAGGGGTGGATCGCAGAGAGTCGTCGATGAGGCTGACCGCTCTATACACGATGCTTTAATGGTAACAAAAGATGTTGTTGAAAAACCTATAATAGTTGCAGGTGGTGGTGCTCCAGAAGCATATATAGCAAATGAATTAAGACAGTGGTCGAGCAGTTTAGAAGGACGAGCTCAACTAGCAGTTAATAAGTTTGCTGACGCAATTGATTCTATTCCACTCGCTCTTTCAGAAAATGCTGGTATGGACCCAATTGACACTATGACTGAATTAAGATCAAAGCAAAGTAAGGGCGCCAAATGGACAGGCATTAATGTAAGAAGCACTGTAGTCGCCGATATGTTCAAACAAAATGTGCTAGAACCAGTTGTAGTAAAGGAGCAAATTCTTAAATCTGCTACCGAAGCAGCCTCTATGATATTGAGAATCGATGATGTGATCTCCTCGGGTAAATCCAAAATGCCTGCTGCCCCACCTGGCGGTATGGGCGGTATGGGCGGTATGGGCGGTATGGATATGGAATAAAAAACTACTTCATGTCCAATACTTTATTTCTTTATAAAGTTATAATAGGAAGACAACTAATCATAATTAATTCAAGGGAAAAATCTAATGATAATCAAGTAAATCGCATATCTTTACTGTTATTATTTAATAAATACTCCTGTTATTGATTAACATCAGTTTTTGATTATTCAGTATTAAAAGAAAATCAGTATATTTAATATTTATTAAATTTTTCATCAAGTAAACTTCATTTTCCTAAAAGATAAATAACATAAAATTATATTATTTTTGGTGTTATCAATTTAAATCTCCAATAATAAAAAAGATAGAAAGTTACTATTCTTATATGAATTCTATAGTTGTGATGTCTGATTTTTTTGTTGACCGTCTAATAAAATTAAACTCAAAAAAGGAGTTCTTCAATGCTTTAGCAGATAAAGCAAGGTTTGGAGGTGGCAGTATCCGCGGTATTCCGACTGTGGATGTAAAAGGAGGGAATGCAGTAAATGTTGCATATTGCCTTGCAAGTCTAGGTGCAAAGATCACTCTATTTACGATTGCAGATGACATTGGCTCTGCTATAATAAGACAAATATTCTCAAAATTTGGAGATAGATCAAATCTTCAAATAATAAATGGAAAACATGGTCATACTACATCGTTTGAATTTCGAGATGAAACGTACTCTAAAGTAAATGTTATGGTAAGTGACATTGGAGATAATGCGAATTTTGGTCCTGAACGGATTGATTCTGCAGATGACCTAAAAATTTTGAATAATGCAGATGCAGTAATAGTAGTTAACTGGGCTAGTAATTTTAAAGGAACACAATTGGCAGAACATGTATTTGCCAATTCTCCAAAAGCTCTACATTTTATAGATCCTGCTGATATCGAGACAAGAAAACAAGAATTTTTAGACTCAATGATAAAAATTGCCTATATCACTGATGTTCTAAGTATAAACGAAAATGAATGTAATTCTCTTGCAGAAGCAGTTGGAATTGATCCACTTCTCTTTGAGTGTTATAGCCAGACTAGTGTAAGAAATGCTGCAAAAAAACTTGCAGAAAAAATTGGAATTAGTATTGACTTACATACTAGGATAGGTGCAGCGTGGTCGAATGGAAAGGAAACTGAATTTGTACATACAATCAAAGTTGAGGTACAAACTCTAACTGGCGCTGGCGATTCTTGGGATGCTGCTGATATTATTGGTTATTTAGCAGGATTAGATGCCGAAGAACGACTAATTTATGCAAATGTATGCTCCTCACTTTACATTACGAATCCGCATGCACAACCAGCTACCATGACTGAAGTTTCTGAATTATTAGAAAGAATAGGTCATAAATAAGGTTACCATTTACTATCTAAAGTTACCTCTACACTAGTATATAATCATCAATCATTATGATTATAATCCGTTGATATAGGTGGTGTGATTACTTTTAATAGTTCAATAAATTACTACTAAATCATGAAGATATGAAGTAGGCAATTGGTAGTATTGGACAAAGTCAAGCTTTCTGGTATATTTAAAAATACAGACTAGTAATATATCATATTTAAAGAACAAGCAATAGAAAAAATATTGAAGTAATTGATAACTGCTCGCACATTAATCCTTATTAATGGCCTTTTACCAGGCGCCACCAATCTAAGCCAATGACGTAGTATAATAATATCCTAAATTATAAACGGTATAATTACTTCTTTCTAGAAGACATTTTATACAGGTTTGATTTTTCTGCTAATTCTAGCATACAATTTGTTAGCTAAAATATGATAAGACATACATATTTTGCTTAATTTCCCAAAAGGTAATGCAATAAGCTCTGAATCCTCATTTACATTTCTATAATTATAAACCCCTTTAATCCCTTTATTTATCCTTAGTGCTAATAAAAAAACTTTAGAACTATCTTTTTGCCTTCTTCTCTTCTTCCTGCCATATAGCGGGATTTATTTTGTTTAATATATTTGAAACTACATATATCTTGCATATGTCAAGTCTACAATTACAAAATCATAGATTTCTACATTACAACTAATTTTGTATGATCCATCTTTTTATTAGATTGAAATTTCTTAGTCATTTCTCTAATTTCATTTGCATCACCTCTAAGAAGAAAGATCTCTAGACATCGGTCTCTATCGATTTTACTGTGTAAATGTGTATTGATTAGTTTGTCATAATCATGTCTTGTTTCTGAGACTTCATCATCAGACTCCTCATCGTGGATTACCAATAATAAAGCATGAATCAGACCTATTAAATTCTGTCTTTCTCTTTCTTCTGCTAACAGATTTCGAATTCCTGCCCGAACAATTTCTGATCGTCCTGAAAAACCAAGAACATTTTGTAATTTATCTATCTCTGATAGGATCTCTTGATTGAGTGATATACTTACTATTGCCACTATATTATTAAGATATTTATATATAAATATACATTTATTATTATTAAATTACATTCTTATTATATACAAACGATCTCAATTTGATGACAATAAATCAGCATATGTCAAAATTGTTTTGGTTATGCTAATTGCATTAATCAGAACCATCTATCTAAACAAAATCAATTCTAAATTAGTTATTTATATTACTACAGATAAAACACACGGGAGAAACATCATTTTATTCTTTTTATGATTTTATTCTTATAATAAGAAAAAACAGGTTTGATACGATAATGATTCTCAAGATCACGATAGAAAACAGCACCTATCAGCTCGAAATGTTGATTGCATGTTTAGTAGTATTCAATATTAGCAAAGCATCAGGTTGAAATTATTAACAATGGATTGGCAAGTTGTTGCTCCAGAGATAATTACTGTTAATATAATTAGAGGACAGCTATTATATTATTAGTTTAATATCCTAAATAAGTTATTAAAATGAAATTTTCATATTGTGGGAAGTCAGAATTTTTTTGTATTCCATAATTCATTCAGCCATTCTATATAAAAAATAGTACATCAACACAATTTACTAGGATTTGGATTAGAAGATACATTAATAAAAAGATTGTAATTAATCAAAATGATAGATCAATTGAAAACCGATATTATTTATTATTATGATGAGTTAATCCATTCTGACTTGGGTAATTGTATTGAAGAGATTGCTAATAGCCATGTACTTATTTTAAATTCTATAGAGAGAGCATATCAGGAAGAAAAAAAAGGTATTGGTTATATAAAAAGAATGGATCATAATGTTGCTATCCCAAAGGTGAAAATGGATTGCAAGTAGTAAATATTGACAATGTCTCTTATAGATTTAATTCCGCTCTTGTTCTTGAAAACATTTCATTTACAGTAGACAAAGGCGATTTTGTAGGAATAATTGGTCCTAATGGTGCCGGCAAAACTACTCTATTTCGTTCAATGCTTGGATTACTGGAAGATTACCAAGGCAGAATTACATTCTTTGGTGAGGATATTCGTAAAAATAGAAACATACTTCAAAAGATAGGTTATATCCCACAGAAAAATTCAATAGATCAAGGCTTCCCTGCAACAGTTGAAGAAATTGTTTCATTAGGAATAACTAGTAGAAGACCATCCAAAAACAAAATAAATTATGCTATTAAAACTGTAGGATTATTTGATCAGAAAACCAAAAGAATTGGCGAATTATCCGGTGGACAGCAACAACGGGTTCTCATTGCAAAAGCTCTAGCAAATGAACCAGAATTGTTAATACTTGACGAACCAGTTACAGGAATTGATCTGGAAACACAGAACAAATTTTATGTTTTGCTAAAGAAATTAAATGAGGAGAATAAGATCACGATAATATGGGCCTCCCATGATTTAGAAGCGGTAAAGAAACTTGCAAATAAGATTGCGTGTGTTAACAGACGCATATTCTTCCATGGCGATGCTACTATCTTTTTTGAAAACAATGAACTGCTAAAAGCATATTCTGAATCAACAATGCAAGCACACATGCAGTTGCACGATCATAGTTAATACAAAAATAATATGGAAATTATTGAATTGATTTTAGGCACAAGCATTTATGGCAATGGTTGTCTTCTCTATGATTTGTAAATAAATAATTTATTAAAAGGCTTTACCATTTAGTGATGCATTGGACAATAGAGTATTTTAAATTACAGCACTACTACTTACATACGTGTTTCTTTCTAAGAGAAAAATGAATTCTAAGAATGAATTATTGTCTTTTATCTATAGGTTCAACTACTACTACTTTAATCCGAAACAGTTTGTTCTTTATTCTATCAAAAACTGCTACTTGGTATTCAATGAGTCAATTCATAAATTATTATAGATCGATTTGTATCAGATCAGAGCATCTTTATCCTTTATACTGCCATATAGACTGTAAACATGTCCAGTATTGTTACTGACATAACTCCAAACATCAGAACTAACTGGCAGAACTTTAAAAGCATACTTTTGTATGGCATCCAATCTATCATAAACTAACTGACCAATTATAATTTGATCAGATTTTGCAAATGCTGTCATTTTAACTGCAATGCTAATAGTATAACCGAGAATGTCAAGGTGAATATTTTATGGAGAATTTGATGGTCGTAGAAATAAAAGAGTATTAGTAAAGGTAATTGGTGATGAATAGAATATCTGAGATCGAATTTCAAGTAGAGGACAAGATTTATGCGCGTTCAGTGGGATTAGTTCCTGCATGTATAAGGGTTCTATCACTTAGGTTTATTTAACTTCCCTCAATAATATCATATGAATCCACTAGAATCCAAGACGGATTTGGTACCTATCCGGTGGAATGCGGGAGAGAATTGACTCTATTTTACAACTCACCTTTGTTACAGTTATTATAATAATATCTTAATAAGGCAAACTAATTCAAAGCTTTAGGCTGTTATTCATAATATCTTTCTAATCTATCATAATATGATAGTAGGATGATACCAAGGCTTTTTCGTATTCCATACAGTGTGGAACGTGTTAGGAAAGTATTCCATACGGTGTGGAAAAAGTGGGGAATAGTGTGCGGCTTTTCCGCATAATGTGTGGAAAAAGTGTGTGAAATTTTCTAATAACATCACTACTTATTGCGTGGAAAAACGTGTCGAAGGACCCATTGCTATGATTTAGTAGATGTATTTTGATAAATGTAGATTACCTATAGAGAAATATCTTATATGCTTAAACGCAGAAATTTCAAGCTTCCTATTTACCCAATGAAGCTTTTACCCTCAATTATAACGATAAACGTGGAGTAGAGTTAGAATTTAGACCTAGAAGGAGGAAGGAGGGAAAACCAATACAACAACAATAGCTTTGAAAGAAAAGAATAATAATAATTTTTCATTAAAGCACTTTTTGTATCCATACCGTTTATTGTAGCCATAAAGGCGGGGTTATTGCTGAATAATATAGTGTCATGTACGCAATTATCTATTTGAGAATTTTGTATACGGCACATTGACAAGTAGCTCAATGAGAGAATAGATAAATATTTTCATGATTAATTTGACATATGTACAAATATGTTTTCTTATATGCTGCAGTCGCTTTCCTTTTATTGTTATTGTTCCATATAGAAGATAGTACTTTGACAGAATATGCAAGGCACAAGAATAATCTTCTAACCAAACTCAAATAGTAGTGGCACAAACCCAAGAAGAAAAAGCTAACCTTAAACGATTTGATAAACTCGACTTTGAAGCATGGAACAATAGAAATTGGACACTCTTCAAGGATATACATGGCCCTGATGTATTGGTCGTGGACTTTAATGGCAATGCAACAAGAGGTATCGAGCAGCATGTCCAATGGGCAATGGCAGCGATATCAGCTGCATCAGAGAGCAGAGTAATAGCCCATCCGATCAAAATCGCGGCAGGTAACTGGACAGCCGTGACTGGCACTTTACCAGGAAATGTTACAATGGTCACTGTTGCGCATTGGGAGGATGGCAGAATCGCCGAGGAGTATTTGTTCATGCAGAATCCAATTGTAATGAATCAAGTTAAACCAGGTCAGCAGTAGTAGGCAAGACTAGCCAAACTTTTTTTTCTTTTTTAATCAAGAACGAAGTCTTCTCTAATAAACATAACCACATTGTCAGTAACTTGTAAATGATATATAGAAGAGAAGAAACGTTTATTCAAATCATAATGGTAAACCTTCTTGGTTCTGTATATGTTTTCAGCGTTATATTAAAGAATGAAAATAGAATATGATTAAACAAATCTATTAAAAGACATAGAAAGGTTATCAGAACATCTTGAAAATTAAGAAGATAAAATATCTCTAAACTATTTTTGTCTTGTCTAGGCTTGCAGGTCCTGCACATTCCCAAAAGTGATTGAACAAATCAAGACACCATTCATTGAATGATGGATCGCTTCCAACAAGTAGCATCCTCATATCAACCTCACCTTTCATGTTTGGAAGCATTACAGCAGATTGTGACTGTGATATGTACAACGCAATACTTACTGTGTCAAGCATTTTTCCTTTAATTTTACCAGACTTTTGCAATCCATCAATAGTAGGTATTACAGATTCAATGACTTCCCTCGGAAACACTGTGTTACGTCCAATTATAGTCCATACATCGACATCATTCATAGCGCGCTCGGCAAATATTTTCCCTTCTTCAGGCCATGCCTGCGAGACCATTATTCTTAGATATTGTTTCGCACTAGATTCCAGTTTCTTTAGCCTTTCTAAAACTGGTGTCACATTTTCTACAATTTCACAATTCTGTAAAGCCCCAATTCTCTGAACAAACTTATCAGGAATATATTTGAATGTATGGTCCTCAAAGAGCTCCTTATGCTTCTTTATGACTAGAAAGTATGGAATCTGCTTTGTTGCAAGTCTTCCTAATTCTGTTAGCTGGAAGGCACTACCGTCCTCACCTCCTCCTCTTCTCACAAGACCAGCTTCTACTAACCTGTTTATATTCCGAAAAGTGTCTTGAGCAGTAATATCAAGTTCTCTAGCAATAGAACTGAGTTTTGCTGGTTTTTTATCTATGGATATCATTATAGAACACCTAGTCTCACTTGCCAATTCAGTGAAAATCTCAGATACTATAGATACATCTTCGAGGTTGAGCACAAGAAGAAATTACAGAGGCAGCAATAATTAAGACTTTATTAAAGTGTGAATATGAGGACTGTCTTCTCTTCGTAGTTAATTGCTCGGATTGTAAACATTAGTTATCTTGTCAATACAATCTGGAGGAGCTACAACACATTAAGCAAAAGTATTAAAAACTATACAAAACTACTTCAATTTTAGCTACTTTGACAAAATAGGAATATCACTATACCGACACCATACATTATCCATGTCTGAATTAATCGAAATAAGTGATCAATTCAAAACGCTACAACAAAAGTACAAACAGTATTTGCCTAAAGTCGATTCAGCATTAATATATGACTTATTCTTGCGTCAGATGGAAAATCCATCAGTCACACCAATGTATATGGTGGAAGTTTTTACCAAGCCCGGCGTGAACACAGAAGAGACACGAGAATTTATAATCAACAAAACAGGCATGAGCCCTGCAATATACGATAATGGCACTCATTACGTAATAAACCAAAAGCTAACAATTGAGACACTCAAGGAAATATCAGCATCTGATGACGTCTTGGAGATTACTGGTGAATATATCGGCGGCATACGAGGTGGTGAAGCATCACAACATGAACACAAAGAGCACCAAAATATACAGAAGTATCATAATCCATCTACATCATTAACATCCTCCCAACGACATATTCAGGAACAACAGACGTCCTATAATAAGAGCATAGACACGTTACGGGAAATAAAGACAGTATTTAAGGGATTGCAGACCCTATATCAGACATACCTTCCCAAAGCAGACCCTATCCTAATTCATGATTTACTGGTACGTGAAATGGAAAAATCTGAAGATGCACCATTTTATATGGTCGAGATATTTACAAAACCAGGAACAGATTCTGAAGCAATGAAAAATAAGATATTTGAAAAAACTAGCTGGCTTCCGGCTGTATATGATAAAGGCACTCACTATGCAACTAATCAGAGACTAACTTTGGAAATACTCAAAGAAATATCTGATTCTGAAGAAGTTTTAGAGGTTACTGGAGATTACACTGGTAGCATTGGAGGTTGGGGAGCTTCTCATGAGCAAAGCCATAAAGAATACAATAGAACAATAATACCGTCCTCAGCAGCACAATCGCTCCAATCAATAGATCAAGAAAAAAGCAGTAAGGAGAACAATAATGTAAAGCAATACTTCAAACATCAAAGAACAGAAACAAGCAAATACAAAATCGCTCTATTGACCGCCATAGGAATAGTTGGAGTGATAGCTCTGGCTGGCTTTATCATAAGTGGAGGTATGCCACCTAATGTTAATCAAAATAATACTCCTTCTCCTACATCACTAACTGCAACAGCTGCTATACCCCCAGCAGCATTACATGGCTATGTTGGTGGCCCAACAGGACTGCCTGCTATAGGGGCTTCAATCATAGCTGCTAATCAAGAAACAGGATATACAGAAAATGCAATAATTTCTGTTAACGGTCAATATTTCCTTAATAATTTACCCCAGGGAGAATACATAGTAATGGTAGCATATCCTGATGGAACAAACAAAGTAGTCAATGATTTTCAGATAGAAAGTGGAATTAACCATGAACTTGACTTTAGTTACTAGCTGCACTCACAAAATCAGCACAATTTGTTTTATGAGGTAATGTGATAGCATGGTGAAAATTGGACTTTATTATTATGCTGCAGCTGCAGCAGCAACAGCCATAGCTGGCATATTGCACCTTGCGTTAGTGCCAAACATAATAGGCTTTAACATGAACTCAGCAATATTTTTCATAGTTGCTGGCTTAGCTCAGTTATTTTGGGTAGTACCTATGATCAAAAGATGGGGAAGGATCTGGTATTATATTGGAATAGCAGGTACTATAATATTGATAATAATGTGGGCAATGACAAGAGTACCTGGAAACCCTATTACAGGTAGAGGAGGACCTATTAGTGAAATGGCTGTTGCAATTGAAGTATTCCAGATAGCATACATAGTATTAGCAGGGATAATAATAGCTAAAGAAAGCAAAAGAGAAGTCAAGACTAGTACGAAGGAAAAGATTAGATAGAAAACTGAATTTAAAATACGTATTATCAGACAGAGGCGAAGCATAATTTCAAAAAAAGCATAATTGCAATATATGTGAAGAGTCAATTCTTTTTCCTTTCTTTCTTTCTCCTACTTCATTCCATCGACTCAGGTCTATCTCAGTAAATATCGTTTCATTTTCCTTAGCAGAAGCAATCAAAATAAACGCAAAAAATATAGACAAAAGAGTCGGTTTTAAGTTAAGAATCTGCAATGGAAGGTATTCGATTTCAAATATATAAGTATTCTACAAAGGAAATTCTATTGCTTTTTGCCACAAGAGTATTATTGAAGTTATTTATTAATCACTATGTCTGGTTCGTAGCTTTAAGGTGATGCCATCGCCGATTAGCAAGAGTCTGTTTTCCTGGTATATATATAACCATAACAGCAGCAACAAACGCACTCTCTTTTTTCCTTTTACCGCCGTTTATCTCAGAAGGATTTATTTCTTTTCTGTTGATTCCTCCTCCTTTTCCTTCTTCTCTACTGATTGGTTAATTGATAAGATCATTTTCTTAACCAAACGTCTATGACAGTATCGTTCATCAGGACAGAAGCAAAGTAAGGTCACATGCTTCGTATCAGAATTATCATACTCCTTTGCTAGCGATCTGATTAATTCCTGAGCCTCTTTACGTTCCATCATTAACTTTCTAAACTCTTCTTCGTACCCGTTCCATTCTTCTTCAGTCCATTTGTGTGACTTTATGTTTTTTTCGTATTTATCAAATAAGGTAGCATCGGGTGCTAGTTCTGGTACGTGTGGCTTATCATATGGAATGCCTTGCCTCCAAGCTGAACTAGGTTTAAGTACAATTAATAATCGCTTACCATCTGAAGGTTCAGCAGGTACAGATCTTGAAGCTCGTTTAGTTTTGATGGTCATCTCTGTTTATATCTCCCCTATTTCCCTAAAATATGTGCGCAGCATAGACGTGTTAAACCCACCCTTCTTATGGTTCAAGCGTTCTCTACATATACTATCTATCTCTGACTCCACCATGGCAAGAACGTACTTATAGATAGGAGTTTTAAGAGTCATTTGTGACTGCAAGCAATGCTTTGTATTGTATTTTTCTTTCTGCTGTTACTAGTTATTAGTAATAATATCTGATCTGCTGCCGTCTTCTGATACTATGACTCTGATAATACGTATGTTCTTTTTCTTCTATCCTCAATATCAGCATATGCTGTTTTGAACTTTGGTAGTGGTAATTGTTTTAACCTTAATGGTGATAAATGCTACTGACTATGACCATCACTATCAAACCTCATTTTGGAATTCAATATCACGTAAAGTACCTAATGAAAATTGTAGTATCAGATATAACACACACTATCTCAGGTAATTTTTTGGCCAGATAAACCTCAATTTGGCTTCTACTCTGGCATCTTCTAAAATAGAGATATGCAGTACAAATGAATTATCATGCTTATTGTTTTCTCCTTGGAATAATTGATAGATAACGAGTATGCATGTGAATTACATATATTCCGAGAAATCCTAAAACACCTCCCAGAATAGCAAGAAATATATTTTCAGGTAAATTACTCGTGATTCCTAATTCTTTCAGTATTATTTGTATTAAGACAGTAATAAGAATACTAGAAGACCCTATGGCTGCTGTAATAGATGCTCCTATTTTGCTTAAGCCAGTAGTATAACATAGTGATCCAATAAAAGGAAGAAATGAAAAGAGGAGTAATATTATAATAGTAATTATCAATGGCTGTTGCTGAAATGAAGACCCCCAGGCTGATGATGATAATATTTCTTGAGATTCATGCAAAAACCCAATCATAAAAGCAACCAAAATTAATCCAGAGACTAGCATGGAGGCTCCTGCCACTTCTATAGATGAATGTATTGAAACAAGTTTGGTTAAAAAGAGAACGCCAATTGCAAATCCAAGGGCTGAAAAAATTGCTTCTATATCACCAAAGGTAATTAATGTTGACGGCGATGTTATTACTGTCCCTATACTATCGTCATCGAGAACATCCCCTGCATCACTTGCTACCGCCATTAAGAATCCAATTAATGCCAGAACAATACCAATAACCTGAATTCTATCTAAATTCTCATTCAAGAAAATTCTTGCTAAAACAACTATAATCACAATTTCAAGAGGACCAGCAAGAAGGGCTTCTTTTGAGGCGCCAATTCGGCTAATAGAATCATACCATGTAAATATCCCAATTGCTAGCAAGAAACAAGCCAAAATGAGATTTTTCCATGATTTTGAGAATAGCGTAGATATTCCTTTCTTTTTCATAAAAAAAGCCGCAACAAGTGACAGCATAATGCCTGCCAAGGTTATGCTTATGGCTGAAAGCATAATGGGAGGAATTTGCAGAGAAGTGGTAGTTAAAAATTCAATGAGAATTGACTCTACAGATAGAGTTATTGCATAAATAAAAACAACCCACGATTTATGTATTAACAATGGCAAATAGTAATAACATCTAAGAAACCACTACATATAATATGAAGATTCAACCTTGGAGCAGAGCAGAGCCTGTCTGCACCAATAGATAAAATGCCCAATTTTTCAATGATATTCCTATATTTAATAACAAGATAAGTCATCTTACACAGAAAGAATGTAACTTTTAGTAAGATATAATATTAGTATTCCACTTATCAATTTAATATATCAAATACACAAGTTATTGTTCTCTAAACCTTGTTTTGTAGAAAAAGTAAAGATAATAGTAATTAGAAAGCAGAGTAAGATGATATAATATACAAAATATATATAATTGGAATAAAATAATAATTAATCAGAATATATCTTTCCAGAATATGATTTAATCAAGCAAAGGAACAATATCTACTAGCAAGCTAAGAGTATTAGAAATGATGATAATGAGGACTACAATTAGTATGAATGAAGAGCATACACACCATAGAGAGATAGTTTCACCACTCACTACTTGCTCTCTCTCTTTCTCTATGCGGTCATAATGGTATATGGTTATTCTTCTGACTCTCTCTATCTCTCTATCTAATTACTAGAACTAAATTTTCTCAGGTTAACATTATATGCTAAGCCAAATCTGTGGGCTTCATTTCTAATGTGCTGGAGCATCTTAAGTGCAGGGCTATTCCTTGAAAGAATTATGGGCTCAGATGAATAAGGAGTATAGATTTCTTCATTTTCTTTTGCAAGGGATATACAGGGAATTTCTATTCCTAATTTATGAAGACCATTAATCGCAGAATGTAACTGTCCTTTTCCTCCGTCGATTACTATCAAGTCCGGCATTTGATATTTGCTATTAATCTTTTCGTCATAATGCGAGTATCTACGCGTTACAATTTCTTCGATCATTGCAAAGTCGTTTTGGCTAAATAGCTTTGTCTTAATTCTGAATTTTCTATAACCCGCTTTATTTGGATGACCATTAATGAACCTAGTACAGGATCCAACAGCAAATGTAGTCCCGAAATTTGAGATATCAAAGCAATCTATTACATATGGTATAGTCGGTAATTGAAGAATTTTCTTTAGTTCTACTATAGAGGGATCATAGTTATTTCCAGCGTAAAGATTAATATTGCGTAGAACTAGTTCCATTAACTGCCTTTTTTCTTTCATCGGGAATTGAGAGGACACCTGAATAATACTCACCTTACGCTCAGCAAGTTTTTCCAATAACTCTTCTAAAGATTGCTTTGACTCGGGTTCTTCGTTCACATATATAAATCTCGGAATTACTGGGGCTGTTGAATAATACTGTGATATGAAGGTAGAAAGAGAATTGTCTCCAACCAATTCAAATTCAAATCGTTTCCGATCACTGATAACGCCGCGAGTTCTCCGTAAAGTCATTATATTTGCAATACCTTTTTCCTCCTCCTTCACTATTCCAATATATTCTTCGTCAGAATTGCCATTTACGGCTTTTTCCATTTTCTGTTTTATACGTAAATTGTTCAATCTATGCAGTGTATCACGAATTTCCATTGCCTTTTCATACTGTTGAAGCTCTGATGCTTGCTTCATCTTATATTCCATTTCGTTTATAAAATTATCAATACTGCTTTTTCCTTCTAATATTCTCTGTAAGGCAATAACATTTCTCATATATTCTATTCTAGCCATGTCATTAATACAAGGTGCGTCACAATTCTTAATGAAATATTCTAAACATGGTTTCTTCGGCAGTTTGTCGCAGATTCTAATCTTGAATAATTTTCTTAAAAGCCCTACAGTAAGAAACTTTGAACTGCCTCTTACGAAAGGACCATATATTTTGCCCTTTGGTCCATGAAATTCTCCATTTCTATTACGTCTTGCCACAAGCAGGCGGGGAAAAACTTCATCCGTGATTTTCAGATATGTATAACGCTGTTGATCCTTTAGTTCAATATTAAATAGCGGTCTAAACCTTTTAATCAAATTAGATTCCAGCAAGAATGCTTCGATCTCATTATCAGTTAGTACAAATTCAATATCCGCAATATTACTTATAAGACGAGAGGTTTTCCAGTTGTTGTTATTAGTATTATTATTTTTTGAAAGTGAAAAATAAGATTTAAGTCGTTTACGTATATTTTTCGCTTTTCCAATGTAAATTATTTTCCCTTCTTTATTTTTCATTAAATACACACCAGGATCCTGAGGGATTTGCTTTCCTCTGATAGAAGAGATATCTAGTGCAGGAGCTGGTGATGATGATGTTGTGATTATGATGCACCCCTCTGAATGATTTGATCAATTGCTAACTTGGATTTTAGATATTTTCCAGTATGGCTTTCTTTATTTTCTGCAACTTTGTAAGGTGGTCCCGTAGCAACTATCTTGCCACCACCTTCTCCGCCTTCCGGGCCAAGGTCTATAATCCAATCGGCGCTTATGATGACATCTAGATTATGTTCAATAACTATTATAGTATTGCCAAGATCTTCTAGTCTTTTTAAAACATGCAACAATTTGCTAACATCTGCAAAATGAAGCCCTGTTGTTGGCTCATCTAGAATGTATACTGTTTTACCGGTATCTCTTTTTGAGAGCTCTGCAGCAAGTTTAATTCTCTGTGCTTCACCGCCAGACAATGTAGTAGCAGGTTGGCCAAGTCGTATGTATCCAAGTCCTACATCCTTCAGAGTTCGGAGCTTCTTTTCAATAATTGAGATATTTTCAAAGAATTCTGATGCTTCGTCAACTGTCATATTTAGTATGTCTGAAATTGTCTTTTCCTTGTACTTTACAGAGAGCGTTTCAGAATTATACCGTTTTCCTTTGCATTCATCACATGTAACATAGACATCAGGTAAAAATTGCATTTCGATTTTTCTGACGCCACCACCTTGACATGCTTCGCATCTTCCATGTGAAACATTAAATGAAAATCTTCCAGATTTATATCCCATTTCTTTTGCTTGCGAAGTCTTTGCAAATAATTCTCTAATTGGCGTAAAAGCGTTAACATAAGTAGCAGCATTTGATCTTGGAGTACGACCAATTGGTGATTGATCGATTCCTATGACTTTATCTACATATTCCAAGCCCGATAAATTTCTGTGTTTACCAGGCTTTTCTTTAGTGTTGTAAATATGAGCCGCGAGCGCTTTAAATAATATATCATTTACTAATGTTGATTTGCCAGAGCCAGAAACTCCTGTCACGACTGTCATGCAACCAATAGGAAACTGTACATCAATTGATTTCAGATTATTTTCCTGCGCTTCGTAAATAGTTAGCCACCGTTCTGGTATTTTCCTCTCTTGCGTAGGGTAGGATACAAGTAGGTCACCTCTCAGGAAAGCTCCTGTAACAGAATTTTTATTATCTAGAATGTTTTCTAATAGACCATAAGCAGTAATTTCTCCGCCGCGCATGCCAGCACCAGGCCCAATATCAATGATCCAGTCAGCATTACGGATTACTTCTTCATCGTGTTCAACTACAAGCAGCGTATTGTCAAGATCACGTAATTTTTTTAAAGTATCAATCAATTTAGCATTGTCTCTCTGATGCAGACCTATAGTGGGTTCATCAAGGACATATAAAACTCCAGTTAAGTTCGAACCGACCTGGGTTGCTAATCTGATTCTCTGTGATTCTCCACCAGAAAGTGTGGCCGTAACCCTATTCAGTGACAAATAGTTTAATCCAACATTATTCAAGAATTCAAGCCTTGAAATAATCTCTTTTAGTATTGTTCTTGCAATATATCTTTCAGTTTCTGAAAGTTGTATGGTTCTAAAAAATCGATAACAATTATCAATGGAAAGATCGCAAATGTCCATTATCGACTTTTCCTGTATCTTGACTGAAAGTGCTTCTCTACGCAATCTCCTACCTAGACAACTATCACAGGTACGCTCGCGCATAAACTGCATGATCTCGTCACGCTTTGATTCTGATTCAGTTTGCTTATATGAGCGCTCCAAGTTTGGAATTATGCCTTCAAAGGATCCTCTAAATTCCCATCTGCTAGATGAATATTTTCCTTCGTATTTATAATGAATCTTATCATCTGTTCCATATAAAATGACTCTGATCTGCTCTTCTGTCATCTTTGAGATAGGCGTGTAAAGATTAAATCCAAAATGTTTGCCTACGTCTCTGAGCATTTCAGAGCGGAATGTAGCGAAGTAGCCAGACCAAGGTTTCACAGCTCCTTCCAATATGCTTTTTGACTTGTCTGGAATAATTAGTTCAGGGTCGAATTCGATTTTTATTCCCAGCCCGTTGCAGTCTCTGCATGCACCGAAAGGAGAATTAAATGAAAATGAGCGTGGTTCTAAATCTCCTAGACTGATACCGCAATATGGGCATGCGTTGCGTTGAGAGTATAATGTATCTTCACCGTCTATCGAGGCAATCACAATACCATTTCCTATCTTAAGGGCGGATTGGACGGATTCAAATAATCTGCTTTTTTCCTCAGTCATGACCTTTAATCTGTCAACGATGACTTCAATAGTATGTTTTTTTTGTCTGTCTAGTCTAGGATATTTTGATTTTTGTTCTTGTTCTTCATCATCATCTTCGAGATTGATTATCGCACCATCTAATCGAATCCTGGAAAAGCCGTCTTGTTTTAATTCATTAAATAATTTTTCGTATGTACCTTTCTTTGCTGAAATGATTGGGGCAAGAATCATAATTGAGCCATTCTTCTTCTTCTTTTGAGCTGATTCCCATATCGATTCTGTAATAGAATCTGAAGATTGACTTGTAATTGTTCTATTGCATTCAGGACAATTAGGTATTCCTATTCTAGCATATAGTAATCGTAGATAATCATAGATCTCTGTTACGGTTCCGACCGTAGAACGTGGATTCTTACTGGTAGTCCTCTGTTGTATTGATATTGCTGGAGATAAACCATCAATAGAATCAACATCTGGTTTGTCCATTAACTCCAAAAATTGTCTTGCATATGCTGATAATGACTCTACATAGCGCCTTTGTCCTTCTGCGTAAATAGTATCAAACGCAAGTGTAGATTTTCCTGAGCCTGATAACCCTGTAATTACAATGAGTTTGTTTTTTGGAATTTCTAGATTGATATTTTTTAGGTTGTGCTGTCTTGCACCTTTTATAACTATTTTATCATGCATATTCATAAGACCTCTATATGTGTTCGTTCTTCTAACATATTCTTTATCTTTGTCAGTTTTTCCCTAAATTCAATAGCTTTTTCAAAATCTAATTCCTCAGCAAATTTTTTCATGGTTGCTTCTGTCTCTATTGCAAGTTTTAGTAGGTCTGATCGAGCGATAGATTTTGTGAGTGTTTTGAAGTCTATGTCTGATTTTGTTGTTGCTTTATCTGGAATGGCTTTGACAACTGATTTGGGTGTTATCTTGTACTTTTCGTTATACTGAATCTGTTTCTTACGCCTTCGCTCTGTTTCTGCTAGCGCACTTTTTATTGAATCAGTAATATTATCTGCATACATAATAACCATACCATTGATATTTCTTGCAGCACGACCAAAAGTCTGTATTAGACTTGTATTGTTGCGTAAGAATCCTTCTTTATCAGCATCCAATATAGCAACAAGAGACACTTCCGGAATATCTAACCCTTCTCTAAGCAGGTTAATGCCTACTAAAACATCAAATTCGCCCAATCGTAATTGGCGTATCAACTCTGTTCTTTCTAATCCTTCAATTTCAGAGTGCAAATAACGTACTCTTATGTAGTTCTTTGCTAGAAATTCTGCAAGGTCTTCTGCCATCCTCTTTGTTAGAGTAGTGACAAGGGTTCTCTGATCCTTATTTGCTCTGTCAGTAATTTCTTTAATCAAATCTTCTATCTGATTTTTTGTAGGTCTGATCTCTACTTTCGGATCGACTAATCCAGTAGGTCTGACCAGTTGCTCTACAATTTGCCAGCTTGACTTTAATTCATAGCTAGCCGGTGTTGCAGATACAAAAATTACATTATTATTCAAATACTTCTCGAACTCCTCAAACTTTAGAGGACGATTATCAAAAGCACTTGGCAGTCTAAACCCATAATCAACTAGCATTCTCTTCCGTGTATAATCTCCGTTATACATGCCATGAAGTTGGGGTAATGTAACATGTGATTCGTCTATCACCAGTAGAAAATCATGGCCAAAAAAGTCTAGCAAACAATATGGGGGTTGTCCTGGAGCCCTACCATCTAAATGACGAGAATAATTCTCAATTCCAGAGCAATAGCCCAATTCCTCTATCATCTCTAAATCGTATTTTGTACGTGAGGCAAGTCTTTGCTTTTCAAGCTCACCTGGTAAATTGGGAAGCCAATTTGACAATTCGCGCTTTATTGATTCGATAGCGCCTAATCTCGAATTATCGTCGACAATATAATGTTTAGCTGGAAAGATTTTTACAGAATTGGCGTCTCTGATCTTCTTCATAGTTGTATGATTATGAATGCTAATCTTTTCGATTTCATCTCCGAAAAGTGAAATACGAATTATATCATCCAAATAGCCTGGAATAATATCTATAGTGTCACCCTTCACCCTGAAGTTTCCTGGCACCAAAGAAACATCATTTCGTTCATAACGTGCTTCAATCAGATTGTGAATTAACTCTTTTCTGTTTACTGTCATGCCTTTGCTTATCGTAGTGGCACTTTCTTCCCATTCGGCGGGTGAGCCAAGAGAGTATATGCAGGATACTGTAGATACAATTATCGTTGGATCACCTGACATTAACATTGCAGTTGCTTCCAATCTCATTTTTTCAATTTTTTCATTAACCTCTGTATCCTTTTCGATATAGGTATCCGTCTGCGGAAGGTAACTTTCAGGTTGATAATAGTCATAAAAACTGACAAAGTATCCTACATTATTATTTGGAAAAAATTCTTTGAATTCTGCATATAATTGTGCAGCCAGTGTTTTATTATGGGAAATTACGAGAGTATTTTTGTTTGTTTTCGCGATAACGTTTGCTATTGTAAATGTTTTTCCACTGCCCGTAACTCCCACTAAAGTCTGGCGTCGTCCGCCTTCATCATTTTTTTCCAATATTCCTCTCACTAGTTTTTCAATAGCTTCGGGCTGGTCACCTTTAGGTGAAAATGCATTTTCTGATAGAATAAAGCGTCCTTTCGAGCTAGAGGCTAGCAATGGAAGAATTAATCATCAAAACGAGAATATATTGTTATAGTAAGATCAATATTAATATGTAATTATTCTCCATTTCTTAGTTTTAACAGCCACCAATGACACAAAAAGGCAAAATTACAAGATATACATATTTAAGATATAATATTTATGAGATTTCAGTAGACCTAATAGCAAGGCTTTTGTTTAACTATTGACTTTATATCTCATGGAAGATAACTCTGCTCATACAGCAACCAAGGAGGAATTTTTATTTTTTTTAGAAAATGAAGCCACTCTACGTGTTGATAATTTTATTGGGAGCGCGATCAATGTCGCAGAGGAGATTCATGAAGGAGTAAAAAGAGAAGATGGTTTTTCAATTTTCTTAGAAACACATACATGGCCAGTCGCAATAGATGTTGTAAAACATTACAGATCGGCTAACCGCAATATTACTAGTGTTGAAGTTGCTTCTGCAATTTTGCATGATGTATTAGAAGATAATGACAGAATTTTAGATTGGTATAAAACAAAGGCATATGGTTTTGAGGCTGACCTTAGATACCGATTTGGAAATAGAGTATATGAAATTGCAACTGAATTGAAAATCCGTCCTCTTGAAAATTATCGCGGTAGAAATGATGAGGAACGTCAATTACACAGGTTCCAAGAGTATTGTGATATTCTCACGATGGCAGAATATGACGTAAAGACTATCAAGCTTGCAGACAGACTTAACAATATGAGATTTCTTATCAGCAAAGCAGGATTGAATAATAAAGTAGTCTATGACAAGATGAAGCGGTATATGAGGGAGGCCGAGGACTTTTATCTTGCTTATACCATGCTTTCTCCAAAGATGCCTGAGTTCTATAGAAAGATAAGATGGGCTTATGAACAATTACGATCTGCTTATTATGAACAAACTCTTGCTATGCCTCAATCACAAAACTTGTAATTGCTGCTGCTGCTGCTGCTGTTTCTGGTCAGCTTATTTCTCAACTCTTGCTTTAACCTCAATAGCTATAAATAATCCAATATAACCAAAATATCTTTCGAATCCAATGAAAAAGGTTCTATGGATTTATCAATTGGCTCACACTCCATACAGCTTCTTCCAAAACCCATTTAAAGGCAATAGATGGACAAAGCAGGTATAATGGACAATTCACTAAATACTGCTGTCATTGTAAAACTTGAGCCTGATTTTTCAGAGGGCAACGTTAGTTACAACGCAGACGGAACTTTAAATAGAGCAGAAACAAAGAGCATACTTGGTCCTCATAGCGCTGTTGCATCAAGTGCAGCATTTTATGTTAAGGTGAAGTATGATGCTCGTGTTTCTGTCGGAACAATGGGTCCTCCTATCGCTGATTTTGCTTTGCAACAGGCGCAAGCAATCTGTGATGCAGATGAATTACACCTTTATAGTGATAGAATATTTGCAGGTGCAGATACCCTTGCCACCGCGGAAGTTCTGAAAACTGGTATTAGTAAAATGGAAAATGGCAAAAAAATAGATATAGTATTTTCAGGACATAGGGCATCAGACGGCGAGACTGGCCAGACTGGTCCGCAGACGGCCTGGAAGCTTGGCTATACCTTTCTAGGCAACGTAATCGATTATGATGTTGATATTGAAAGAAGACTTGTTAGAGCAAAACGTTTGATAACCTTGCATGGTTTTTACGACATTATCGAAGAAGTAGAAGCTCAATTACCTGTATTTATTACAATTGATCCATCATACAAGCCTTTCTTTAGAACCATTTCACAAAGATTGGCATTTGTAAAGTACAGGAAAGAGGCAATAAATCGAGCTCAGGATTACAAGAGGTATCTAAAAATTTTCAATGCTCAGCAACTAGGAGTTGATTTAAAGTTCGTGGGTCTTCCTGGCTCCCCTACGATTGTATACAAAGTAGAAAAGATTCCCAAGGCAAAAGCAAGTAGAAAAGCAGAAATTGTAGATGGTTCAGATTCCGAACAAATACGCAAGGTTGTCGCAAGGATACATGAAGTTCTTGGAGGGATGATAATTAGATGATAAATACTCCTACAACGACGTCTAGCAATGAAGGTAACTACTACCAACATCTTTATGTAGTAATTGAACATGAAGAAGGCAAGATAATCCCGGTTAGTTTAGAGATGCTTGGTGAAGCAAGAAGACTTATGGATGATTTTAACAAAAAGTATTCTTCCCAGGAAAAAGTCGTAGCCGTAGTATTAGGAAATAATGTCAGAAAATTGTGTGATGAATTAATACTTTATGGTGCCGACGCAGTAATATACGCAGAAAGTCCAGAATTACAGTATTTTAGAAATCTGGTTCATACAAAAGTAATCAGCCAGATTGCAAAAGATAAAAAATGTGTAGCCAAGTTCTCTTTAGACTATGATGCTGAAAAGTTCAGGAAACCTAGATATATGTTTTTTGCTGCTGATAATATAGGCAGACATCTATCCTCAACGGTATTGGCAGAACTAGAATCTGGTCTTGCCTCAGATATTAACAAACTTGTAATTGAAGATCTGGAAATTAGGCATGAGCACAAGACCAAAGGCCAGCCTATCAAATATAATAAGACACTTGAGATGTATAGACCTGATTTTTCAGGTTTTCTATGGACTACTATTTTGTGTCTTGATAATAGAAATCCATCGATAGAGAGAGATTACCATCCTCAAGCATGCAGCATTATTCCAGGTGTATTCCAACCACTTAAACAAGATACTTCAAGAAGCGGAATAGTTGTAGATTATGCACCAATATTAGAGGAAAAGGATCTCAAAGTAAGAATACTCAATCGCAAGATAATAAAAAGTGCTGTTGACTTTGATAACTGCAAAGCAATCATTAGTTTTGGACGGGGAATCAAGGATTCTCCAGAAGAAAATATCAAATTAATTGAAGAACTGGCAAAGGAGTTAGATGCAGAGATTGGGATATCATTGCCAGTTTCGAAAAAACCATATACAGTAAGTGAATCGATCAACTCCCGTTATATTATTCCTGACAGGGTAATCGGGACAAGTGGTCGGAAAGTCATGCCACTGCTTTATATTGCTGCAGGTATCAGCGGGGCTATGCAACATGTTATGGGAATGAAAGAATCTGAATTTGTCATTGCTATCAATCCTGACGAAAATTCACCAATAAAAGATGAATGCGATGTTTTTATTAAAGGCAGAATAGAAGATATAATTCCAAAAATAATAAAAGAATTAAGAGAACAAAAAATACTAATGGAGGTTAGAAAGTAAAATATGGAGCATTTTGATGTTGCTATAGTAGGTGGAGGTTCAGCTGGATTAGCCGCTCTCAGGCAGTTATCAAACCTCGGAAAACAGGCTGTACTGATAGAGGCTGGAAAGACAGTCGGCTCAAAGAATATATCCGGTGGAATTCTCTACTCAAAGAAACTAAAGAATGGTAAGGTCTATAATGTTGAAGATGTTTACGGCAAAGATTTTCTTTCAGAAGCTCCCATTGAAAGGTTGATTACGAAGTATATTCTTCATGCTACTTCAAAAGATAAGGTATTTTCTATTGATTTGACACGTGCTCATGAATATCAGGCAAATTTTGGTTACTCTGTTCTTTTAAATAAATTAAATTCTTGGTTTGCAAAAGAAGCAGAAGAAAGTGCTGAAAAACAAGGAGGCGGCATTATTTCTGGAGTTCATGTCCAGTCGCTTTCTTGGCAACAGCAGCAACAACAACAACAAAACGATAGAGTGATAATTAACACTAATGAACTTGAGGAATTTGAGGTAAAGGCAATTATTGCAGCAGATGGTGTTAATTCAGAAATTGCAGAATTAACTGGCATCAGACACAAATTCAGTCCTGATGAATTGTATCAAGGCGTAAAGGTTGTAGTCAAACTACCCGAGGAAATTATTGAGCAAAGATTCCAAATAGGCCCAAATGAAGGAGTTGCACATCTTTTTGCTGGCGATATTACAATGAATCATATAGGCGGCGGATTTGTTTATACCAACAGGGACACACTGTCTATTGGGGCTGTATACCATTATGATTCCCTAATGGAAAATCCTACTGAACCTTATGTCCTTGTTAATACATTACTAAGTAATCCAATGGTTAGAGAGTTTATCAAAGACGAGGTTGCAATAAAAGAGGAAATTGACAAGAATCTTCCAAAAGAAGAGCAACTAAGAACACGCTTTGCAGTAAGCAAACTGATAAAGACATGGGAAGAGCTACGTCACACATACTATTCTCCATCTGGTAGAGCAAAACTTATTGAAAATGGTAAATACAAGTCAAGTGAGGAAATTAAGGCACGACTTGATTTTATACATAAAGAATTAAGCAGCAAGTATGGGACAAGATTTGTAACTGATTATATTGAGCTAGAATACAGTGCAAAATTAGTTCCTGATGGAAAACGCGGTAGGATGAAGAAACCATACTATAAGAATATCTTATTTATAGGTGATGCTGCTGGTCGGGGTATTTTCATAGGTCCAAGAATAGAGGGTCTTAATGTAGGAATAGATGATGCAGTTAGGGCTGCCAATGCAGTTGCAAGATCTATTGATAGAAATAACTTTTCTCCTAATTATATGGGCGAATTTTACAGTCAGCTAGTTGAGGATAGCCCATATACAAGAGATATGAAAGAAATTGACAAAGATTATCTGAAGGTATTTCTAGATGCTGCAAAAGACGTTCCAAAAGATATTGTCGGCTCTAGATATGGAATGATCTTCAAGTTAATGTCTAGCGGTACATTCCGAGGACTTGCGGTAGGCTTTGCTAATATGCTAGGATACGATCGTCTCTTGCCATTAATAGAATCAGAAGAGACTTATGTCCAAGTGCCAATTGAGATTGCAGAAAAGTTAGGTAGTAGAGTTTCCTCGTCATATGCACCTTCAATTCCAACACTTGCTCAGCGTATCGCAAGATTGAAGTATGACGACGATTCTGTTTCTCATATCAAAGTATTGGATCCAAGAAGTGAGTTTATGAAAAAGATGGTTATACTTTGTCCAACAAAATGTTATATCACAGAAAACAACAAAGTAATGCTTCAGCATGAAGGATGTATAGAATGTGGAACTTGTGCAAAAGATACGGAATGGAGACATCCGCGGGGCGAAAAAGGAATTAACTACCAGTATGGTTAGCTATTCATAAATACCTATGCTATTATTCACAGTTTTTATTCTGCATGACGGGGATCTGAATAATTACCATAAAGTCTCGGCAGGTCAAGCAGGCTACTATTTAGGAAATTGAATCAACTAAAAGATTGACGTGTAGATGTCAAATTAACAGGTAGAACACCTCACACTGTTTTTTATATCATCTACTATATCGATCTATTCACAAGTTAAGTTCATTATAATAATAATACTAATTTTTCCATTTGATTGAACAACCAATAGATGGATCGAAATCCTTTTCTATTTTTTCCCCTTTTAGAATTTTTCTTATGTTATTTTCCATGACTTGAATTTTGGGTGTCATTTCTGGCTCAACTGCATCGTTAATTTTGCCATGAAAAACTAGTCTGCGTTGCTCATCAAATAGAAACGGATCAGGCGTACAAACGGCTCCATATGATTTAGCTATATATTGAGTATCGTCAATTAAATATGGAAAATTTAATTTCCGTTCATTTGCAAATTTTATCATGTTATCAAAACCTTCCTCTATATAGTTAGGATCGTTGCTGTTAATACCTACTACTTGTAATTCCGAATTTTTGAATTTAGATTGCAAATTTATAATATCTCCGATTCTTGCCTTGACATAAGGACAATGGTTACAAATGAATACTATAAGCAATGATTTGCTTGTAAAGTCATGTAAAGAATATGTCTTGCCATCAACGCCCCTCAGTTTAAAATCTGGTGCATTCTGACCAGTTTTTAGAGTTTGACTTGAAGGTGTCTTTACCATACTATAAGCCTTGAGCATCATACCATATAAAAAATTGTATGTTTTCTGCAAATGCACAAATTCGCAAAAATTTATAATATCTAATTCATTGTCGACAGACAATTAAATCGATATTTGCATATAATTGATTGTGCTACAATTACTATTGCATAGTTTCTGAATGTTTGCGGAAATACTCTTTTCTATCTCGTCAAGTCAAATCACTATGTAAATGGCAATTATATGTATATCAAAAACTTGTAATTTATAGAATTTTACTCCTGATGTAATGATTCGATCAGACAAACTTATCATTGTGATATTGGTAAAACAATAATCTATATTAATATGGATGCGATAAATATCGTAGTATCGCAATCTATAATATCTACACAATCAGAAAATTATAATGTTAGATAATTATGTTAAAAGAAGAGACTATTGATGATATATTGCAGCAACCTCAAAGAAAACTCGTGGTATCTCAATATGATATTGATCTTGGACTTCATGCCAGAAATGAGATTTTCATTCTGATGGTCGAAGAATCATTAGGTTCTGCAGGAGGAAGAGGGGGTGGCTCAGGAAGCAGAAAAATTAACCGAATCTATGGATTTTCTTGTGATGGCGGAATTTGTAGAAAATATTATGATACTGATGAGCAAGAAAAAATTGAACTATTTGATATTCCCTATAGTGCTATTGCAATGGATATAAAACTTTCAACAGGAAAATCCTTAGTAGTTCAAGGTATAGTGGATCCCACTTTAATTAACTCTTACAAAGTACTAATAAAATGAAGTATATACTACTTTGATATGTTAGAAATAAAGAACTTGCACAATCAAATTTGGACATCACTAATGAAAGTTCCGGATTAGCAGACATATTCAAAGGTTCATCTCCTTTTGAGGATGGAGGAGAATGAGAGGTTATAGATGGTCATCCTGAAGGTGCAAACATACCATTCATGCTGGATGCTCCACAGGAATTTGCTTCTGGGCTAGATTCGGAGCTTAGGGAACTAATTCAACAGGTTGCAGCAAAAGAGTTTAGGAAAAGATAGGTGATCAAAACAATGCTCATATATCATATTCTACAATAAACCTAGGAATTTGCACCCAACAGAGCTGATCCAAAGTTCCCTGAACTCGATGCACAACAAACACAAAGTGAAATGATGAAAGCTATAGACACTTATGGAAAAGTGATAATAACATAGAACCCAAATGATAATCTACCCGCATTTCCACCACAAGAGCAACAAGTTGAGCATCCATTTATGGTAAATGCAAGATGACCCCGATATAGGTATTCAAAAGACACAAACAAACATTACTAAACAATAAATATAATTGATATTAAAAAGATTTTTTATAACTAACTAGATGATATTAATAATCAATAAACTTCATGATCTATGAATTATCAATAGAAATTAAAGTCGATACTTCTGTAACGGATGTGACATAATAGGACTAGACAAGTACACATCCTTATTAATCAGCCAGAGGATAAAGAAATAAAAGAATAATACGAAGATATTTAAGAAAATAAAGCACATAATAGAGAAATTGCAATAAAAAGACAGGATAAATCCTTTCTGTCTTGAATACATCAGTCACAAGCATTACCAAACCAATTACACCAAAAGTACATACTGAATATAACATTCATAATCGGTTAGGTTCTTCCTGACATCATTATTTGAATGCTACCATTGGAATACTTTCAAACTAACTAAAAAATAAATATCAACAGCATAATGTCACAATACATCTTGACACCAGGTATCAAGTAAAGCAGACATTGTAGAAAGGCTGGTAAAAATAAAAGTGACTAGAATAGAAAGAAAAGAGTTAGGAGATATAGACTTGTCTAATATTATCAATTTCAATATAAAAGTAATAGATTTTTAAAAACCATAATCTTATAATCTTATATATGCTGCTCCCATTTTCTATTATAATGTGACAATTCCATCAAGCAGACCAAAAAAGACTAAGGTATTGCACCGTACTGAAGTAATAAATGCAATATCGGATATTTTCTCTAATGCAAATCGCAGAATAGATGTTTGTGGTAATTCTAATTTTCCGTTAAAAATCTCATCCTTTGTATCAGTAAGGAAAGTGGTAATTGCTGCCAAAAATAGAGGTACAAGTCTAAGATTCATTATTGAAATTACAAAGGAAAATCTCCAATATTGCAAAGATCTGATGAAAATAACAGATGAGCTTCGTCACATGGATGAAATTGAAGCTAACTTTGGACTGAGTGAGACAGAATATTTAGGTTCTATAACTTTGCAAGAAGATGCATTACAAGCTACTTATAGTAATGTAAAGGAAGTTGTAGAACAGCAACAGTTTATCTTTGATACTCTATGGAGCAAGGCAACACCAGCTGAGCAGAAAATAAGAGAGATTGAAGAAGGCATAGAACCAGAGGTTATAGAGACTATCCGAAATCCTTTTGAAATACAAAAAATTGCTTTTGAGCTTGTAAAATCAGCTAGAGATGAAATACTGCTAGTATTCTCTACGGCCAATGCATTCCATCGTCAAGAGCGTACAGGTATGATAAAATTGTTAAAAGAAGCGGCAGCAGGACGTCGTGTTCACATTAGAATCTTGACACCTATAGATGATCTAATAAAAGGAATAGTACAAAAGTTGATAAGGGAACAACAACAACAAAATCAACCGCGAATTGATATTCGGTTCATTGGAAGATTTTCACAAACCAAAATCAGAATTTTAGTAGTAGATAAAGCATCCTCCCTAGTAGTAGAATTGAAAGATGATACAAAAGAAAGCTCTTTTGAAGCAATGGGATTGGCAACTTACTCTAATAGCAAATCAACGGTATTATCCTATGTGTCAATATTTGAAACTCTTTGGATGCAAACTGAATTATATGAACAATTAGTGGAATCTAACAATGGACTTGCAAAAGCCTATGAACAGCTTGAAGCAGCTAATGAACAATTAAAAGTCCATGAGAAGATGCAAAAGGAATTTATTAATGTTGCAAGCCATGAGTTACGAACTCCTATTCAACCAATACTTGGTTTGTCTGAAGTTCTTTATGCTAAAATAAAAGATGTTGAACAGCGTCAATTATTAGATACTATCACAAGAAACGCAAAAAGATTACAACGACTTACAGATGACATACTAGATGTTACAAAAATAGAAAGCCAGTCACTAAAACTAAACAAAGAAAGATTCAATCTAAATGACGTAATAACAAACGTTATAGATGAAATGATAATAAATAAAGAATTTAAAAATGAAAAGAGTGATGATGATAATAATAATAATATAAAATTAGAGTATAGGCCCAAGGATATTTTTGTAGAAGCAGACAGAGTTAGGGTGACACAAGTTATTTCCAATCTACTACACAATGCTATAAAATTTACAAAAGAAGGTAAAATCACCATTACATTGGAAAAGAAGGATGATGATGGAGAAGTTGTTGTTATTAGTATTAAGGATACTGGTATTGGTATAGATTCTGAGATGTTTCCAAAACTATTCTCAAAGTTTGCTTCAAAGTCTTATCAAGGTACAGGATTAGGATTGTTTATTTGTAAAAGTATTGTAGAAGCTCATGATGGTAAGATATGGGCTGAGAATAATAACAATCAAGAAAAAAAAGGAGCTACCTTTTACTTTACTCTGCCAATCATCAATAGACAACAAGATGTAAAGGTGGTCGATTAATAATAATAAACAAGAGAATATTAATTGTAGACGATGAGTCTGATCTGAATTTACTATTCAAGATGATTTTAGAAGAAAATGGATTCAAAGTAGATACATTTACTGATCCTCTGTTAGCATTGCAGAATTTTAAAGAACAAGATGGTATGTATGACATAATAATTCTTGATATTAAAATGCCAGAAATGAATGGCTTTGAGTTATATAGACAAATAAAAAAGATAGATGATAAAGCCAAGGTTTGTTTTCTGACAGCAGGTGAAATGTATTATGGAGTATATACAGATATATTTAACTCATTAGATGCAGAATACTTTATTCGAAAGCCAATTGACAATGAAGAATTGGTAAAAAGAGTAAACAATATGATAAGTTCGTAAATAACAAAATAGAAAAAAGGAGGGATGTGTGTAGTTAGTTTCTCTAATTGCATGTGCTATATACAATAAAAAGCAGAAGTATCATTAGTTGAGAAAATATTACTACATTCTTATGCCTTTATTACTGAAAGGTTTCTCGTTGCACTTTTCAAATACAATATATTCAAACTTTATAATTTGAATCACATTCTCTAGATTTGTATATTTCTTGTTAGTTTTTTTATACTATCTCTATCAGGAAAGGCTGATTTATTTTACTTAGCAATAGTATTGCTGAAACTCCAGCATCGCGATATTATTGTCATTTCTTAATCTTGTTGGTAGATTCTGCAATTCGTACTTTATTTCTTTGCCTAACAAGCCTTTTCTATTTAGGACTTCAAAATATTCGATATATATGATATTTCTTTCACATGCAAATTCATTCTACAATCAATTTTACTTTTTACAATAAGGAGTAGGATTGAAGTATTATGAAGATGATTGTCCATAACTACAGAAGAATAAGATCATTAGCATTACTGGTAGGGACATTGCAAAAGGATTCAAGGGATAAACTGTATAAGAATGTTAACTTGGGATGGTGAAATTCCTATCGTTTTATCATCCATAAAAATACACATATAAAAGAAGTTGAAATTATAATCTTCCTATTAATGAGCATATAAATTCTTAATCTATAATTTTCTTATAATATTATATTATTAAAAAGAATAAAATAGCATTAGTATATTTTTATTAAAGCACATCCACATAAATGACTATTGCAGCAGCCGCCGCCAATCGTAAGTTGATAATCTTTTATTACTCCAATCGAAATTACCTAATCTCATAGATGTATTATTAAAGCCTCCTGTATGACTTAAAATTATAGAAATGCTATAATAATTACTGATGGTCTTTAGTTGTCCTGAATGTGGTAATAGGATGGTTAAGAAAATAGTAGACACAACATTGGGTTATAGAGAGGCGTGGTACTGTAATTTATGTGATGGATTCTATAGCGAAAAGAGGCTAAAAGAAATAATTTCTAATGTTTAACATAAATATTTAGATGTTCATAACAATATGAGAAATCAGAATTTGTCTTCGACAGATCTGTTATTTTTTTAAGCTTCCTCTTTATCTTGATTATTTATTTTTCATATCTCCTAGGTCTATTGTTGTTTCTTCTTCTTCATTAGTTGTGAGAGAAATTGTATGTCAATAAATTCTGTTTTTATGGCATGTCATTTTTAGCTGTACTGCAGATTACCCCATTTTTTAGTAGTATGCATAATATGTGATAAACATATATTTCCTTTACTAGTGTTTAAACAAGCAAAAAAATTTCTTGCTAGAATGTATTTTAGTCGCTTATCTTGATATCTTTTATTATTTTGTTTGTCTTTAACTCTCCATCCTTAATTGACTCTTTTATAGCTTTTACAGAAAAATCGGCATTTTCGTACATATGAGGATGTTTCTCTTCTCTTGTTATATAATGTACGCTCTTAACTTCTGCTCCATGATCTTCTTTAATTTTCTTATATTTTCTTTCGATTTTATTAACTACCTCCTTATCTAATTTATCTGGGTCTACATGATCTTGAATTATGTTATAGAGCTCTTCAATATATCTAAGATATTGTGTTATTACTTTAGACATCTTAACATTGTGCAATGTCTTATCACTGAACATAATATCTCTAGCTCTGTGAAAGACCTCAGGCAAATTTTGTGGAAGATTATCTATGTTTTTTGGATAATTTTCCACTAGGAAAATTTGTTTATCGGTTACTGGAGAAGCATCTATTACCTCCCTCAGTGGAGTATTACTTAATAGACTGCCATCCCAAGCATATACGCCTTCTTCTACTTCTATCCATGGAAAACTGTATAATGGATATCCTGAAGTAGCAAGTAAATGTCGCGGAGTTATTTTTATTTCAGAACTATCAAATGTCAATGGTTCTGCAGTTAAAACGTTAACTGCTGTTATAATTAGACGGGGTGAATTAAACTTTGCATTGGGTTGTATCTTATTGTAGTCAATATATTTTTCGAGTGTTTTTAGCAAAGGCGAGTGGTCATACAAGTATGTCCATTTCCATGGTGTAAAATACTGCGGATCAGTTAATGAGTAGTCAGGTCTCCACCGTGGTACAAACATCTTATCATTTCCATAAATTGCTGAACTATAGAATGAAAAAAGTGATTTAAATTGTAAATTGTGTAGTGTGTTCGTATTTGAAGATACATTTGCCGCTGTTAATGGGAAGGAGAAAGGGTAGGTGGTAATATTATTTACTCCCAGCCATTTAGGTATAAGAGAATTCAAGTTTACGGAATTTTCAGCTATTTCTAACCAGAATTGTTCTAGTGCTCGTTCTGGGTGATCTTCTTCTTTACTGCCAGCTATTAGAGCAGCATTTACACCACCTATTGAAGTACCAGCAAGAATATTGAGTTTTACCTTATTTTTTCTAAGCGCCTTGAATACTCCACAACCAAATGCACCTAATGAGCCTCCTCCCTGCATTATAAGAACATTCTCGATGGAACCATTATCAGGCATAGCAAAATTTTATCTCCTTTGTTATCATTATATTATAAACAATACCATATCAGCATACATGATTATTAATAATTAGTTGATTAAGAATATAATTGACGTGATATGATAAGCTCTATCTTATTCTTTAACCATCGCAGCAACCTGTACATCCAAAGATAAAGCATAAACGCAAATGTACTCCTATATGACCCATAATTACGTACTCTTTATAGCCATTTGCTCTGGGTTTTAATCTCCTATATTTGATTTGATGTGTGTACCTTGGCATAATAGTTAGAACAATAGCAAGGAGGAAGAAAAAGGACACAAATACAGGATCTGCCAAGAGTCCTTCTAATCTATTTTTCTATATGATTTGCAATCAGGTTTCCCACTCAATACAAGAGCAATCATAGTTCTTTACATAGGAGTAACTCCACAAGTATTTCAGAACAAACCATGTGTGTGTGAAGATCTTTCTCCTATACGACAATACGTAATAATCTATTTCTCTGGATATACACCCTTCTATTCATATAGCTTCTTTAACTCATTACGACTTGAATCTTCATCATAATTTACTGCCTTATTACAGGGAATATTGATTGCATTTAGAATATGTCCTCCTCTTTGTGCATGCTCTGTAGCATATTTCCGGAGGTGAGCTATTATTTCTCCTGTGAATTCTTTTGGACTTCTAACGTCTACAAATGCTAATTGTAATTTTCTTCTGCTTACATATGCATTTTTAACTTCGTTAAGGAATACCCTACACTTTTGTCAGGTTCTGTTGTTTGTGTCTTATAATTTCCTCTTAGACAACTTGGGACATCCTTGCCCCTTGCTAATGGCCTATCTTCTTCTAATATTCTTTCTACCACCGTTCATAAGCTGTGTGTGCTATTATATCCATAAGATTTGAATACCCAAAATGCAAATGATGCAAACCAATTGTTGAAATCACCATATAGGATTAGAATAGTATCATTGTTAGCTCCAATTCTTAGCAGCAGCAGCTGCCTGCTCTTCATAGTCATATTTACTTAAGGTGTTCCTAGTTATAGGATCATTTATGTCTTGTTTCTAACGCAATAATAATAATAGTGATGAACCAGAAATATCTCCTAGACTATAATTTGCTGTTGCATCATAACCACTTCTGCAATACGAACTTTTTCAGCTTTAAAATGAAAGATGATCTCTATCTATTGAGTATCTATCAGAACTTCAGAATGTGCATATTCACTCTTTATTGTTTGTGCCATAGTTATATTCAATATATATTATATATTGTATGCTGAACATTACTGCTATGATATACGCAATTTTGCATGATTATACAAAGTTTCAAATACATGTCATCCATCGTATACACATTCTAAATATGGTTATCAAAAGATATCAAAATACATATTTTGAGTCTAGATTGCATATTGCATTTAGTTAGATTGTCACAAATGCATATAGTAATGATGCCCATAATCATCAATAGAATATAACAGTCAGAAACAAGAGTGCTGTTGCAAAAAAAAGATGCTGAAGCATCAAAACAACAAAACAAGACAAGTTATTAAATAAGCAAAAACAATTAGGCTCAATATACTTCTTATTGTGTGTGATCATGTTTTTGGTGTGCCTTCTATATTGATGTATATGGCATACTTAGTATTTCTGATGAATATGAAAACTGTCCTGTTTGCAATAATGGAAGAACAGAAACAATTTCGTTTTTTGTAGGTATTGTTATAGTGTCGTAACTTAGTAACTTATGGTTATTGTAATTATATATTCTATACTACTGGTGCAAAGAATGGGTCATCTTATTCCAACCAATACAGCTTAACTATTCTTGCAACTTTTCAGATGCTATTTAATTTCATTATGTACGCTCAGGAAATATTCTTGTAAGATATTTAAATTCTATCTTCTTTCTTATTTAAGTTAATTTTAACTAGCATAATAACAAATAAAAAATATCCTTATAACTTAGGAAGAGAAGATAAAGTAAAAGAATAAAAGTGAAGATTATATTGGAGCTAATATGTCTAGAATCGTTTTTCTATTCACTCTAATATTAATACAGACATTTGATCTAGTAAAAGATTTAATCTTTCTATTTTAACTTAATGGTATCTTGAGATATGATAGAATAGATAAAATGGCCAAATTTTATTATTATGGCATATCGCCTTTTGAGGTTGAAGCCATCTATAGCACACTCAAGAGATTCTTTGGAGCAGTAGAAGAAGATGAACACCTGCAGGAAAACGATAATTCATATGTTAGTATGATTGATATTGGATTTCCGATTCCATTCAATGAATCTTTTTTTCAACTACTTACCCTAGAAGGATGGTTCAGAATCAAGAGCTTGATTAAAGAAATGAAACGAAGAAGAGGCAAGAAAGGCATTAAAACATTCTTGCGTTTCAATGGTATTATGCAAGGAATAAATTCGCAATTATTATTTTCACTAATAAATAAGAATGATAGACAGTTTGAAATGGGTCTTGAAAAGATTGAATATATGGTTGACATCATACCTGTACAATTAGATAAACTACCTGCTAATACAGAACTAGTAGAATATTATTATGATGAAGTTACTCACAAATGGAAGCCGCATATTCCAGAATCTAGTAGCGATGGCAGCATTAATAATAATACCATGTAGACGTCTCATTATTTCATAAACAATAATCCTAGAAATAATAAGAATATATCATGATGATACTAGTAAATAAATACATTTATTATTATTATTTTAATTGATTGACAACTGATGAATCATACAAAGCTTTGCTAAGTTCACGGTATTTTTTATTTATATAAGCTAGTGATTCTGATAATTTCTTAGCTTTACCATACTTGAAACGAATTAACTCTCTGTGTCGCCAGAAATGTTTATCTTCTGAAACGGTAATTGTTGTAAAATAGTCAGGACCTTTCAAATAGTCGGGTAATTTTATGTTATGGGGTAATAGATATTCAATGCTGAACCATTCATCGCCATCAGGATAATCATTTCCTGTGACAATGTCAAAATAAAGATGTAAAATGTCTTCTACTGTTAAACCATCGTCACGCATTAATGGATGTTTAACAAAAGATCTGTGATAATCCATATTTAGTAATTCTGGCTCAAAGTAAGTCTTGATTATAGCCTTTCTAAAAATCTCATTTGACTCCTTCAGGTTCAAAGATACTATAACCAAGTCTACCTATTTTATAACCTTTTAACAAAAAGTCTGTAAAATTTACAAATGATCTATAGTCTAGTCGCGTCGGCAGAGGTTAAATTTTTACTCTAGCTTTGATCCATTATAATTAATATAATGCTACTGAACCTTACTGCAATAGAGCGGGGGTCGCCTAGCCTGGTAGGGCGTGGGATTGCTAATCCCATGTTCGAAAGAACTCGTGGGCTCGAATCCCACTCCCCGCGTTATATTTGGGGATTCCTAAGCAAACCTTTTTAGCTTCAGAGAATGCTCCTTTTCATAATGGTTGACACTGGAACAGGTATCTATAGAGAGTAGCTCTAGATTAGAAAAAAGATAGATTTTATCACTCAAGGTAGCTCAAAACCTTACTTTAACAATGCATTAAAAACTAGCTTCAGATAATCCAGAAAATGCGTATATCTCCTGCTTGTATGTTAAAAGCAATAAATCATAAAGTTAACTTTGATAGTATGACTCGTGGCTAAAAAGTGGGAAGTTAAATACACGACATCCTTGGTAAATTGTTCTTACCGTCTTGTTTGAATGAATTCTCGGTTCTTTTAATAAAATAGACTACAATACCATAAATCGTTTTAGGATTTTTTGAGGAGGACGATTTGCGAATTTTATAATAAAATTTTGTGTACGACCAAACTGCAGTTACTGCAGTAACTGCAAAGTGACTGCAGTCATTTTTGAATTAAAGAATAGGATGCACAGACAGAATTATGTCTTCCTGTACAAGATAGTTAACGGCAAATACAAAAATATATTATTGTTATCATATCATATAGTGAATACTTCTAGTTACTTATTGTCGGAACAAATACTGCTAACTAGAGTAGAAGATTCACTAAAGGAAATAATGAAAAACTGCGGAAATTCTGCTGCTCCTCGACATAAGCCTTAAAAGCAATCAGATTTAGGATAGCGAACAAGATAATGGTTAATAATAGACTAAAATGGTGCTGTCCGCATTGCTCTCAAACATCTTCAAGACACTGGAATTTAAAGAAACATATTGAAAGATGGCATCATGGAATAGGACAACCAATACGAGAAGATAAATGGCATTCTACTCCTTCTAATACTACTTCTTCTTCTTTAGATACCATGCATTTTATTCCTGATATGATGAACGTACAAAATAACAACAATTATGATCTGAATCATCAGAGATATACAGACTTTTTCTGCTTCACCATATTCCAAAAAGGGAGAAGGCACATCTAAAAAAAGAGATCCAGTAGAGGAATTTCTTGAATTCTGGCGACCTATAATCAAAGAAATGAAGGAAATACTGGAAATAAAAAAGACCATCGATGAATTTTTTTCTTCTTCTTCTTCTTCACAACATACTATTACTGGTCTAGTCCAGACTCCTATTATGGAACAAATAATTCCACCAGTCACAAGAACGGCATTGCAGCCAACACCGCGATCACCAGCACCATCACCACAAGAACAAGAACAAAAAAAGATGATTATTAATCTAGGGACTGACTTAATTACTAATTTATTTATTACTTCAACCTTCATGGCACCAGACCTTCAAAGGAGAGCAAGAGGATTAGGGAAAGGAGAAGATGCTATTATTATTCCTCAAGAACCGTCGCTGCTTCCTTATATGATGACTACTACTTCCGATAATAATAACAATAGCAAAAAAAGAGGAGGAGAACCAAATCCAATAACTGAAAATACGAAAGAACAAGAACTCAAAGAAGATAGTCACGATATAGAAGAATACGATATAGAAGAACATCCGTCGTCCAAATCTAATTTGTTAATAGACAACGAGGATGATTATGTAATTAATAACAATATTGATTATGATGATAGCAGCAATATTGATTATTATGATAATTCTAGTGATATAAGTATGGTAATAAAGAGGGATAAGTATGGTGATATTTATGAATGGTATGAGGTATAACGGATCCTTTCTTAGAGGCTAAATATAATAGATGACTTCATTACCTTTGATAGGGAACATTCTGCTCTTCTTATCATTGATATTCAATATGATTTTACTCTAATTGGTGCTACAGGTGAAGTACCACGCACATTGCAGGCTGTACAATACATTCAGCACTTAGTCTATGTCTATATAGAGCAACGTTAGCCTTTTCTTCGGAAAGAGCATAGTTTTATAAGACTCTGTAAATGAGATTCTTGGTCATTTCACAGTGTGTGTATATATATTTTGCTATCTATCTATCTTTTTCATTTATTTACAACGCCAATGTCTCTGCTATTCTATATAACTAGTTTTAACTTCTTTAATTTTGCCATTTCTTTATTATGGATCAGTGTCAATTTCTATAACTCATTCATATATATGACATATCTTTTGTTAAATCTATTATTATTAGCATCAAGTAGACCTCTATTATTTTGCTCTGTTATTCGTGCGATCAATGTAAGCAGTTGTTTTGTATCTTTATCATATCTTAATGCATATTAGATTTACAATAGACGTCAACTCAAACATGCAAATATAAGAAAAACAATAGAATTTTTGCATCTTCAATTCTAAAAAATTGTGATTTACGTTGCTAATAAGTGAAGATAAATAAATGTTTAAAACAACTAAACAGAGTTGTTCTAAGCGCTGAACTGGTATGTTTCATGTTTCTTCTTCTTCTTCTCGTGCTGCTGCTGCATTATATTCACCCAACTCATCATTAGTTACTAAAGAACGCTATCAATACCTGTTTGTTCTTGTCCTCCTGTCTCTATTGTAGGTAATCCCTTTTCTGACAATACTTCGTCTAACACTTTCAGATCATATATTCCTGATAAATCAGGTCGTGTTTTTCCTAAAAATCCAATATCAAATGCACTATTAGCTGACTGGAAGAGTGATACTTTGACGGGATCGTATGTTAATTCTAATCTTGTTAAAGCTCCTCTTAACTGATCTTCAGGAATTGCCTGGCCTGTAAGTTTTTTGAGCTCAACATTGAATGCCTTTATTGCTTCTTCCTTATGGCTGTTGATCCATTCTGTTTCGTCTACATGTGCTGTCAGCAATTTCTTTATCACATCTGGATTACTTTGAAGATAGTCTGTCCTAGCAACTATATTACCTGTTACAAACTGTCCTTTTGGTGGCCAAAGATCTCTCTCATCTAAAAATATTCTAGCATTTGCTTCTTTTACCAATCTCTCTCCCCAAGGTTCTGGTACCCATGCACCATCAATCTCTTTCTTTAACATTAGAGTCAGTATATCGGCATTTTTTGCAGGTACTACCTCTACATTTCCTCCATTTTCTTTTGTTTTGTAACCATTATCTAGTAAGTATTTTCTAAGAGCTACATCCTGAGTATTACCAAGCTGTGGAGAAGCAAATTTTTTATTTGCAAAATCTTTGGTTGATTGAATTCCTGAATCATTTCTAACTACGAAA
>DASQRW010000158.1:0-11430 GCA_035642715.1 Nitrososphaeraceae archaeon | reverse complement strand
GCTTGAGCTTGAGCCCAACCTTGTTAATTTGGGAGCTACATTTGTTCGTGAAGACAGAACAGAGCCCGCCTACCGCATATACTCTATTAACGATATACATCCTGCCATGGTACGTGTCCCAGCCAATGCAACTAATGGTGTATCTGTAGCCGTAGAGATCTGGAGTGTTCCTGCAGATGGTGTTGCCACGTTATTGGAGAAGGAGCCTCCAGGACTTGCAATAGGTAAGGCTAAACTGCAAAATGGCACAGTTGTGCTTGGAGTGATAGCTGAACCAGCATTGGTTGTAGGAATGAAGGACATAAGCAACTATAATGGAAGCTTTAGAGACTACATAGCAAGAACAGGTATGGAATTAATTGACAACGCGACACAATCAGCAGCATCAAATCTAACTGCTGAACAATTAGACGCGGTAAAACAACTTCGTATAGAAGGAGAATTATTATACAATAATAATCAACTCAGAGGATCAATAGATTCCTTAAACACTGCTGTTAAGATGCTTGGTCTAAAAGATAGACTTTACCTTAATATACCGCTAGGATACACAGCGCCTTAGCCCAGATCAATACATTTGACAGTCTTGCTCGCTGTCATTTCCGGCGGGTAAGATGATTAATTATTTCCAGCGTTTCTCATAAGCCATAATGTTATTCTTGGTTGCTTGTTCAGTTAGCCTCTGTTCAAAAGAATGTACAGCCTACTTTTATTGTGCCATCTCTATCATCGTCTATACCATTAGAACAGATTTCTATATTTATGATGGAAAATTATTTGAAAATATGCTAAATGATTGTTACAACTATGCTGCTGCAATTAATACAAAGGGTCAACCTTTTCGAGTCAAACCATTGATTATGGCATTACTGCTTTCGCAAGATAAAGTGATTAACAGGTTAACAGAATTAATTTCAAAGTGTCAATCACCTGATAATAATAAAGTAATTAAGAAATCCGAAGAAGAATCAGGTAGAGAAAATGCACACGATTACATAAGAAAGAATGATGGAAGAATTCATTATATTGATGATTATTAGTGACGGAGATTGTGCACAACGACAATTTATCTTAAATAAATTCCATAGCGGTTAAAGTATAAATATTCTAATTCATTATCAATAAATCCTTATATAGTTTAGTATTGACATTTAGAAGAATAATAATATGAGTAATGTAATAATATTCTCAGTTACTGCATTGTTAATAGCTTTTGGAGTTCTAGGAATGGTAGTAGCTGATCTCATTATGCATATACAAGAAGCTCAAGCACAACAGAGGACAGGTGATATTACGGCCGCTTCTGATGGACAGCCATTTGGAGGAGAGAAAATGGGAACAATTACTGTAGACTCGGATGGTCGTAGGACAAATATCACTGCAGATATAAATGCCTCACCTAATGAGGGAAATGTATATGAAGGCTGGCTTGTAGATGCTGGAGGCTCAGAGTACACACTAAGTTTAGGACAGTTTAGAAATGGAACCTTGAATTTTAGTCAATACATGGTAAATCCTTATACCTACAAGAACTTTGAACTAACTGAAGAACCAGCTGAAGACCCAGATCCCAATGCAGCAGCATCTATTGCAGGATTTGAACTTCAAGCTCCGTTTGGTAGATAATAATAATTTCTTGGAGAATTATTATCATATCTATTATTATTTCATAGATAATGTTGTTGTTGGAATTGTATTATTCCTCTAAGAGTTAGTATTTGAGCCAAGACCCAATGTAATGTTTCTATCTCTATCCATAGCTTGTCATTATAAGCCCTATTATGATACTCATGGATTTCTACTTTCTTCTGTATGATTCTATTGTGTAGTATTTCTTGTAGTGAGATTAATGGTAGGGTTGATGGTGATTGTGCTGACGGTATAGATGACTCTGATTTGTTTGAGTTCAATAACGTGCTGTCATTTATCATACAAAATAAGATTTGAAGCACCAAAGAGACAGCGGGAGAGAGATAGCAAAGATGCTGAAGTTAAATTATAGTAATATATGTGATAGTGGATATTCTTTACTCAATATATTTAGTACTTAGTCACACTATTTCTTCGGTTATAAACTACATTGATTTTGTATTCAGTAAATCCAAACGCTCCTCTCTTATCGATATAGTTTAGTTCTGTATAGAAGGAACATTTAAGAAAATAATTAGATTAGAGATAAGGCAAGATTGAGGATAGGAGGGGAAGGAGAAAAGAAAGTTAAAGAGGGCAAATACAGATATGTTTCAACTCAGCTTAAAGATGAGCTACAAGTTACCAGGCTTGTTCTCATTTATAAAAGGCTCTTGCCAATTATTCTCTTTTGTCTTCTCTTGCTATTTATGAAATTTATCAGCAAACATATACCACAATGTAATTGAAGCAAATACAAACTCTCTAACAGAAAGTACAATTAACGAATTTATGAAAATAGAGTGTGTGAATGTCTGTTTCCCGCTAATCAATTCTAAAATTATACAAGGCCATTACTTCTTGGTGTAAACCATGTTATTCTTGTTTATTATTTATCATTTCTTTCTACGCTCATTCCTAATGCTTCTTCCGGTAGTCTTTCTATCAATATACCAGCCATATACTATCCAGCCGATAGCTACCACCGCTATTATGATACCAGCCCAGAATAACAAGTTGCTTATACCAAGTACAATTGCTGCAGTAGGATCTAGTGGATACTGCGAAGCACATTCTTCGAAATGGCCTTCTGCATCTGGCCCTGTAAATGTTTGATTTGGGTCCTTCTCCTTCATGCATTGAATTATCTTGATGCTTGTTGGTGCGGTTATTGTTGCAGCCCATGCACCTAGTCCTAAAGATACTCCAGCTATAGCTATACCTATGATTAAGAGTAGTTTTGGTTTTGTTATCGTAGTCGTCTCTTACTTATTATTCCTCTTCTTATTATGTTAACCATTTGGAATATCTGGAATGCTATAGTGGTATTCTCAAATACCATTTAGCAGCAGCCGCCTGCTAACCCTCATCTCCTCCATCGCCGCCGCCATCATCGCCTCCTCCATCATCACCATCGCCGCCATCTCCTCCACCATCATCTGACGAATCATCTCCTTCGTCTTCTTCTGCTGTATCATCGTCTCCTGCATCATCATCTGATTCATCACTTGCTGCAACTTCCTCTTCATCTGCTGTAGCGCCTTCATCTTCACTATCACTATCATCATCGTCTCCTGCATCATCCTCAATACTAGGTTCATCTTCATCTTCCGCATCATCATCTGCAAGTTCACCATCATTTTCTGTTGTTTCTCCAGCTGCTGTTGTTTCTCCAGCTAATGGTGATGCTCCAGCTGCTGTTGTTTCTCCAGCTAATGGTGATGCTCCTCCTGTTGCTGCAACTGAGGCTGGATCAGGTACAGCTGTCTCTGCTAATGCTGTTTTCAGGTCTGCTCCAGTAGATAATTTATCAGCCAAAGAGTCTGAAGCTTGGTTGGCAGCGATATCGTTACCACTTTCGTACAACTTTGCAAGGTCACCTAATTTCTTTAATGAATTGGGATCTGCTGCATTTGCTTCGAGATTAGTAAGAGCTTGTGAAACTTGACCTGGTCCAGCCTCATTGGCAGTTCGGAGGAGTGCGTCACTCAGTGCTAGTTGGTTGGCTTCTGCGGAAACACCTGTAATCTGGGCTGTCCCTACTGCTATATTATTTACTCTTTGATTATCGACAGCGTTTCCTACTGCACATATAAAACACTTGCTAGGGCTAATTGTTGGCGTAGGTGTTGGAGCTCCTGGTGTAATAGGTGTTGTTGTTTGTTTTGGTTGTTGTTTTAATTGTTGTACTCCTTCTGATAATTCTTTGTTTACAGTTGCCTTGTCGCGTACATTTGGATTGACTTTATATACAACCTGTCCTGTCGGATCTTTCCATATTACAACTGATAGTTTTGTTATTACTCCTGATGGTGGCTCAGGTGTATTCCAACTAACTTCTTTTGGCTTTGATGTTGGTTGTGAAGGTCCTCTATTAAGATTAGGATTAGTGTCTTGTTTTGGCGATTGATTGTTGCTTCTCTCTCCATTACTACTATCATCTTCATCACCTCTAACCACAGTTTTAATAATTTTCACTGTGTGGCCATTCTTACCACCATCATCTGAATCTTGTTTTACAAGCAGTAGTATCAGTTGTGTATATATCCCATTTGGATTCTTTGCTATTTGGTTTGCAATCTGAAATATAGATTGTCCAGTAATATCTTTTCCTTGTGCTTGAGCAATCTGCAAAGCCATTTGTATAATTATTGCTTCTACCTTTTCTACAGGAACACCAGTCTGCTTAGATATTATCTGTGCTGTCTGTTTTATATGCTGGTTTATGTTATTTGAGTTAGCGCCTGTTGCTGTTTGAATAGCTTTATTGACTACTGATTGTGATACATTACCACCACTACTAACTTTCTCTTGTGCGATTTGTTGTGCTATTTGCATAATATTAGTTGTACCAGTATCAGCTCTCCCGCTACTAGATGCTGATACTAGTTGTCCTGCAAAATGGGCTAATGATTGTGAGACAGTACCATAAGGAAATTTAGCAATCTGTGAGGATATCTGTTGTATTTCTTGAATGGCTTGCTCTTTACTTGCTGTCTGAGCAGTTTGCTTAGCTAATTGTACCAGTACTTGCTGTATTTGTGTTGCATTAGTACCGGGATTAGCGTTTGCTACTTGTTGTGCAATCTGTTTTATTACTTGGCTTAGACCAACCTGTTTCTGCTGCTGAGGAGGCTGCTGTTGCTGCAATTGACCCTGACTCCAATTTGTAACGCGGGAACAAGTGCTAAGCCAGTTAGTAATACAATCGATAATACAATAACTGCAAATTTTGATACATTGTTTGTTCGAAGATGCTGTTGCTGATTATGCATCGATATCTTACTCAAGGAGTAATTTATAAGATTATTGATAACTATTATTCATCTAATAAGATTACATAGCATCCCAAGGCTTGTCATACAATTTTCATCTATCATCAAAGAATTGATGATAATTATTTCCTAGTCAGGACTCATTCTAAATCCGAGATATCTCTTCAAGGTTGAGACTATGCTGACTATCCTCGTTAAAATCTTCAAGATCCCAATAGATCGTCGGCTCTTCTGGAGATGGTGTTGTTGTAGCTGTATTATCATTATCATCATCATTACCTCTCTTCACAGAAGGTAAAGAAGGAGAGGAGGTAAATTCACTACTATTATTCTGTTGCTCTTCTTCTAATGCCTGCCTTTCAGAAGATTCTATTACTCCAATTACATTTACACTATAACTTTTCGTCAAATTAGCAGCACTGCCAACATTACTCTCATCACCAAAACATGATAGTTTAGAAGTTAGGTTGTTAGTTCCATTTGTAATAAGATGGTAATCATCAGTATACGTAAAAGTCCATCTAGAATAATCATTTACTCCTCCTGGACCAGTTGCTACAGCAGTTTGAAATGGCTTTGTATTATTCCAATCAGCATAAACTGTACAATCAGTAGCAACATTATCTGTAGATGTTCCTGATATTGTAAGTTCACCCACGGGAACTTGTTGACCTGTAGTGGGTGATGTAATCTTTATACCTATTACCGGTGGTGGTGATGGCGGCTGTTGTTGTTGTTGCACTTGTGCTTGTATTTGTAAAGCACTATAATAATCTGGAAAAGCAGAATAAAGAATGAGTATTGCTCCAAAAGTAAACAGTAGTATACGTTCTTTTGTTAACTTGAACTGTCTAAACCTTTTCATACTTTATACCAACTATCTATGACGATATTATTGCTATAATAATGATTTGGGAATAAAATCTGGAGCTCGATTTCCCTTTCAAACATAACTCTCTTATTATTATTATACTCCTGCTCCAAAATCTTCTATTGTTTCAACCTAGATTTCTTCATTTTCTATCGTGAAGACGAAATTTGCAGCAGCAGCAGTATTTGTTATACCTTTTCCATCAGTGAAATCGAACATAACAATGGTTTACTCAGAGTCTGTCTGTTATATCAAAACATCAGGTTGTTGTCCTCCAGTCTGTTCCCATTCTGATGTTATAGAATCCATCCGCCGATGATACTCTCCAAAGTAACAGTGCTATCTTCATCATCACCATCACCAGATAGAGCACTATAGTTGGTTTGGCTACAGATTTAGCAATATTAATTTGAGTATTAACATGAGATATTAATTTGATTATTAACAGGAACAGCAGTTAGATTTTGTGGACTGGTTATAGGAGATGAGGCATTACCATCCATTTGCCCACTACTCGTCATGGTAGTAATATTCTCACCTATTCTCACATTCTCACCTATTCTCACATTATTAGCTATTCTCATATTCTCAGCTATAGTCGAGTTATTACCTATAGTCACACTACTACCCAGAGTAGTGTTATCCCCTATAGTCACACAATTACCTATGGTGACACGATTTGCATTTTGTTGTTGTTGTGCTTCGACAAATAACAGACCAATTCCATTACCCTTTGTATTAGTCATGTCAATTGTTGTTATTGTTGTTGCAGCTACAAATAATGCCATAATTCCTACACTTACTAGCATAGTATGTCCATTCATTTTGTTAACAATTTCAAAGATGGTGTATTTATAATAAGAATGGTAGGATTATGATATAAGCTGTTTTGCAATTCTTATACTTGTTCTTCTTCTAATTTTCTGTAATCGTCATCATTCTTCTTTTGGTTGATTATTCTCCTCTTCTTCTCCTTCTTCTTTTCGTATTAGCAATGACTGTAATGATTATTTTCTCCTACCTGATTCTCTATCTGCTGCTGACCTAAAGCTTTGGTTTGCGAGTAGTCATTTTACAGATTACCTATATTATATGGTGGATTTGATTTAGTTGGAAGTAGTGATAATGATGTTGGTTTCAGAGTCTGTAAACTTGATGTTTGATGTAATTTTGGAGCCTACTGAAGTCCAGCAGCAGTACGCTGTAGAGTAACTTGATTGACAAGTTGTAGCTGCTAATTGTGTTGAGCTTTCTTATGTTCTTCGACTATTTGATATAATTTGGATTATTACCAGCCATAGTACTCCTCCAGTTACTATTCCTATTATCATATTTCTTGTTAACACCATTAACATTACTACCTACTATTACTATTACCGGATTCTGGACTTTGATTGATTAACAAATTCCTTCGCTCAGGAATGTGGATCTTCTTCTTCTTTACTTTCAATCTTTTTGTTTAATGCTTGTATGCTCTCCTCTAGGAGAAGTATTTTGTTTAAAACTAAATCGTGGTGTTTTGCATATGACTCTAAATGTTTCAATATTTTTCCATTCTTTCGTTCAATCTGCTCAATAAGGTATAGAACATGATCTTGCTTACGAGAAGTCTTATTCTGTCGGTAATAAACCCACCAGCTTATCACTCCACCAATTGCAGCGCCTGCTGCAAGTCCTATATATGTACTTGAAGCATTTGACATATCTCTACAATCCGTGGAACCGAATTCTGTGAAACATACCCATGAATTAAGACCACTACTTAAGGGGCGCTCGGAGGTAGCAGAAGCCTTGATGTTATCAAAAGCAATATTGTACGTCTGAGCAAACATGCTGAGTATATTAGTCTCTAGAAATGAGAGACACACAATAAATGTAACTATGCAGAACATAGTTAACTTACTATTTAAGTTATTTAACATACTGTTTGGAGAATCTTGTGCTGTCTTTAAAGTTTAGTAGGTCATTTAATACATTATTAGTATAAGTTGGCCTATTTGTTTGCATTGATGCTACTTTAATTTTGGCAGCCGGGATATCCTTTGTTTGAGATAGCTTGCTTACCTGCTGCTGAGAAGCAGTAGTAGACTGTAGAGTAACTTGATTATGAAACGCCTGTTGCTGATTGTTTTGAGCTTACTCCTGTTGTTGTTGTTTGAGTATAAGATATTCAAGCTGATTATGAACTTGCTTTAGTATATGGCGTATTGTAAATCTTAGTAATTACCATGTACATTCTCCTTTAATCAACCCAGGTTCATATTCTAACTTGGTTAGTATAAGAAATAGAAATGCATTATAATCATCTATTGATAGCTTTGTAAATAATACATCCTTTTATTATCATTCATTTGACATTGCAATAAATTTCTGTTTTATTATATCTAGATTCTTCTGTTTGATACCTATCATTCTTATGCGTTAATTTCTGTTGTTATTATGTGCTGGTAACGGTAACGATGATGCACTAACAGATGCAGCAGCCACAGCCATAACTCTATTTGTCAATTCTGTCTTTAGTGTATTGTAAAGCTTTTCAGTCTCTTCTAATATCAAAGCAGTATAGCTATCGTTAAATGATTGCTGTTGTTGTTGCTGCTGCTGTCCTGACAACATTAACGAAGGATAGTTAGATCCATAAGAGATAGTAGTATTATTGTTTGAATTATCATATATTACGAAATTACATAATTCAGGATTCATTCTTAGTGATTCAACTATTTATGCAAGAGCGAGTTGTAAGAGAAGTTTACTGTTCGTTAAGACACTTTTCACTTCTTCATAAGCTGCCTGTTTGATTTTATCAAGATATTCTTCATTATTGTTCTAAAATTGAGTAACAAGAGTGTTGAGATTTCTCTTTTCATCATAGAGCTTTTCTATCTCTCTTCTTTCTCTTATACAAGATAAACGAAAAGAACTCAAGAGTTTTGTTGTTGTTGCTACTTGATTATTCAATTGGTATAAATTTCTCTCATCTATGCGTCTTTGAAATTGCAGTGAATTTACATTATTTCTTAGCCTTTTAAGCCGCTTTTCAAGTGCTGGTAAATCATCATTAGCAATTTCAAGAAGATTAACAACTTGTTTGATACCCATACCTTTAATCTTAGATAATTCAACATTCTGTATTAGCGATTTTGACGTGACTATTCAGAACAGATTCAAAATGTAAGTGCAATACGCTAAGAGTGAAAGGCGGAAAGATCTAGGCGATGATTTATGAGTAGAAACTACACTGTAAATGACAACTATGTCCAATACACGCAGAGGACTCCCTCTAACCAGCTCTCGTATTGAGAAAATATTTCCGAAATTAACACCAGCTCAGATTGATCGTATTGCAGCGCATGGACGTATACGTTCAGTACAGCCTGGTGAAGTGCTAATAGAGCAAGGAGACACATCGGTACCGTTCTTTGTTGTGATCACAGGCGAAGTGGAGATTGTACGCCCCTTTGATGCCTATGAGACCCTTGTGACTGTCCATGGTTCTAGCGAATTCACAGGAGAGGTTAACATGCTCTCTGGTCGCCGGTCTTTCTTCCGAGCACGTGCTACGAAGCCGGGCAAAGTAATCGAACTGGATCACCAACAAATGTTAACTTTAGTACAGACTGATGCTGAGCTCAGCGACATACTAATGAGGGCTTTCATCCTACGCAGAGTAGAGTTAATAGCTGCTGGTGTTGGAGACATTATCCTTATTGGGTCAACACATTCTGCCAGTACCTTGCGGATCAAAGAGTTTCTAATGCGCAACGGACACCCATACTCGTACATAGACCTAGAACGCGACCCTGACGTACAGAATCTGTTGGATAATTTCAAAATTTCTGCCAGTGAAATACCAGTGTTGATCTGTCGAGGCCAATTGGCGCTTCGGAATCCCAGTAATCAACAAATCGCAGACTGCCTTGGCTTCAATGAATCTGTAGACCAAACCCATGTGCGAGACCTCGTAGTCATCGGAGCTGGTCCCTCAGGACTGGCTGCCGCAGTATATGGTGCTTCAGAAGGACTAGATGTGCTGGTGCTGGAGACAAGTTCGCCTGGTGGCCAGGCCGGTTCAAGCTCAAAAATTGAAAATTACTTGGGATTTCCAACCGGTATAACCGGACAGGAACTCGCAGCTAGGGCGTACCTTCAAGCTCAAAAGTTCGGTGCACATATGCTCATTGATAAGGCGACACGACTCATCTGCGATCGCAAACCGTACGTCATCGAGCTTGAGAATGGGGCTAGAATTTCTACTCGCACTGTTGTGATTGCCACAGGAGCGCAATATCGAAAGCTACCATTGGAAAATCTGTCACGCTTTGAAGGTGCAGGCGTTTATTATGGTGCGACTTTTGTGGAAGCGCAGTTATGTGGAGGAGAGGAAGTAATTGTAATTGGCGGAGGAAACTCAGCGGGCCAGGCTGCTGTATTTTTAGCACAGACTGCAAAGCGTGTATATATGCTAGTCAGGTCCGCCGGTTTGGCTGCTAGTATGTCGCGATACCTGATCCGTAGGATAGAGAATAGTCCTACGATCACATTACGACCACAAACTGAGATTGTGGCCTTAGAAGGAGATAATCACCTCAATTCCGCTTATTGGCGTAACGGTAAAACAGGACAGACTGAGAAGCACGAAATAAGCCACATATTCGTCATGACAGGTGCCGATCCAAACACCCGTTGGCTCAATGGCTGCATGGCACTCGACTCTAAAGGCTTCATAAAGACAGGCCCTGATCTCTTACCAGAAGATCTGGGCGCTGCAGGCTGGCCTCTTACGCGTCCACCATACTTGCTTGAAACCAGTTTGCCTGGGGTTTTCGCGGTGGGCGATGTGCGAGGCGGCAGCATCAAGCGTGTTGCATCCGCGGTGGGCGAAGGATCAATTGCGATCTCATTTATTCATAAAGTGCTCCAGGAATAGGAAACAGATCGAACCTGATTGAGATTGGATGAATGACTCTGAACCCTAAGGAAACTGATGGAACACAAAAAGGAATGCCTACTTACTAACTGTATTTCCAGTAGGCTTCGGTAAATAGAGTACATGCTTCAAAGACAAATTGTTGTCAAATTCCTAGGTAAACAAATAGAATATCCAGTAGGTGCGAAAGATGTTATCACATAAATTCATTCCATAGCCTGGATGTTGATATTTGTCAATGTTACCACACACAGGACTGGATAACCACACCACAGGTCATTGTATAGTTATGTTAGGTAGTGTATAATTATCCCCTGCGTCAGTATGTGTTTGATTCCATAATCCTTTTCTGTAGTCTACTGGTACTGAACCTGCATTAGCTCCAAACACGTTTTCACTTCCCTCAATCTCAAAGGTATAATCTCCAAAGTTTGAGATTACATAGAAAATCCATACTCCTACTACTACTGCTACTATTCCTAATCCTAAGACTACCTTTGTTAAAGTATTCATGTTATGTCTTCTTTCTTTTCAAATGTACATCATACTGATAAAGCCTTTGAAAATATTGATGACAGAGTATTTGATATTCCTATTCTTTGCTAGTAATACTATAAAGTCCTCTTTTCCTTCTCTACACCTTATAATCTAAATCAAAGTATATGATCTCATTTTAGTCAAAGCATAAAATATATCATACTCTTCAAAGTCTAAAACAACAAGTTCTC
>DASQRW010000157.1:0-2404 GCA_035642715.1 Nitrososphaeraceae archaeon | reverse complement strand
GAAGACTATATAAACAAAGCAAAACAACTAGGAGCTAGAGTTATAAAAAATAAACAAGAAATATCAGAAGGATATTATGCAGTATTAGAAGATCCACAAAAAAATACATTTGGAATATGGCAGTATAAGTAGTAGCAATAGGAGATAGCAAATAAGTTTCTTTAATTTTGTTTTTATTCTTTATTATCTCTGGGTTTGTTAATATTAAATACTACAAGAATAACATTAAGTTAACAGAGCCGGTACAAGTTATCCAATGAGTAATTGTGGCTGCTAGTCAGATATTTATTTCCCATAGTGCCAAAGACAAAAAGATAGTGGATTCTTTTAAGACTTGCAAAATTTAATGATGTGAGTGTTAAACCTGTTCTCATGAAATATGAAAATGGTCAAGAAATGGTAGACCTAATTGGGTGTGGATAAAGGATTAAATCCAAAATCTAAAGTACTTTTTCTTATATTAACAAATAGTTAAAAATGAATTACTCAGAATTGGGTTGCTTTTGAAATAGGGTAGCCTATTATCTCCTAAAATATCTCCAATGATTGGCACTCTATCTTTTTTGTGTCTTCTTCTTCTACTTCCTCTTGTACTTCTTCAATAGCTTCTGGTATTGGATCACCTTCTTTATCATTGTCATTAGGATTTCACTTTGTTACATCATCAGAATATACATAGTCTCGATCACCTCGTGCTGGTATTCTTGGTAGCGGTAGTACTGGTGCTCGTGTTATTCGTTATTGTTCTGGTTGTAATGATGATTCGTTATTAGTAGTACAATACCAACCTGGTCTTGGTTCACATTCGTCATATCTCTTACCAGTTTCAGGATTTATCTCCCAACCCCAATGTCCCCAGTAATCTACTCCAGTCTTATTGTTATTTATTTGAACCCTCTTCCCCTGTATAACCTGTTGCTGGTCATTCTTCCTCTTCTCAGGAGGAACGAATATTGCAAGTACTCTGAATAAACATGTTTTTTCTCATGCTGAATATTGTAGTATAGTCATAATCAATGCAATTGCATATATTGCTGCACTAACTATCTGGATATTATCTCCTAATATACCATTTCCAACAACACATACAGCAATTTGTTAATTATTATTGAGCATCATATAATAGCGGCAATGATTGATGCATTTGAGTATTTGTTCCTTCAGCGGTATTATAAATAAAAGCAAAGAAAAATACCGCTTGTCAATCTCCAAATAATCATATTATATCTTACTGTATATATCAATAATCTACCACTACCACTACTACTACTACTTTTAACATTAAGTTTAGTAGCAAAATCTTTTTCAAGTAGCTATAAAGAACTACCATCAGCAACAAGCAACAACAGTAGAGGAATCAATGAAAGGAGGAAACAACAGCAAAACCCCCTCGCCACGCTTTTGTCATTGTTTCAGGCTGTATGTGTGTGTCTCACCCAGACAACAACGATCAGCGACTGAGACAGACAACGACTTATCACGTGATTCTATCCTCTACTATCGTCTTTGCTGCTGATGGTATGTATACTAATAGTAACTAAAAGGAATAAAAATCTACTATTGAATTACTTATAGTAAAATTCTGAAAATGATTAGTAACTCCTATTGTTTCAGGCTGTTTGTGTGGCATTTATCTCTAAATCTATAATTATTACAAGTTTCTGTTCTGTTCTGTCAAAAGTATACATTCAATACATCTTCATTATATGTCACTATCCCAAATGAATCAATAATCTTTTCTATGGTTGGTGGTAGGTAATCTGAGTATTTTCTCTTTTTCCTGCAGAATATGTAAAAGAAGATATGCTTTATCCTCCTTTATAGAAAGAATTTGCATGGTCTTGTATTCATCTTGTCTAGACATGTTTTTTATCCTGGTGTGGAATATTGTTGTTCTGAAAGATATGATCATGACGATCTAGCAGAAATAATTATTTTTAGATAGATAGTATCTGAAATCAGATACTGGGTAAAAAGTTAGAGTACTGCTGCAACTACATATTATTATTCTATGTGGATATTAAATTAGTTAATGAGTATTCTGATAGAAGAGCAAGAAGAAAAAAAAGAAGAAGAAGAAGCAGTAGTAGTAGAAGGTGTACCTGTATGTGGCGCAAACTTATCGTCTCCTGTTGTGGATAGGGTGTACTATATTGATCAAATACACTATAAAATAGGAAATAGGCTTTACATTGAAAATGCTGACTAATACAATGATAACAATAGAAAGAATCCTAACGACAATCATATTTCAAATATGAAAGAAGAAAGAGATCTTGAACTTGAAAATATCATAGGCAACCTTATGATTGCGCAATATCAAGTAGATAAATTGAGATCTAAACTAAGCGAAAGGATAGGAGGTTATCTCTCTGCAAGCAATAAGAAAACCTCTACAAATATT
>DASQRW010000156.1:0-10434 GCA_035642715.1 Nitrososphaeraceae archaeon | reverse complement strand
GATACAAGTGCATCATATACATAACTACGAATAGCATTGTTGCTACTGATGCTACCAAGTTTGTAGAGAATAAAATGCAACAGTTCAATATTACACACAAACAAATAGAAGAAGACATAATAGTAAGTAAATAAGAAGCTGATAGCAGAAAACTAACACCATTTTTTTCAACATTTTGTTGTGTGTCAGTTGAAGCCTTTCCTGGTTTAGGTTATGGTTATCAACTTGCTTCTTCCCTCTGGTCTTTCACCATCTTCACCTATTCTTTGACCAGCTGTAATTGCATTTTTAATTAACGACTCTATATACTTGTTGACTGCTGCTGCTTGTTCTCTAGATTCTATTGGTCAATTTTTATCGTCAGATTTAGATTTAAAGACCCAGCTAGACCATGCCGATAGTAATGTTGTTAATGCAAGTATATTAATTTCGTTACTGCAATAATTATATGATTTGTGCTCTCTTTCTTTTACTTCATGGTATATTTCTTCTTCTAATCTTTTAGCAATCATCATAGCACCTCTTAAAAGAATATTGAGTCTGTCTTCTTCTAACACTCTACCTTTTTCTTTTAACCTACTTTCTGATCGCTTTATTGTTGCAGCCATTTGAAGTTCTATCTGTGAGATATAATATGCAATATCTATTGCCAAATCTTCTAGGTTTAAAGAACGTGCACCTACTATAAGTATGTCTATTACAACTATTATCATAAAACTTCCAGACTCAAGGTACGGATATTTCCATCGCTTTTTGGTCTTTAATCTACAACCCATTGTCATCATTACATTCTGTTGAAGATTTACTAGTATGACCTATATCAGCACCAGAGCAAGGAGTGTAAAGCGTTTCTCTATTTGTTCAGACTATTCGTATCATTATTGGTATTAGCGCCGGAAACATATACTCAATTTCTAAAAAAATTACATTTGGTTAAAAGTAAATGCAAAAATTTTACTTCATTGTTGCTACAAAATTACAAAGGGATGAGTATTGCAAAAAACTATCACTGCTATTATTATTAAGTCAATCGACAATATCTCCTTTACTATTATGAAAACTTTCTGACTCTTCTTTTCTGACGTATCACTTTGATTAGATAGATTTGGAAATGTAGATAATGCGGCAACAATAATGTAGTAGTGGACAAAGAAAAATAATCAACAGTGGTAATAGCTATAGAAGTTAATTCACGGGTTCGGTGGGATTTGAGTCTTGCTAGTAGACGGGTTCATTCTATTTGGTTATTATAAAAATGGTTCAATGGGCCGGATCGGATATAGAACAGAATTGATGTTAAAGTATGGCCCAATGGTTATGAATTAAATTTGATATAATTTTAGGACCCAATTTGAGGTACACAATTGTGAATAATTTGAAGACAAATTATAAAAGCAAACTATGTTTTTCAGCAATATCTCTTTGTTGATGTAGTATTTCAGAGAAGAAAAAATTTTGAAATGGCAAATTCTTAGATGCTCAAGCCTTCAAAAGAGAGTCTTCTATGAATTTTTGATATCTTTCCTTTGGAGCAGCTCCTATAGTTCTTGCAACTTCTTTTCCTGCTTTAAAAAGAATAAGCGAAGGAATTGATTGAACGCCATATCTCATTGCTATTTCTTGATTTTCATCAACGTTGAGTTTTGCTACTTTTATTCTATCTCCCATTGTTTGCGACAGCTGTTCTATAGCCGGCCCAACCATTCTGCAAGGACCACACCATTCAGCCCAAAAATCAACAAAGACAGGTAGTTTTGATTTCAGTACATCATTGTCCCATGAGTTCGTTGTTGTGTGCACTACATTGTACTGCGAATTTTGCATATGTATTACTTAACAAAACATCTATTTTAGTCTATAAGTGATGAACTGGTTATCTGATAAAGTAGTGGTAAGTCAGGATAATAATATTAACAGTTACTTATTGTAGTCATTTTTAGAGGATGGTTCATATCTGCTTGAACCCTAATATAAGTGGGTTCCCTTATCAGCTCAACTCTCCTAGTACAAAAAAATTACTGTTTATAGGTCACTTTTGTTACTACACTAGTATATAGTAACGTTTTGTTATGTCTGAGTTTGTGAACTAAATCTGGCATAATTTTGAAATCTATGGAGCATTACATTCAGTACAGAATAGGATATATAGTTTGAAATAGTATTCCTGTAGAAAATTATTAAAGTATTCAGCTAATTAATCCTATAATTATGCAATATCCCAGTGCCTTCTGGACTATAAAACATTTGTCTTCTCTATAATTCATCATTGCTATACTATCTTCTTTATTTTATTTGCAAATGCAATAATAAAATAAAAGCAGTAAGAGCAAGTTAAGTTTAATTATTCATAAACAACAAATCATTCTTGAGACTATAGAAAGCAATTTTGATCTCTTGTGTGCTGCACATATTGAATAAATGCTCTTGTGTTTTCCCATCTTTTTCTGACTGTCGAGTTATTTCTTCTATGTGTTTGTATTTGTTCTTGAATTATCCTATTAATTTCTTTATCATCTATATTACTAAGAATGTCACTTTTCTTGGTAATATTAAGTCGGACTAGTCTATCAGACAAGTTTCTTCTTTTACGTATAGGATCTTCGATAGGTATCCGGTATTTAACGAAATTATATAACCTTGGAGAAGAAAAATAACTTCTATTATTCAACACTCTCATTACTGAAAGCCCTGCAATAACTCTAATCATTTCAAAACTATCAGCAAAGTCTGCATTTTCTATCATTGATGTGCTATAATATCCATTTCTATATTCTCGTATATAACCCATACTTATACAATCTCTCAAATAAATATTCCTCCTGATTCTATACCTAACAATATTTGTCAATAAATCTGCAGAAGATTGAATAGACCACCAGAGAGAATTATTTCCTGAAAGATGGATATATTTCGTGCGGGGGGTCAATAGTCTGAAAGTTGGTATCAAGCAAAAGGAATGTCTTCAAGATGCTGGTATTCAGTATCTTAAAGTGGACTTGGATAAGTCTAGAGAACTTGAAGCATTAGACATCTTTGCAAACGAGATCATGAGAAAATCTTGATTTCATAAATTGGTATGCTTTCCCTCTTTTGAAACCTTAAATTTCATTCGTTATACGATCCAGATATGCCTCTAATTCAAATCTCAACTTACCCCGAGAGGACAAGAGAACAAAAAGAAGCCTTTGCTAAGGCAATAACGAATGCAGCCTTAGAGATTTTGAAAGCTGAACGACAGCATGTGACTATAACATATGATCAACGACCCAGTGAAAATTGGTATTTTTCAGGAGAACAGTCGCGTGAGCGACGGGATTTTGGGATTCCAAGGATGTGCATCCAGCACAAGGAGATTTGAAAATGACGGCTGGCACGAAACGAGCCGCCAAGATACAACGGCTTTCCGCAGGAGACCTTAAACCACTTGCCGCCCTCATCGATCATCTCGCCGTTGCGCCACATTTCCCTGGCGACGCTGTGCTGAACGGTGCCGACCCAGTGATCCGTTCGCCGCACCACCTCGGCGAGGCGTCGGGGATGGCTCAGTTGCTAATCGGCATAGCGGGCGCCGCCATCTGGCATGCGCGCACAGGTCAGCAGACAAATATCGCAATCGACATCATTGACGCGCTGCACTATCTGCATCCTACACACTTCGTTCAGCAGCAGGGCCTCCTGATCAATGTCGGCGCGGAATTTGTCGACGTGAACGGCATGTTTCTTTGCCGTGATAATTGTTATGTCATGATTGAGGGAGGGCCACCCTATCCGAAGTTGCTGAAGGGATATTTGAATTTCTTTGATTGTGATTACAACAAGAAATCCATTGCCCGCGAAGTCGCGAAGTGGGATTCGGCCGACCTGGAAGTGGCGTTGGCAAAGGCAGGTCTTCCTGCATGCCGCGCCTTCACCCGCGAGGAGTGGCTTGCGCATCCGCAAGGCATTGCCCTCACCAGGGCACCGGTTATTGAGATCGAGAAAATAGCCGACGGCGCGCCCGTGCCGTTCGACCCTAGCGCGACCTCTCCGTTACACGGGATTCACGTTCTAGACTTCACACACATCCTGGCCGGCCCCCGCGGTGCCCGTACACTCGCGGAATATGGCGCCGATGTTCTCCATATCAGTTCGCCGGCCTATCCCGACACATTCGCCCAGCATCTCGGCGTAGATGAAGGCAAAAAATGCGCTTATCTCGATCTGCGTGAACCTACCGATCGGGAAATAATGCAGCGGCTCGCCAGGCGGGCAGACGTCTTCACCAACAGTTATCGCCCCGGAGTGAATACTCGCTTCGGGCTGTTACCGGCGGAACTCGCTGCAGCGAGCGAGCGCGGCCTCGTCTGTATGGATATCAACGCATTTGGTCATTCAGGCCCCTGGATGGAACGTCCTGGCTTTGACCAGAATGCGCAAGTCGCTACCGGCTTTGCTGCGAAGGAGAGGGAACCCGACAAACCCCGATTCTCGCCCGTCTTCTACTTGGGCGACCTCATGGCCGGCTATTTCGCTGCGGCGGGCATGATGGCAGCATTGCTACGCCGGTCGATCGAAGGCGGATCCTACCACGTAAAGATCTCGCTCGCACGCAGCGTGATGTGGGTGCAGGCGCTGGGCTTTCTTGAGACCGCCGCACAGGCGTCCCTACCGGAGAAGGATAGCTATCCGGCTAAAATGACGTCAATCGATTCAGTTTACGGAAAGCTATCCTTCCTTGCGCCGCCTCTTGCCTTCAGCAATCTAGATCTGCCAGATGAATCGGGTCTTACGCCTTATGGGGCTGATGCGCCGGAGTGGCAGGATTCGATGACGAAGGCTTTGGCACAATAGCAGTGATCTTGACGTTCCGGGGACGACCAGGAGGCGATCGCATAGGCAAACGCAACGCAGCAAGTATGGAATCGCAGTGACCAGCGTCTCGTCCGACTTAATCCTGATCGGCATCCTTCATTTTTGCATTCGCCATGCCAATAATATTTATCTCTCACATCAAAGTGTCTCTTATCTGGGCATGACCAATAGCAATGGTAAACTCCGAATTACTCCTGGAGTAACATGAGTTACTCGTCGAGTAGTCTAAATTTCTAGACACTTAATAGATATACGGTATCATTGTTATCAAACTTTGTTACAAAAAACATGGCAGAACTTTTGCAACACACTTTGTTAGTAACCGCATCCGGGATTTGATCCGAAGATACCTCATACAACCATAAAGTCTCATCTAACAGTAAATCATTCACTGGTACCTATAAAGTGGGTGAACAATAAAATATTCCGTTATCATTTGAATGACTGGTCAACCTGTTTTTCTAACTTTCCATCCAGTTTCAAATAATCAAGGAGTATTTTGAATCGCCGTGGGTACCGTTTCTGTGATTCTCGGGCTCGGAGGGATTTGAGTCTTCCTGGTAGGAGGGTTCATCTACTTTATGTTCTAACTGAAGAAAGGAAGAAAGAGAATTTAGTATATGAAAAATCTCAATGACTTTATTTGATGATGTATTGCCTATCTTTCCAATTAACAGCATTTTTCTTAGTAGCATCAAGAATTGATGATACAAATGCAAACAAGATGATTACACTAGCTAAAGGAGAACCTAGAGCATACAACATGTTTTGAAAAAGGGCGTACTTTGATTGTATGGCACTAGTGGAAAGTAAGAGAGCGATGGTTATGATATCAATTAACAGCAAAAAGTCGTTTACAGAGACAGAATAACTATAAATGAAGAAAAGAGTGGTATCAAACAACAAAAATGGTAACAGAATAAAAGGCAGCATTAACAGAAGGAATGAAGAAATAATCATCAACAAAGCACTAGTTCTATCCCTTTGATATAGTGGAATCATCAATCTACGAAGCCCATCTAACAGAGTATTAAGATCTCTTGCCCATATTGCTTCGACATAACTTTCTCCACGAACTACTTTCAATTTGAATTTCTCTTCTTTTAGTTTTCTTCCTAAGACTCCATCTTCTACGATTTCGGATTTTACTGCTTTATGAGTACCAACTGCTTCATAGGTTTTTCTAGTTATTATAAAAAAACTTCCAAAGAGATATCCTGTCTTTTTTTTTGGATTATTTGCACGTAAGGCCGAATACTTTGCATATGAAAGAGTCCAAAGTAGTGGCAATGTTATCTTTATCAAAATATCCTCTTCTGACAATATCCTGGGTATTGCAGTAAGAGCATCAAGATTTTGTTTTATCAAGTATGTTACTGCTAAAGACATTATAGATCTTGAATGTACTGTATCTGCATCTGTGAACAGGAATATCTCTCCTGTTGAGTTTAGGTAGCCTTGATAACATGCCCAATTCTTTCCAATCCATCCTTCTTCTTGTTTAGATTCTGCATTAATTGCTACCACTTTAGAGTTTAAGATATGATACCTTTGAATTATTTCATCTGTTCTATCAGATGAGGAATCGTTAATAGCAACTATTTCAAAATTAGGATAGCTTTGATTGAGTAAACTATCAAGACATTTTGCAATATATTTTTCTTCGTTTCGTGCAGGAAGAATTACACTCACTTTGGGAAATTCATCCCTAATAATAGCATCTTGTTGTTGATTTATAGATTTCAATTTTGGCAATCGTTTGAAAGATATTATTGTATAAGTTAGGAAGTACAACCATGCAGAGAAAATAGCAAACATTAATACACTTAATACAATGATAACTAAAGTTCCTAAATCATAAGCATATGCATTCATTTCGTAAAAGAGTTATACTGGTCGTATATAAATAAGGGGAGCAAATATTATATTCTTATTAGCTGAAAGATATATTGTAAAAGCTCTCTAATCAAGTGTTTGTGTATATATATATTTTATTTTAAAGCAGGCCATATAAGTTATTTCGAAAATCTTCAAACCTTTTCTTGTGTAATTTTCTAGTACGCTTCAGGTCGATGTCCATTATAAGTATCTGGTTATTTACCGACGATCCAAATCTAAGCTTTGGAACAGCAATATCAGTCTTGTAGTCGTAATCAAAATCAACGAAAATGCTTTTTCCTTTATAGATACTATTGGCACTATCACATACATTTGGTGCAGCTATTGGTATTCTATTTTCAAGGGCTCTGACTTGGACATACATATGCCAAGGCTTTATGCCCTCATACCTTATTTTTGAAGGGAAAAAGAGTATGTCTGCACCTTTCTTTACTAATGCTCTAGCTACCTCTGGAAAAACGATATCATAACATATACCTATTCCAAACTTAAAATTCCCAGATTCAAATAGCTCTACTTTGGTGCCGGCTTTTACAACTTTGCGCTGTGGGCCAAATGGATGAATCTTCAATTGACGTCCTAATATCGTTCCCTCATTTGCAATTACAGGAGAAGAGATCTGTAGATCATTACCATTGTTGTTGCTGTTGTTTCTTTCTACAAAAGCCCCTGGAATTATGACCATATTGTATTCTTTTCCAGCATCAATTATTTTGTCAAATTCTGTTTCAAAATTTGTGACTATTTTTGAATACCATAATTCCGGTAAACATACTATGTCTGAATCAGACGATCCAACTTTCTTTAATAGTTTGAGGGTATGTTCTATTGCCTTAGCTTTATTATTTTGTAAATCTATTTGAACTAGTGCAATTCTTAGCACATCTAATACTAAGTTATCCTCTAGATGGAGATTAGTAAACAATGCTAATAGAAGATTAAAAGATTGTACACTAATCCGAACTTTTAACTTTATATACAATACAATCCTTATATTTCCAACAAAAAAATAGTAGGGAAGGCTTGTTATCTTAGGCAGGTGTAACGTGATAGCGTGTATCCTTGCCTAAGCCGAACCTTTGAATTTTAGGCGCTATATGCCCTTCGCTAAGGTATGAATCAATTTCTTCTGATGTTCGTTTGCCTACAGTCAAATACTTCTCCTTGTTTACCCTGTTATTTTGAAAATGCACAAACTTTACAATATTATTAAATACCCAATTACTATCATTTTTCCTCTCAGCAAAGGCTCTTGCTTTGTCTTCTAACCTCGTACCTGCAATACCGATAAAGTCAAAAAATTTAGCTAACCTTGTCTGATATCTATTCCTTGTCATTGGTGCTTTCATAGCATAAATAAACAATGACCAAGGATGTAGTTCCTCAGACTGTATTGTTTTGGGTTTTCCAATGTTTTCTATTTCACCATATATTTGTGAAACCCACTAAAAAGCACTGATATCGGAGCGGGTTCGGAGGTTTCCACAATGATATCAATTCATGAAAATGATTCTGAATATTATGAGAATAGGTTAAGTTTAAGGTTTTCAATTAATTAATAGCCATCAAAATAATTTCAGACTTTCTCACAATTACTCTTTTATAACTACTGTAAAAGCATTCTACCTAAAGTATTGATACCCTTAGCATTTTCTCTACTATTTTTTCTCTAACTTTCTTAATATTTCATCTCTTATACTATCAGGTATCTTTTCAGAATTATGTTCTACAGTCCAAGCTACATCTTTATGTGCAGATTCATTATCAGTCAGCTTAACCAACAATTCATTTCTTACCTTCTCCGGTATCTCGTCAAAATTATTAGACACCGTAGAAGCTACAATTTCAGCTGGTTGCCTTCAAACTATTATTCTGATGTTGTTCAGACGAACCATTTGATTCCATAAATTCATAAAATTCTCTTACTAGTTCGGCATTACTTGAATTAGGAATAGACATAATATTTTTGATGGTAGTAGTCAGTTTTGATGGCGTCAGAATAAACCTCCTTCTTGTTTCAAATACGTAATTGTATTATATTCTAGTTGCATATGAACCCATGTAGTTAACGGGCCCAGAGGGATTAGTGCTGATATCAGTCTTAAAAATGGGTTCTAAATTAAACTAGCAAGGCTAGAATTAAAGTTTTTCTCCTTACTCCTTTATCATAAGAGACAACTCATGTAATATAACAGAGGTATTTATTTTATGGCTACTCTTGGTACTATTTATTTTGTGAGGAGACAAGGTTGGCACGGGTTCGGTGGGATGCAATACACTAGTGTATGTAGTCTACTTTCGCCAAAAGGGAAAGCGCACCAAATTTGACTCATTTCCAATCCTAATGGGCATGCTATCTCTAAAATTCAAAAAAATTAGAGCCTATATGGAGACTACGATCTAATTTTCAAAAAATAGAAAAAACGCACTTATTGGGTTCGGTGGGATTAGTTTCCTGCATGTATCAGGGTTCGATTGTATTTTGTTATTTTAGTGTTTTTTCATTCACTGATGTTGTGTGAATTAGCTAGCATCCAAGACAGAATTGACTCTATTTTACCACTCAGGATTCATTTTATTTATAGAAATACATTCTCAGAATACAAAGACTGAGGACGGAGAAATAAATATCTCAGAATCTATAAATTATATCATTTTACAAATGTTGGAGAATTTCTGTTATTCATTAATTAATTGATCGGTAGGCTGAATGCAAATGTGGCACCTTTTCCATCTGAGTTATTTTCTGCCCATATCTTTCCACCGTGAGCTTCTACAATAGTTTTTGAGACAAATAATCCTATACCTATTCCGTCATTAGAGGATTTGGAAGTAGTAGTAATGAACTTTGAGAATAGCCTTGGAAATATTTCATGATCTATTCCTTTGCCTGTATCCTTTACATTAACAAGGACATAGTTGTTATTATTATGGTCATCATCCTTTCTTTGATAGCTAATAGATATGGTTCCTTCTGGTTCGTCCTTTGTAAATTTAATAGCATTGTTTAATAAATTAGAGATAACTTGAGCTATCCTATCCTTATCTGCTTTAACGATTATGTTTCTGTCTCCTTTGAATTCAACTAACAGTTTCTTTTCTTTTTGACTACTCCCATTATATTTACTAATTATACTTGATATTAATTCTTCTAGATCAAACGCCTCTTTATTTAATACCAGTAATTGACTTTCAATTCTTGAAGCATCTAATATATTATTTGCAAGTTCTTTCAGTCTTTTTGCATTTCTGATAATGACTTCAATTCGACTTTTTATTTGTTCAATTTGAATGCCATTATTATTATTCCTATCTTGCCTCTCATAATAAGTAGCCTCTTCAATTTCACTTTTTAATAACTCTGCTGTTCCTAATATTGGCTGTATAGGTGTTCTCAATTCATGAGCTGCAATATTGATAAATTCTATATGAATTTTGTTTTGTTTTTCTATTGTCTGATAAGTTAAGGCTAATTCTTTATTGACTGCTGTCAATTCTTTGCTGAGCTCTACAAATTGTTTATTTGTTAATGCAAATTGCTTGTTTGTTAATGCAAATCTTTTGTTAGTCTCTGCAATCTCTTTGTTGACTTGTGCAAGCTCACGGTTTGACTCAAATAATGCCTTATTAGAAGCATTTTGCTCTGATGTTTTTAATTCAAGCTGCTCATTAGCTCTTGCAAGA
>DASQRW010000155.1:0-19610 GCA_035642715.1 Nitrososphaeraceae archaeon | reverse complement strand
TCAAGTTATTTCAAACTTACTAGATAATGCTATCAAATTTACCAAAGAAGGAACTATATCTATTATCACAGAAGAGAAAGATAGTAAAGTAATTGTTAGTGTCAAGGATACAGGTACTGGAATAGACCCAGAAATATTGCCCAGACTATTCTCAAAGTTTGCTTCAAAATCTGAAAGAGGAGGTACAGGATTAGGATTGTTTATTTGCAAAAATATTGTAGAAGCTCATGGTGGTAAGATATGGATCGAGAGTAATGATATTTATGATGGAAAAAAAGGAGCTACATTTACATTTAGCCTACCAGTAAGCAATAGCAGCACCAGCAGATATGTAATTTTTTAATAAACAATATTATTATTACCATTTTGAATATTTGCTACTATGGCTGTAAAAGGAAAGCATGTAGCTATAATAGCAGCAATAGGCATAGTAATAGCAGTAATACCAACATCTGGTCAATCTTTTCAACTTGCCGCTGCTGCAGCTGCAGCTGCAGCTGTTTCTGTAACAGCATCAACAGATCAGATTATGCCAGTATACACTAAGCACCTAAAAATAGCATTATTAACTGATGCTTTATTCAGTGATGCGGGCTGGGGCGCATTCGCATACAATGCCGGACAAGCAATAAAAACAAAATATAGTCATGAATTTGAATTTAAAGATAATGTTGCAATTCCAGATATAGAGGCTACATTAAGAGATTATGCTGATAAAGGTTATGACTTGATTATAGCTCATGGTTTTGAATGGGGGGAACCAGCTATAAAGGTAGGAAAAGACTATCCAAATACAAAATTTGTAGTTTTTACTGGCCTTGCTAAGTCAACCAACGTTGCTTCCATTTTCCCAATGCAGCAAGAAGGATCCTTTCTGTTAGGAGCACTTGCTGGGATGATGTCAAAAACACATGTGATTGGTTATGTTGGTGGAGATGTCACATATCCAAATATTGTCAACATTTTTGAAGGATATAAACAAGGTGCAAAGTTGATGAATCCTAGCGTTAAAGTACTTGTTACATATTTAGATGATTTTGATAATCCCGCTAAAGGAAAGGAAGCAGCAATATCGCAAATAAATGCTGGCGCTGACTTTTTGTTACACGTAGCTGATACATCTGGTCAAGGTGTTATTGAGGCCGCTAAAGAAAAGGGAATATATGCATTTGGTGCGGTCTCAGATCAGAACAAACTGGCCCCAGAAACTGTTCTGACCTCGTTTGTCTTGGACGTAGATAAGGCATATGACCAAGCTGTTAAGATGGTTCAAGCAGGCAATTTCAAAGGAGAAATATTTAAGCCTGGACTAGAAGTAGGCAAAGGTGGTGTAGGAGATGGTATTGTCTATTTAGCATCATTCTATGGCTTAGAAAATAAAGTTCCTGAAGATGTAAAAGCGAGGCTAAATCAATTAATAGACGATATAATAAACAAGAAGATCATAGTGCCAGAGAGATATAATGATAGATAGGAAAAGAGATACAATCATAGTTATGCTACGAACAAAACGATAATCTGAAATGTATGTACATATGAAGAAGAAGAACGCTCAGAGTAGCGAGACGAACAACTCATTTTTGAACAACAAAAAATAGACTGATTAAATAGAAGAGAAACTCTAATAATTATAAATTTGAAATATAACAATACACATACCAACAGTTATAGTCCAATGGGGATTACAGATATTTTCATTGTTTTATTCATAGGAAATTGAATAGTAGATTTGATTTCTTTTATTTGCTATTAGTTATTTACCATCAGCAATGACATACAACAGAAGACATACCATACCACAAGTATGTATGTTATCTCTATAATACTCCGAAATACTAGTCAAAGGAAATTATCACACCTTTATAATTATGACTACGATTCTAGCTCTTCCTTTATTCTCTTGGCCAAATCAGATATTGAAATCGGTTTAGAGGCAAAGCATTTTACATTAAGTTTAGGGAACCACCTTCTAAATTCTTCATAAGATGGCTCAAATGCTGTCAAAAAACATACCTTGACCTTTTCGTCTTCCTTTTTTATTTCTTGACATAACTCAAAGCCGTTCATTTTTGGCATTTTAATATCAAGGAGGACCAGGTCATATGAACCAGCCTTAAAATTTAATAATGCTTCTACGGGATCATTAAAAGCATGAACTTCAAATCCATTATATTCTAAACCCAGCTTCAAACTTGAAGTAATATCAGGTTCGTCATCTACAATCAGAATTATTCTATACGGAGTAGGTTTGCTTGCAATGTTCTTATCGTTATTGTTCTGCATAACTATTTCTTCTTGTGATCATTGTTTTAGTTGTGCTATATTTGGTTGTTGTTTGGATGTTTGGATGTGAATGTTGTTGTTTCTTCTAATCATCATCTGATACCATGATCTCTTCTTGTCAGTCTCATCTTATTGATTATCAATTTCGTTCGTGCGTTAATATGCAGCAGCAGCAAAATCTATCTTAATGTAAGTACAGATACCATTTTTATGAAAAATATAGAGTATGTCCTCTTTGTCAATCGTAGTGACTGGCGAATTCTATTATAAAAAAAGAATTAGGGATAATAAATAATAGTTATTGGGGTGTTGGAGATTTTACTTCAGCATCTACTGTATATGTTACAGTAAATGGTTTTCCATCTAATGTGTGGAAAGCTTATGCGTTACCTGTAAACGCAAATGAACCTGCATTGATAGGTGTGTCTATAAACTGCTTCATCAAAGAGATAGCAACCTTTCATTACCAAATGGAGCATTTAATGGTTCGCCATGTGCTTGGTCAGGTGCTTGAGAAGGAGTATATCCATGCAGAACTACTGCTTCAACTGGCTGACTTGCAGTGAATGTTACGACACCAGAATATATAGAAATTAGAGAATTTTTGGCTACCCGATATATCACGACAGTAGCGATGTTATATAGCAGTAGCAGCTGTTGTTATTGTTCTCTCTACTGTAGATGCAACCTCCAGAGATCTGCAGATCCAGCAATTAAGAAGAAGAAGACATCAGAATGATATACTCTATCATATTATCATCAGTGCTACCAGGGAGAGTTAAACACTTCAAGATCCTCTAATAAACAAGAACAAAAAGCCAGTGCAGAGGATATTTTTATTATTATAACCAACTAATAACATCTTCCACAGTCCCATATTACTGTATACAGATATCTTCCATACTTGATTCCAATGGCGTTATTATAATCTAGAAGACATGGCTTTGCTCATGCCTAATCTTCATGGATGCTGTTTACATTTCATTGGGAAACTCATCAAACTGAGGATGATTCTTTTTTACTTGACACTATTTTTTTATCATCCATAGCTTTCCATACTCCAAGTCCAATCAAAATGGCACCAAGTAGTATAGTGGAGCCGGCTGTGCGTTCCATACCTCCGGTATTTTCAGAAGAAAGACTTGCAAGAGCAATAGTTATGATTATACCTACAATTATCAATCCTCCATTGATAAAAAGTAATGACGATATCGTCTTTGAAGGTTCTTTTCTACCTATTATAAAACCTACTATAGACATTATTACTGCTACTCCTCCAAATACTCCTCCACGAATCTCTTCTTCAAACGGTAAGAAACCTTTTCCCCGTAATCCGGCAGGCGAATTAATTGAAGCTGTCAATACATCTGCGCCATAAATCACCAGTAATATTAAAGATATAATCAATAAAATCATAGAAATTGCTACTTTATCCATAGTGGAAGTTTGCCAATCAGTTTAATATACGTACTTAATACAGTATGTGCAAATGTGATGAAATCTATATGTATATATAATGCCTTTCCTTGTTAAACTCTTCTATTACAATGAAAGTTAGAAAGTCTTGATCCCATCATTCCAGTTTTCTTAAGATTTTAGACTAGTTAGATTATTTATTTTCTGATACTAATAATATCTGCTAATGTCAAATGATCTAAAACATATATTGCTCTTGAAATGGGCTATGGAATTGTAACTATGGATATAAATCCCTACTAGGACGGTATAATAAAATGGTTTAAAAAAGAAGTATGTATAAAAAGCTCAGGAGGAGAAGAACCATTAGTAGGAAGGAGATGTAATTTATAAGTTAAAGACCATTAGTCTCCTATTGAGTTGAATCATTATTCCGTTGCTAAACAGGCAAACGAGATAAAGACAAGAATACACCATGATTCTGAGAGATATGACGAGACATTTCGAGTTGGAGTTGAAATTGAAGCATGTTTGCTCGACGATAATGGTATACCAGTCAATGCTGAGCCGTTAATCAAAGAACTTGAAGGAACCAAACATAAAGTTGATTATGAATATGGTATTTGTCAGTTTGAATATAAAACATTACCAACACCAATGGACAGGCTGCTAGATCTCAATACTGAAATTGAAGAATTTATTGAAGATCTTGATAAATCAGTTCAGAAATTATGGAGAAATAATAATAATGATGTCATTCCTGTCTTTCTTGGTGGTAATCCCTCTCCACTAATTTTTAAGGATGGGTTGGTCACTGATAAACCAAGATATAATCAACTAGCACAATGGCAGAGTAAAATCCCTGATGTTGAGATTGATGGTCAAAAACTCAAGGCATTACATGTTGCAACAGCTATTCAAGGCTTTCATCTTCATTTGCAAGCTCAAAATTCAGTTCATACAGCACAAATGTTCAATCATATTTTAAATTTAATACCATCGGCGATTGTACTTGGAGCAAATAGTCGATTTCTCGGTGGCAAGATATATTCACTTCATGAGCCAAGGATTCATTTATATGATCAGTCTGAACAACAAAATTCAGGCTTTCCTACTATCCCAAGGTACCTTGATGATATTGACGATTATATAGATTATATCACTTCCCGACAGCCAAACATTGCCAAAGATTATTTTGAACTTGAAAAAGAACGTCATGATGATGTGCGAATTCGCTTAAATTCTGAATTTTATCGTGTTGAAATGAGAATTATGTCAGTACAGCCTACTTCGAAAGCATTGATGGCACTGATAGAATTTTTTATTGGATATTTATACAGGGCTATAAATGAAGAAAGGCAGTTGCGGCCGCTTGCTGTATTAAGAGAAGAGAGATTAGCTGCAGTACGATCGGGATATAATGCTCAAACATATTTTAATATTTTAGAAACAATAAGAAGTCAACTTGACTTTGCAGGTAAAGGTCTGTCTGAATTAGGACTTAAAGCGCAATTTCTTAATATTCTAGAAAGCCGCCTAGAAAATAAAAGTACTCCTGGAGAGTATGTAGTTAAATTATGGGACAAAAAGTTCAATGGTTCTGTTGAACAGACTATTGTAGAAGTTATCAATGATATATGGCAGAAAACAAAAAATAATGACCCTATAAAATAATAAAATAATAATAAGTATTTTATTAAAGTATTGTATTTTCATTCCAATATAAAATAATATTATCTACCTATATATCTACAACAACAACAATAAAGAAAAGATTCCAAAATGATGTATGAAAGCGCTGGTTCCAATAACATGGTTTTTTTCAGCAATAGCAAATCACATTTTTTAAATATTATAGAAAAACAAGAAACCCTTTAATGGTGTTAATAGATGATATAATGGAGATGATATAATGGAATTGCTGTATGAACAAAAGATAATCAATTAATAAATATTCAGATGTATTATTATACTGATTTGTAGGCTCTGGACTTTTTATGGAATGAAATAATAAAGATGCTAATAATAACTTTAAACTTAATTTATGCATTACCAGAGATTATAATACAAAATATCATATGTATACCCCATGGAATTTGCCAATTATGATATGATTAATCATATAATATCTCCTCAATGCTTCTGTGTATATATTAGATTAAATTATATGCCAGTAGAGTATGATAAATGAAAGAATCAGGCAAGTTCGATCTTTTATAATGCAATAAATATTTTATGTTTTCAGTATTCTGTTTCTTATATTGTTTCATAGATTTTGTTTCAATGACTTCTACTAATTTAACGCTTCTGAATATTCCATATCCAAACATTTTATATTCGAGTAGTTCAATTTAGGTTACTTTGATTAGCTATGCCCTATAGGTTAGCAAATTGAATATTCAGTAAATACCAAAAGGAGTTCCTAATTCAGGGAACTTAACTGCACAAAAAAACTTTGGATCAGACACTGTCTGAATGTATAATACATATACATTATATCTCCAAGAATAGATAGCAAGAATGACTGGATTAATGAATTTATCATACAGCTGCATTTTAATTATAACCAGTTTTCAAGAGTATAATATATTAACAGTAAATCAGAGGTAAAAATGTAGCTAAATTCAAACAATCAATATCAGATATTACTAAAAATACCTCAGATGAGATATACTGATCGATACTCTCTCCATCCATGAGCATGAAATCGTCATATGACCTATTTAGAGCAACAAGACTATAAATGAAATAATTCATCAAGCTACTATATTACAATCTATGAATTAATAAAAAATGCAATACAATAATACAAAAAAAACCTAAGGAGTGATTATTGTCTTCATAGTATTTCATTATTTTAAATTGTATACATTTCAATCAGTATCATCAAGTCTTGTCAATGTTACTGCATAGTTAGACTAATAAAAAATATTATGGCACGTGTATACAGAAATAAAGTAAGTAATAATCTCTAATACAACTTTATTTATAACCATTGCTTTACTAGATTGTCACTTATATGGTAGATCTAATTTACGGTCGCGGCATAATTGACCTTATCCGTGAGATGCCATTTTATGTTAATATATTCAAAAATTATGCTAGCATAAAGCTTTTCCATTCCAAACCAGCAATGTATGGCTCAGTCGACATTATCAATGTCTGTAATTTACATTGCACTCACTGTTACTGGTGGTTGAATAGAAAGAATGAAAATAAAGATTTAACTGCAGAACAATGGAGAGAGATAATCAAAAAGACTTTTAAAAAACAACATATCTTTGTTGTAACTTTGGTGGGTGGCGAGCCAACAATGCGCCCTGATGTAATTCAGGTTTTCTGTGAGGAGATGCCCAAGCGAGTGTGTGTTGTTACAAATGGAACTTATCCTTTAAAGCGATTTGAAAATCTATACTTTTACTGGGTATCCTTAGATGGAACAGAGAATGTACATGATAGCATTAGAGGAGAAGGCTCATATGCAAAAACAAAACAAAATATTCTCAATTATATTACAGGACAGCCAAGTCGCAAAGGTAAACCAGCTTGGAAAGATATCTGGCTCACCATGACTATTAATTCCTTAAATTATAGTACAATTGAAGATTTAGTAAAAGAATGGATAGGAAAAGTCAATAAAATTGGCTTTCAATTTCATACACCATTTATTAAAGGAGATCCACTTTGGATGCCATTTGGAGAGAAGAGAAATGATGTTGTTGATAAACTTATTAGATTAAAAAAGAAGTATCCTAACTTTGTCATTAACGGAGAAAAGCAATTATCATTAATGAAAGGTAATTGGGGAGGAATTGGCACTACACCTGTTCAGTGTCCATCATGGGCTATACTCTCATTAGATCATATGGGAAGAGTAAAGCAACCCTGTTGTATAGGAAGTTCTGATAGCAAAGCGTTAAAGCCTATTTGTGAAGAATGTGGTCTTGGTTGCTATTCAGTACTTGTTGCACAAGGGATTACTGGAAATTAGCTAAACGCATTTGCAAGGACAGTATATATATACATCATATAAAAGCGATGCATAGAAAAGACTCGCATATATAAAGAATAAAGAAATTATACATCAGTTAGAGATGTAGGAGGCCGTGGAGTTGCTCGAATTGACTATGATTCTATGGATTCTTTGACTGCGTCTACATGTGTGATGATATATCGAGATTAGAGGCAAACGTAGAACGGTTCCTAAGTATTTTCCACTTATCACTTAGATGAAGATGAGGGTGCAATCTATTTTTGCAAGAAGGAAAGATTGTTCCTTGTAATTTCAGAACCATTTCTATTCTGCTATATATTATCTGTTATTTTGTGATATAAAACCAGTCATTTTCTCAAAAGCCAAATACATATTATTTTCTAAAAATATAGAAAAGTAATAATAGAAAAATTAATGTTATATTATTTAATTAATCATTATCCTTTTTATATAACTATTATAATAAGAACTAACTTTTCATATTAAAAAATGTAGATATTCTTTCTGATAGTAGATGATATTGAATCAACAAGTTTTAAATCCCATAAAGTTTTCCTTTAATTATGGGTGCAGTATATATAAGAAAAACTAACAGACTCATTATATCATCGGCATTATCAATTGTCTTATTGACAATTACATTATCAATTATGCTATCTAATAGCGACCAACACTTTCTCCTCAATTCCTCAGCACAAGCTCAGACATTTGAGAATAATACTGATAGTGTTATTATCCCTAACAACATACGTCTTAACCTCTCAGAATTGTTTACAAGAGTTGAGAGCTCAGTATTACAAGTTACCGACCCAAGTACTCCTGGTCTTCTTGGTCCTAGGCTGGGCTCTGGTTTTGTTTATGATAAGGAGGGACACATTATCACCAATAATCATGTGATTGCTGGCGGAAGTGGAGATCTAGATATCACTTTTCTTGACGGTACCGTTTATGATGCTAGATTGGTAGGATCTGATCCATATGCAGACTTGGCAGTTTTGAAAGTAGAAGAAGATGTACCTAAAGACAAACTTGTACCATTACCTCTTGGAAATTCTTCTACTTTGAAGATAGGACAACCTGTTGCAGCAATTGGAAGTCCATTTGGTCTTTCAGGTTCAATAACTGAAGGAATAATTAGTGGTCTTGGAAGGAGCCTTCCATCATCGGTACCACAAGATCCAACAATACCACAACTAGAAGTACCATTGCTGCCCCCTCCTCCTGCATTTTCTATTCCTGATATAATTCAGACAGACGCAGCAATTAACCCTGGAAATTCAGGTGGACCTTTGCTGAATATGAGAGGAGAAGTAGTAGGGATAAACACAGCAATTTTCTCTAATACTGGATCATATTCTGGAGTTGGTTTTGCAATCCCATCTAATATGATAAAAAAAGTTGTACCTTCTCTGATTACAACAGGATCTTATACGCATCCTTATATTGGTATCACAGGACTTGATATTACACCAGAAATTGCAGAAGCAATGGGCTTGCAAGAAGCAAGAGGTTTTCTTGTAACTGATGTTACTGCCGAAGGTCCCGCCGCTATAGCCGGCGTACAAGGCGGAGATTTACTTGCTGACATAAATGGAAGAGAAATAGAACTCGGAGGAGATGTAATATTGGAAATAGATAATAAAATGGTTAGAAAGATTGATGATATACTCACATATTTAGAAAGGGAGAAGCTAGTAGGTGATACTGTACAGCTAACAGTACTTAGAGATGGACAATTACAGGAAATCCCTGTAACACTTGCTGCAAGACCGACTCCTTCACAGGAGCAACAACCGCAACAACTATCGCAGTCCCCTAACCAACCTTCACTTGGTATTCTGGGTATTGATATTACACCAGAAATTGCAGAAGCAATGGGCTTGCAAGAAGCAAGAGGTTTTCTTGTAACTGACGTTATTAAGGAAGGTCCTTCAGATAAAGCTGGAATTCGTGGAGGGTACATTGTTACCAACATCAATGGGACAGAAATAGAACTCGGAGGAGATGTAATATTAGAAATAGATAATAAAACGGTTAGAACAATAAATGATATGCTTACTTATCTTAATACGCAAAAGAGAGTAGGTGATACTGTACAGCTAACAGTACTTAGAGATGGACAATTACAGGAAATCCCTGTAACACTTGCTGCAAGCTCCACCTTACCTGAATTTGCTAATCCAGAAGCACCACTACCACCAGACGAATCATTGCCGGCGCCACCACTACCACCGCCATCACAACCACCAGACAACGATGGCATGTTTGGTAATCTTTATGATGAATGTGTAAAAAATGCAAGCAAGGAAATATGTGATTTGTTGTTTAGAAGATAGTGATGGATAAAAGACTTAGAGTATATATACAATTATTTTACTAAGATGTATACCTAGCAGCCATATCCTCAATTTTATCATTTCATTTCTTCTCTTTATCTATATAAGAGTATAGTGAGAGAATATATTCTGGAGGAACTATATTGATACTTGATTGGAAAATCTATGCTTATTATCGTCACTATTCTAGTTAAATAGGCATATATCTTTATCATCTTAACTATACCAAGATATTGTATTTGACAATTGTAAGTGTCTGTTATTGTAAATCTGTTTATCATTAATATAAGAGATGGCAAAAGATAATTATGTCAAATCTTTGTTAGAGAAACATTATTCCATCAATATATTGTCGATAAAAAGTATCCTTTTTCTGCAGTTAATATTAAAGTGTCTATGTGTAGTATCCATAAAATATGGTATCTATGAAATATAATATTTAATGAATAATTATTTATGTTTTATATGTTATTAATGACACTTTATAAATTATTATAAGATGTCATCAACAGAATTGATTATAATTCTTTTATATTAGCATATACATATAATTATTAATATGAGCATTCTGCTTGAAGAAGATCTTAAAGAAATTGAAAAGACAGAAGGAGTACCTGTATGTGGAGCAAACCTCTCATCCCCTGTAATGGATACCGCCTACTATATAGATGAAATCCATTACAAAATAGGAAATAGGCTTTATATTGAAAATGCTGACTAATGATAAAACCAATCCTAATAACTTTTACCAAAATAACAAGAAATGAAGAGAATTTGCATGTAGATAATAGTTAGAGAATTTGAGGAGTAGGTAATCATTTAGCCGATATACTGAAAAAGTATTAAGACAAATAGAATGACACAGAAGTAAAATTATGAGAATTACTACTTAAAAGTATATTCAAAGAAGCAGTAAATCTATGCAAGACCACATTACATCATGCAGCAGAAAAAATATAAAATGAAAAGGAAAACAGTATTAATTAAATTCTTTAAGAGTAGACGCCTAATGAAGCACTATTGTCATGTAATATATGACAATGATCTCTATTGAATTTATTATAGTAATAGTAAAAGGCTAGTATATCTATATCAGAACTGATAGAGTAAATAGTAAGAAATTGATAGACACTCAATTCACTGAAAAGACATAGTTAATAATACCTGACTTTTATGTAAATCTCCATGATGATAGAGACGACTGATTTAGCAAATTTCAAAAATAGGACAGAAAAATCAATAAGGTATTTAGCATTTGTTGAAGCTAAGATCACGGTCAAGAGCTAATGAATATTCTTTTTAATACCATTGTAGAACCAACATGGAGAGAAGAAGGAAATATAGCCTTTGTATCACATTTTTCCGTAGATAATCCTGATGAAATACTGTTTGATGAGATTTGGATTGATAAGGAAAGTATAAATAAATCATTTTAAACAACCGCATATCAAGGATCTTTTTTCAAAAATAGAACATCTGCTAGCCAAGCCAGTTGCATTGAAAGCTTATCGTGAGGTAAAGGTTTCTGACACTAATGGCTATATATATAGCGATATTTATCCTATCAGAGAGTAATCACGAGTAATCACCCACATCCACAAACTTTTATTCATACTAAAGAGTTGAAAAAACAAGGCAATTAAGATTTGTTAAAGCATTCTAAACAATAGACACACACACACACACAGAGTATATCGATACTTGAACCTATCTCTAGAGTAACATAGTTGTATTTACTATTAGTGCAATCCATTTTTGTCTGGCTAGTCTATATTATTTGAGTCAACAGTGATAGCATTTCTTCAAGTGCCACCACCACCATCTTATCTAAATATAAAGTAGGCTATAGATTACATAGGAAGATAATAATGAGCATTAATGATGAAGCAACAAACAGAAATAAAGACAAGCATTTTTCAGTTGATAATAGTGACCACCAAGATTCAAAAGAAGAGGAATCAGCAAAAACTACTACTACTATAGAGATAACAAAGGCTAGCAATACATCAAAAGATATACTTGATATAACTGACACTCCTGATGTAGCTACTTGGAATAAAGGAACACAAATCAAAGGTAATGCTGCGGATATAATAAAAAGATCACAAGAAAGAAGAGCAGAAATAACCCAAGGAAAAATAAAACAAACTAATGCTACCACTATTGAATTAAAAGAGAAAGGATCTGAGGATTTGATTATAGATTCAGCTAATAAAAGAGATGTATCTAAAGTAGTTAACTCTGGAAAATCACTAACAGATAAGGAATAAGAGTCATTCTCTAATCAGATAATAATTTTCCAGACAGATCAAAAAAATCGTAAAAAGCCAAATAAAATAGCCATGGTAATAATAGTGATGAATAAGAAAGGCTTAAGTCCAAATCGTGAATTAGAAGTTGAGGAAGAAGAAGAAAAAGAAAAAGAAAAAATACAATTTGAATATAAATTTAGAAGAAAGAATAATTGACAACTTTGTGTGTATTTTTTTTGTATTGGAATCAATCCCATTATTTACATTTCTTCCTCCCTAACTACATCTTTTGAATTTTATGAACATTCTGTAATGGACTGGATGTGAAGTAAAATGCTTAACAATACTTGCTTTACCCAGTATAATTTAACTGAAAATATTAAAAACGAGTCGATCAAATCATGATACTGTATGATATTCCGGGTCAGATTATGCCATGTCAAGATGAAGATGCTCTCTTTAATTGGTCTATGTCTTGGTTGCCCAAGTTTGTATTTTCTTGATGAAAATCTCTTTTTCTTATTCTACCTTCACCATTGATTATTGACTTGTAGATTTTTTCATACACTTTCATCTAATATGAATAAAATTCATTGTGTAAATGGCTTATTTGGTTCTCAAGTCATGTATAGAATTCAATAAATGACTCTAAATGACGACCTAATTCTTTACATAGATACTGCATTAGCAATGGAAAATGCCACATTAGAAAGAGTACAATCAAGAATACAGAAAAACAATTTTGGAATATGCGAAGCAGCAATTACAGCATCATTCAGAGGAAACAAAAAAACATCAAGATCGATTAAGACATCTAATTACAAAAATCGGTGGCATACCCACAAGAGAAAAGGGTGGACTTAACATAATACTTTCTGCAAGCATAGGATACATGATGTAGTTACATTTTGAAAATGATTCCAATAGAAGAGAGGGCATTATTTTTATAAAGGACTTTGTTGATGTTGCTATTGAAACATTAACTAGCACAACATTCTTCTTTGTATTCACACTTGCAATTATAAGGTTCTTGTAAACATGATGGGCATATGATAATACCGCAACCTACACATCTGTTATTAGATCTATTGCATGCCCAATGCTTACAATTCTTCATAATGAATCTTTCAACATCATATATTTATAAACATCCTTATTACATTCTATAAGATGTATGTGGCTTTGGAATTATATTTGTATATGTCCCAACTATATTTTGCTTTTAACGTCTGATTCAGTTACATCCTAGCCATATTAATAAGCAAATGTTAATGACTTTCTTCCACTACTTATTATTATTATTTTTAAACACACGCTTATTGAGTTGGATATTATTTATTGTTATTAGCTTTCTATTAAATTTCTCTTTAAGAAACGCCTAATTATAGGGAGGTTGTTAATAATATTGGGGAATTCAATATGCTAGTAAAAATCAACAACATCACTGGGAATATAGTCAAAGTCACCCAACTTGATATTGACGATTACGGTTCTATAATACCAATAAAGGAGTTAGAGCTTAAACTGCTATCTAATGATAATTCGATTATTCAAACATTGAAGAGTTCCTCTTATGCAGCTATTTTTACTGAAGGCAATAATAATAATGATGATAATAGTAATACCATAATTTTAGCTAGCAGCATTACAAATGATGAGCTTAACGAAGAGAAAATAAAGACCATAAATACAGTAAATAAGAAATAATTAATATTTACAAACAATATCGATTTGATCCATATTTACCATTCTATTAAAATATAAGAATAATAGATTCATTTGCTTTAACAGTTACAAAACTAAATGTATTACTATCGCAAATGTCTAAGATGATTTAGGAAAATTATTGAACCCTTTAAAAAGTCAATATACATCAAATAATATCCAAATGTCTAAATCCCTATCCTTTTGGAAATTTGAATGTACTTTTTCATATCTATTTCCATTTGTTCCTAGTAACAGTCAGCATTTTTAGCAAGGTATTTTTGGGCGGTTTATCGAACCATTGTGCATAAGAGCTGCTTTTTTCATTTACTTTTTCATTTAAAGACATAAATTTAGAATCAAAGATAATAAAATTGGCCCTTAATTCTTGATGACGTTTTTTGTCACTGTCATTACTTTTAACATTGCTACTATTTGTCAGCATTAGCCTTTTAATCCCAATTATATTTCTTACCTCTGCTATTATTCCGATAGAGTCAAGATATTTCTGGAGTGTTGATACATAGTTTGATCCTCTCTCAACATTTACGAAAGGAAGCATCCAATGCTTGTCAAAAGATTTTTCATTAACCATTAATAATTTATCTCTGTAGTGAATAACTGCAACAGCTGCCTTTAAGGTAAACGAACCTTTTGATATTTTTTTAAATTCGATTAAGTGGCTATGATTAATTTTAATGCTTTTTCTTCCTATATCTATTTTCGAACTTGCGATCTTTCTATAGTTACCTCGAGTGTATATTAAAGGAGATTTTTTATCATCAAATTTTGCACCTATTATTTCTCCAACGACCATTATATGATCTGCAATCTTTTGAATGGTTATAGCTTTACATTCTGCATTCAAAGTACAATTGTTAATCATTAGAACATTGATCTGTTTTGCAGGATATGTTTCAAAAGTATTCGGAATGTTTAGCTTTTGAATTTCTGTTCCAGAATATCCACCCGCTATATTAACAAGATGGGATTGCTCGTCTGAAGCCATATTTACACCAAATACCTTTGTTTCTTCAATATTCCAGTAGGTAGGAGAATCATGAATAAAGATTGCAATCAGCATGGGATCATATGCAATCTGTAAAGTCCATTCAACTGCCATCACATTATTACCATATTTCGAACTATTGGTAGTAATCAAGCCTACTCCAGTAGCAAAGTATCTATGTACATTTTCCATTATGTCAATTGTTGGAGGAATTGTATTATTACTATGAGTCAAGTATTATCCTCTAGAAAATGATTTCTTAATATAATTATCCTTTATAGAGCTACCTTTAGTGACATAAATGCTAGATGATAGTACCTCTACCAGCTATGTTTTTAGAATGAGCATCTGTTCAATAAGTATCCATTGCTACTCTCTGATCAGAAGATCGGATAATAACGAACCATATTCCAGAGGTATAGAAGGAGTAAACATCTGATATAGTTATGGTTATCAACAAGTTTTAGATATATATATATATATAAGTATCTGATGCACATTATACCTGTAATGCTTCTAATTGTTATATAGACAATTAAGAAAATCTGTTATTGTTACTGTTGTTACGTTCTTCTGCAACCTCTGAAGCCTCATTTATTATGTGACCTATATCATCATTTTCCGATAATTCAACAATATTCATACCTATAATATCTATTTCATTATTCTGATTTGATTCAGACAATATACTGTTAGTAAGCATTTGCATATAGTTTAGTTCTGTATGTGTACTAGGTACTGATATTTCAAAATCTGATTTTAATTCTTTTACTGGTCTCATTGCTGGTTCTAGTGTTTCCATTATTTCGCTTAAAACATGAATTGTAGAAATTCTCATTGACACTTGTTCCAATGCAATTCTTGCTTGATTTAGTATTCGTTGGTTTTTGCGTAGTTGAGCTAACTCAACTGACAAAACTTTTGTATGGGTGATATCGTGGCTTTTCATTGCATCAACTACCTTATTAAAGAGAGTTTCTTCTCTACCTTTCATTTTTGAAATTTTAACATCTAGTTTTGAAATTTGTAATTGAGTATCATTCATTACACTTTCAATTCTTGGCTTTAGATGAGAATTTGGAATTAGATCTTCCATTAATTTCTTGTTTGTATCATCTACATGGTTCTTCTTATTTTTATTCCAATTTGTAAAAAAGCCAGTCATGAAAGTCTACAGATCTAAGAGGATTTGTTAATTAATTGCAAAGGTATAACTAGATAAGCTAGAGAGTTAATTACTTCTAAATCAAGTAAATCAAGTATTTGATATTTCTTATTTAAGAGAAGCCTATGTATGTTATCTAAAATCTCTCTTTTCTTTTTCATGTCTTCAGGTCTAAATCACAGATATATCTATTATCTCGTTTAGTATATTGATTGAAGGATTCGTTAGTAAACGAAATTTTGGAATAAATACAATGAATAAATTTAGAATGATATATAATATAACACTAGTTCTTACACTATATGGAAACTTATGCATTTAAAATCATGAATAGAAGAGGACGAAGTAAAATCTAAGCCAAATTTGTTCCTTATGGAAGATTTTGTGCTCTTATAGCAGGCGAATTTGATCATAGTCATTTTGTCGGGGAAATTCCCAAATAACGGTTTTACTTCTCTATGTACTGTGGAAAACAAACTCTGTGCTTATTGTGGCAAAATGTTTTCAGGCGAAGGTTGGCCTCATGTAGAAGGCGACTCTAATAGAGGTGTTTTAAAGATAGAACAATTTTGTTCTGAGGAACATAAGTACAATTTTCTAAGTTCTGAATTATGAGTCAAATGTGTTCCTTTTCCAGATGTCTGCCTACACCTAAGAATTAAGAAGTGAGAGAATTTGCAAAAATGCTTTGCTTTACGTTACAATTATTTGTTGCACACCTTCTATATTTTAGCAATAAATAAGAGCAAGCTTTCTCAAATGTAAACACTCCAGACTAACTCTATAGAATTTATAAATTCTAAGTATATCTATGTATTGCTGACAATCTTCAACTGTTGATAGGTTCAATTTAAGAACTAAAATACCAATGCGGGACAGAGGGAGATGTATATATATTCATTGGGTCAAATATTTCGCTGCCTCATCACTTTCCAATGTCATAGAATATAAAAATGCCCAGACATTATTCGATGTTTTAGTTACATTGGGCGGGACTGCTCCATTCTACAAACATAAAATATAATTTAATGTTAAACCTACTTATTATGTTGATATTTTTATAGACGCTTTATTTTTGAAAACTGTCGCAAATATATAGCTGATGGTGATGATATCACAATGGCATTGAGTGCTGACACATCATAATTGCTGCATTAGAAACAATTTTTGCTCAAGATGATGAGGTAAGGTAAATATAGAAAAATAATCTTTTAAATCTATTAAATACATTATTTATATCAGTTTTCGAAAGTACAGGCGTTGATAAATCTAAGCAATGGAGCTGGTTTGGGAATCTATATATGTTATTATTATTTTGAATGATGCGGTACAAAAAATTACTGGAATGTATGTGGATCCAATACAAAATGATTTAAAAAGAAAAGCATCACACATAATTTTATATTACTACTTTATAAAAAAAATTGATATATACCATTAGATATGTTAAGGGGTGGGCTGTAAAGTCCTATTATCCATAAACAATAGGAGAGTTTTGATTGTATCTGCTCTTATATTGATAATTATGAATATTCCTTCAATATTTCAACAATATGTACAAGCATACAGCGAAACTATAGTAGACAAAAGTATTCGTCTCTCAGCGGGTGATAGCATATACTACTAATTCTCTTCTCCCCACAATGCAGTCAATGTTAGATTAACTGAAACCGTTGATATTGTAGGTGGAATAATACTACAGATTCTTGTATATTTGACGGAGGCAGACCGTTGCGCTCCACCTAGTGGAAATGCCCTTCAATTTGGGCTTTGTAATTCATATTATATTAAAAGATATTATGGAGACGGTGATACTGTAAGTATATATTTACCAGCAGGAAGGACATTTTACTTAGCCTTTCACAATGATGCTGTCTTAGGAGAAAGGAAAATTGTGGATGCTTCTTTTTATCTAGAATATCGATAATATGAGAGTGGAAATCTATATAAGAATATATATATATATGAATCTATTGGAAGGCATATTTGAAATCATTATGATAAAGCAATAGAAATCTGCTATATCGTGTAGCTCAATTGGGTCTGCTATTTGTTTTTAATGGTCATTTGTCACCCTCTCCTATTTCTACAATCCCTCTTTCACTTGCGACTGTTACAATGACATTATCACTATAGTTATTTTCAAGTTCTATTAATGTTACAAAACCTATAAGCCTTTTACCCAACCGTGCCGCTATTACCTACTGATAGTGTTACCTGTAAGAGGAACTATATAACAAGGGTTGTCTTCTTTTATTGTTCAAATATAGCTCTAATAACATAAGATGAGCTTTGCCTAAAACTATTACATTAAAATGTTCTTTACGATTACGTATCAATGTTAGTCTTAAATGTGATCAAATTGAAGTGTTTTACTAAGGTTTCCTGAATGCTATAGACACTGTTATCACTGAATCTTCCTCCAACCCTACATTAGCATTGCCGCAGTTATTACTGACATACCCACACCCATCTAATCATATTATACATACAGAAAAGAAGACATAGAAATTGGTGATAATGATACGGATGAGAGTAATTAAACCATAACCAAACACATGGCAGATTACAGCCATATATGTTAATATCTCACAACACAATTTCAGTTATTAATGATAGACCAAAAATTAGCAATTATAACAATTCATGATGTAAATCCTTCGCATTCAGAAAAAATATTAAAAACATCAGACGAACTAGATAAACTAAAAATCAAATACAATATAGGCATTGTGCCATATTATAGCAAAAAACATAATGTAAAAGACTAGATGATTTCTGTTATCGTATTTCTTCATTGTTACAATCAGATAATGTAGAGCTTACTTTACATGGACTATATCACCAAGTAGATGGAAATCTAGATGATTTTGATACACATTCAAAAGAAGAAGAAAAGGATGAAATTCAGCAAGGATTAGATATTTTATCAGCTGCTAAACTACCAAGACCTTCGACCTTTATACCGCCAGCATGGCATTTGAGCCGTCAAGCCATAGAAGCATTAAAGGAATTGGACTTTAATATCTCTGAGTCAATGACAAATCTTGAATTTATTCAAATAGGCAAAAACTACTTACTTCAGCCTGTTATGAATTGGGATCAACAAGGAGACAAAGAGAAAAACAAACAAACGCTAAAGGAAAACAAACAGATGTTTTACAATAGATTGTTTAACGTTGGCGGTAAAACTTATGGACTATTTAGAATAGCCATTCATCCTCCACATGATCCTGATGAAGCATTAGTAGACCAACTTGAAATGACGAAATATCTAAAAGAAAAAGAATCTTATGAATTTATGAAATATTCAGATTTACTTAGTCTGGAATCTTCTTCTTCTATTTGAGCGAGTTAACCCTCTGTATTAACTATATAACTTCAGCAATTTTAAATGATTAAGGATTTATTCAATATGAGTTAAAATATTAATATTGAATTCTGACCTTTT
>DASQRW010000154.1:0-13620 GCA_035642715.1 Nitrososphaeraceae archaeon | reverse complement strand
TTTTTCAGGGAGGTGGTGCGCTTGGCGCGTATGAAGCGGGCACTTATCAACAGATGTATAGGAAAGTGAGCAAAGAGAGCACAGATGGTAGACTATTTGATATTGTGGCAGGGACTTCAATAGGAGCCATAAATTCAAGTGTGTTGGTAGGACATTACCTAAAGAACAAGAGTTGGGAGGGATCTGCTGAGAAACTCTTAGAATTTTGGGAAGGACTTATGTGTCCCACTGTAGCAGACAGTTTGTTTAATAGGGTTTCACCAGTCCGTATTTCCTGGGATTATTTCCGAATGTTCAACCACGAAATCGCTGATGCAGAAAGTGCTAGAAGATTTTGGTCTATTTTTGAATTTGCATTTAGTCCACACGGAGTTGCAAACATGTATAAGTCAATCCCATATATGGGTTCAAAATTTCTCAATCCATTTACAGATTTCTTGCCATGGTGGAGGTATGATTATACTCCATTAAGAAATTATCTTTCAAAGTTTATTGACTTTCCCATAAAGACAAGTCAGGAAAAAGGACAACCAAGGCTTCTTCTTACCAGTGTTGATATTCAAGACTTTACTTCACCTGTGGTATTTGATAGTTATGAAAAATTGCATGATGCTCCTGTCAAACGGAGTGCAGCTATTGAACGAAAAGGGAAAGAAAGCAGTGGTAGCAATGGTGGAGGTAACTGGTATTCTGAATATGGAAACTCGGACACTAGACATATTGTATTTTATGATGGCATAGGGCCTGATCAGGTGCTGGCCAGCGCTCTTGGTAAATATGCAATAGATCATCCTCATATTGAGGATAGTAATACTGGAACGATGCGCCAACTATGGGATGGTGGTTATCTTAGCAATACACCGTTGCGTGAACTTTTGACAGCACACAAAACTTATTGGATGGAATATTTGCGAAGGGATCGGAGCAATGGTGGAGGCGGAGTCGGGAGTAATGATGACATGATGATTACTCAGACACCCGAAGTTGAAGTGTATATTGTCAATCTGCATCCTCTCACACCAAAGAATATCCCAAAGGACAAGGACCTTATCGATGATAGAGAAAGTGATATCTTTTTTCATGACAGAACTACATATGACGAACAAGTAGCATATGCATTTACAGACTTTGTGAATATGACCCGTGACCTAATTGAGCTGGCAAGATCCAATGGTTTGTCAAAGAAGGTCGACGAGATCTTGGAAAAAAAGGCAAAAACAATAGCAAGGGTTGGCGAATATAAGTTTACGACAAATAGGGATCTTTTTCTTGGAAAGCCTCGTATATCCAAGGTGTGGCGTATAGACAGACTTGAAAGCGCAGATGCAACATTTGGCAAAGTAACAGACTTTACTCCATCTACTATTAGAAAGCTAATTCAGGCAGGCCAGATTGACGCTAGAATTTCAATTGACAGAATGGAGCTTATCTTTGGCATAGAAGAGTTGATTTCTGAAGGTATTATGTCGGTGGAAGAAGGCGATGGAATTATAAAAGAGGCCAGAGAGGTCATAACGACTGAGCAACTGTTATACAGAAAAAGGAAGGACGAAATAGAAGAGGCCTACAATAGGTACGTAGAGAAAATAAGAGCTAAGGATATGCCACCTGAGTGCAAAGAGCTGTTGATCAGACCCGGGAGAGATATTATTTCATTAGTCATGGAAGTCAATGCGAAACGTTAGACTAAGTATCAACTAACTGGTGTGTAATAGAGTCGCTACCAGTTAGCAGTAATAGTTATTGCTGATTGATAAAAGTCATAAGTAAAATCATACGCACAATAATATATGAGATCAAACGTCACGTTCAAGAGTAATGGCCTGAAAATTGCAGGCCACCTGTATCTCCCGGACGACTACAAGAAGGGCGAAAAACGCCCAGCGATCGTGGTCGGCCATCCATTAGGAGGGGTTAAAGAACAGACTGCGGGACTATATGCAAAGAAGCTATCTGAGAAGGGCTTTATTGCACTCGCTTTTGACGCAAGCTATCAAGGTGAAAGCGAAGGAGAGCCTCGATTTCTAGAAGATCCGTTTGCTAGAGCAGAAGACGTAAAGTCGGCAGTGACGTTCCTTGAAACCCGCGATGAGGTCGATCAAGAAGAAATTGGTGCTTTCGGTATTTGTGCATCTGGCGGTTATGTCCCCTACGCAGCGCAGACCGATCGACGTATCAAGGCTGTAGCAACAGTCAGCGCCGCAGACATGGGCGATCTGCTTAGAAGGGGACTTACTACAAAGCTGGCGGCACTAGCCAGGAGACCTTAGAGCAACATCTTGAAGAATCTAACAAGGCTCGGATTGAAGAAGCAAAGGGTATGCCTCTACCCCGGAAACACATCGTGCCAAATAGCCCAGAAGAAGTCCCCAAGGATGCGCCCACTCTATTCAGAGAAGCGGCTGATTACTATCGGACGCCGCGGGCTCAGCATCCGAATTCGCAGAACTGGATGTTGATAAGAAGTATGGACAAGATTGCAGGATACTCATCATACGATCGGGTAGATATGATTTCTCCCCACCCGCTGCTCATGATTGCAGGCACTGAGGCGGACACCCGATACTTCAGCGAAATGGCCATCAATAAAGCAAACGACCCCAAGGAGTTATTCTTGATCAAATGTGCAACGCACATCGACATGTATGATAGGGACAAGTATGTGTCCCCTGCAGTTGAAAAGATCAGTGGCTTTTTTAGGCAGTATCTGCAGTCTGCAGGAAAATCATAAAAGGCGGAAAAAAAGGCTATAAAGGCAACAAGAAAGCCAAGAATACCAGTGATCTGAATTATGGGGCCCAGGGAAGGCGTAGCACAGCAGTAGTAACACCTACTAAAAAGATAACTGAACTGGGAAAAATAAAACTGGCCAACTTGCTTTGCAACGAACTTTCTCACAAGTCAAACAAGGAGTTAGGGTGGGAAAATTCATGAACAAAATAATTGAAATTCTATACTGACTAACAAAAGTTCGTTATATTGCTTATCTTTTTATGTACTAAATATTTAGATTGGTAATATTTATTATTTTTAGTAGCAGTAATTGATTTCACGTAATAGTATTTTAGGTTCGCAAACTATATTTCTTATGACAAATTTCATTAATGTGACGATATATGATAATGAAACAAATCGCATTTGGAGTTCATATGCCTGTTATAGGATTTAGTAGTGGAGAAAAAGACTTTCTTTCAAGAAAACAAATCCTTTCATTTGCACAAAAGGCTGAATTCCTTGGATATGATTCGTTGAGTGTAAACGATCACATTGTATTTAGAACTAGTTGGCTTGACGCAATAAGTACATTGTCAGCAGTTGCCGCAATCACAAATAAAATAAAACTTGGTACTTCTATATTGAATATAGTTATAAGAAATCCTGTTGTTTGTGCCAAAGCTTTATCAGCTATAGATATTCTATCTTCCGGCAGATTATTTGCTGCAGGAGTTGGACCTGGTTCCTATAAGGGGGATTATGACGTTTGTGGGATCCCTTTTGAGGAGAGATGGAAAAGATTTACTGAGGCTTTACAAATTCTGCGAATGGTTTGGGATGATGAAGAAAAAAACGAAGAAGAAGAAGAAGGGGAGAATAGAGATAAATCCTCCTCATCATCATTAGTAGATCATAATGGCATATTTTATAGATTTGATAAAGTCTCTGTTGAGCCAAAACCATTTCAAAGACCTCATCCTCCCATCTTTATAGGAAGTTGGGGATCTTCAGAAATAGGGCTAAGAAGAGTTGCAAAATATGGCGATGGTTGGATGGCATCTGCTTATAATATTACACCAAATAAATTCAAAGAGAAATGGAAGACGCTTTTGTCTTATAGAAGAGAATTGGGTAAGGACACTGAATCATTTGAAAACTCTGTTATGTCAATGTTTGGATACATTGATAATGATAGAGAAAAAGTTCACAAGATGGCAAAAGATATACTATCTCCTGCTCTACGAAGGCCTCCGGAAGAACTAGAGAATTTACTTCTCTTTGGGTCCACTGAGCAATCTCTTCAAAAGATAAAGGCTCTTTGTGAAGCTGGTGTAAAACGTATTCACTTCTGGCCTGTGAGCGATTATCAAGAACAAATAGAGATTTTCAGTAAGGAAATAGTCTCCAATTGTTAGAAAGAGACTACCGCTATATGCAAATTTGAGTCAAATTTGTTCCGCATTCCTCATACATTTCTCCATTGTATAAGATATGGAAAAAGCTATTATATCTATAGGCCTGTCTAATTCTATCAATACATTTTATAGAGAGGAGCTTTGATAACATTAGCATTATGACTGCTATCGCGCAGACAAGTATGATTGCTGCTTGCTTGGCTATACTTATCTACATTGCTGTGATTACTACTGGGAATTATTTCACATCACAGAGTATCTCCGATGAGAGTCCTTTGTCTCAACAATCACAGCTCGATACTGGATTACATGAACAAATATCTAGCAATCTGAATTATTCCCATAAAGCAGAGACAAATAGTGCTTCATTAACAGTCTTGCTTAATGGCCTCCAACTTAATGCAAGTGAGTTTATTTTGTTATACGATTCGACTCCATATGCAAGCAAAGGCCACATAGCATTGAACTTACCTTGTAATAAGAATAATCCAAGTATTCCTGATTTCCAGGTGCTTGTTGGTCGCGCACCTGATATGACAGCGACAACAATGGGTTATCTGGGCCAAATCTCTCAACCACCCCAAATGTGCGTGTATCATGCACAGTTTGGATTTGGAGATCCTGTTACAGATGTGATTTTGAAGAATATATCAGATAGAATTATCAATTTCACAAGTCCGCATTCTGTTGCTCTAACAACACATGAATCCTTTCTGCCTACAGCCCCATCTTTTATGGAGGTTCAACATTAGAAAGAATACTAAGACAGCTTTTGCCAAGTTTTTTCCAAGGCAATGCTAACTTTAGACATCTAACGCTATACTATATATATTATGATTATAAACATGCAAATGATAATGTCACAACTAGTTATTTCGGAAGGTTGCCACTTCTATTACCATTATTTTAAACCAGGAGTAGATGCATATTTAACTACACTTAAAGAATATATGTAGAGATGGTATGGTTAATGATGACATTATCTGGATGCTTTTATTGTCTATCGAGACCTTAGTGATGACATTCAAATACTCCTTGTGCTATGACTACAAAGCCTTCCTCAAAGTTATTTATTAGATTCTTTACCTTTGTTTGCCGTTGTGCTCCACCAATAGGAATTCATACTATTGGTGGAGGAGGCCCTGTAGTTTCAGAATGCATTATTATTTGATTAAACCATTCTACTACTACTACTGCTGCTTCTCAACGTCTAGCTCTAACATATCTCCCACAAACAAATTTAGTTGGTCAGAAAATGACACCATGGAAATGATCATTATTACTATCAACACAAGTAAGTCACATAATACATTATGATGGTAATAATGTGTATGATATGATCTACAAACTTTAAAGGCAGCACAAGATTTCTTTGATATCGCTAGGGTTTAAGAGTCCTCAAAATTAAGAATTAGAGATATACAATTTATTTAAATACAGACTAATTAATGTCAACAACATATGGTAACCAATTACTGTTTTATAGTTCCTATACTTCGTGGAGGATTGGAATTAATGAGAAGATGGAACAAAGAAAATATTGTTAACAATAAAGAACATGATGAAGTCTTTAGAGCGGCTGGAATATCACGTGAGCTGGTATGGATTCAACATTTACCGCAAGGAGATTTTGCAATTGCCAGTTATGAGACAAACGATCCTGAACAATCAATCAGAGAAATAGCCACATCCAATAAACCATGGGCTGCAAAGTTCCGTGAACATTTGAAGCAAGCACATGGATTAGATGTTACTCAGTTTCCTATGCAACTTAATGAATTAGTAGTCAATTGGAAAGGCTAAATCTAGAGAAATTCTCGAAGTCCTCTTATAATCTAAGCCATCGTCAGTCTAAGCAAATTATAACTAATATAACAAAATTCTATTTGCTGTCAGTAAACCGAGATTATATTTTATATATCTGAATATTAGTATAAATTATATTTATCATCTGTGACCTGATCTAATACTTAAAGCCTCCGGAGACTTGACTCTATTTTACAACTCAAATCAGGATAATTTAGTGCTTAGCCACAATATTTCTTCGGCTATAAACCACATTAATTTTGGCTTTAGCAAATCCTTATGCTCATCCTTTATCGATATAGTTTTGTATAGAAGCAACATTTAAGAAAATAATTAGTTTAACGATAACGCAAGATAGAGGATAGGAGGAGAAGGAGAAAAGAAAGTCAAAGAGAGGAAATACAGATATTTCAACTCAACTCAAATATGAGCTATAAGTTAGGCTTCTTCTCATTTATGATTAGCTGTGGTTCCTTCTCCTCTTCTTGTGGAAAGAGTAAGTGGCTTATTCCCTTCTCTTCTGGCTGACCGTAAACATCTGGATGTAAATAATAACCTCGTTCCTTATCAGGCTTATCTTCCTCAACTTGAATCCGGTTAGCATTGGCCCAAGGATCCTTTCGTATACCTGTTACCTGCCAAGAGACTTTCATACCTGAAGTACCTCCTGCAATCTTGAAGCGAGTGTTGTTATTATTATTGGTGCTGCCGCCACTGCTACTGTAGTTTGTAGTCGTCGTCGTCGTCGTGTCAGATATTTCCTCTGCAATATACAGATTAGGTCCAGGAGCTCCGTTAGCAGTAAGCTGATAGCGAAAATCCTTATTGAGTGCACTGAACCAATCGGGAAGATCTATCTCTGCCTTACCCTTGTTGTCTAATGCAACCACACCATCATACATATTCTTCATATCTGGTGACTCTACAAAGGAGTAGGAAAGGTATTTGTTTGCTGGGTGAAGTGGGTGGTCTATCTTAAATGAGCCTCCAGCTTTTTGAAGATTACCAGTTATTCTGACATTCCCTTGCAGATACGCAGCAAGGCCGCTGGCGCTGTAGCCATACACACAAAGCTGCTGTCGCTGCGGCCAGACACACCTAGGCCGCTGTTACTCTCGCCAAACACACCATAGCCATGGCCATCATCAACTCCGCGTAGGTGTGTCATATCAGTAGTCCTCCTCCCAATAATAAACAGGATTTTATGAGCTGCGCATCTGATTGATGTATAAGATATTTTATACTTTCCATAAGGTTGAGTTATGAAAATGTAATTATTTAATCTGTCTACTTCATATATTATTATCATGGCTTAAATGAATATGGCTGCCTGCCCAGACAATTATGACTATTGCTGCTAACACTAGACAGAACAGTTGTTTTATTTTAATACGATCGTTATCCTGTCTATGCAACAGGGAATTCATATATGTTAATAGATACCAATGGTACATATATAGCTTGTTATCTTTCATATATTATGATGATGTTTAACAATAATAGAATTAAGTTTGTTATTTCAATAGCAATTTGCCAATATGCTGGCGTAATTGGATCAGTATTTACTGCTTTGACAGTAACAACGTGGTACCCTAGTTTGACAAAACCAAATCTTTCTCCGCCAGGCTGGATATTTGCGCCTGTATGGATTACATTATATTTTCTAATGGGTGTGTCTTTGTATTTAATATGGACAAATAATAATGTGAAAAATAATAGTAGAAAAAAAGCTTTGGTTGTATTTGGAATTCAACTAATATTGAATGTTTTTTGGTCATTATTGTTCTTTGGTTTAAAATCTCCTGTGTATGGATTAATAGATATATTATTTCTTTTGGTGACAATAACATTAACAATAATATTTTTCTACAAGATATCAGTGTTGGCTGCAATCCTTTTAATTCCTTATTTAGTATGGGTAAGTTTTGCTACATTGTTGAATTATAATATAGTGTTATTAAATTAATTTTTTAAATATCATTAATTGAGAAAAAAGAAACGAAATAAAAAAGGTATTATGTAAACAACAAATTGATTCACTTGTTCGCTATATCGTTTATCCAGTCCGCTACAATTACAGCATAGTCTTTTTCTTCTTCTTCCTTGTTCGTTAGCTTCTTGTTGATGCTTATCTCTTCTAGCCAATCTCTAAGAACTGCTTTATCATCTTCTATTAGTTTTCTAATAACAGACTGATTAGTGTTGTTGTTGTTGTTGTCTTCGCTAGTCGTCATAATGATATTATCCCTCCATTACCTCCTTTTTGGTTAATGCTCTAAACCTCTCTACTATGTTGTAGCAAGCCGCTGTTCTGTAAAGTTCTTCTTTGTACTGCTCTTTGTCTATCTTATCCAATTTGTAAAGTATTTCCGGTGCTTGTCTTTGCAAGTCAAGCTCATGCAATTTTTCTATTGTTCTATCTGTATCGTCATCATCATCATCGTCTTCTTTTCTTTTTGTTTTTGTCGTGTTCATTTTTTATTTATTCGTAACTGTATATTATATAGTGAAGCTCATAATGTTGGTAGCTGAAAACTCGTTGCAGTATCGTTAGAACTATGATGTAGGTTCGTTGCTATTTCGTTGCGATCTCGTTGCTAATTAAATAGAAAAAGAATAAAAAAAGAAAGAAGAGAAAAGAAAAAAGAAATTAAGAAAGGCAGCTGTAAATCAAGAATATATAGAAAGAGCTTCTCTGTTAATCGTCGTGTGTTCTAATACTTCTCGCTCAGTAGGCCATTATGGTAGCCGTGGAAGAGAATTCTACAGCATAATAGATGGTGCATTTGCTTCTATGCTTATTTTGCTTTCAGCTGTAAATGAAGAAATTGGTGCTTGCTTTGTAGGAGCATTTCAAGACAACAAAGGATCAGAAATACTTGAACTACCAAAAGATGTCATACCAATAGGCATTATCTGTATAGGATATCCTGCAGAAAAATCTGAAAAGCTTGAAAGGATCGATCTTAAAGCACTAGTTCATTATGAAAAATATGGCCGCAGTGATAAAGGAGTACTGCAATGAATTTACTTACGAAATCAAATTCAGGTGAAGAAAACGCCCTAACTCTGCTGTAATATAGTGTTGGCAGCAGTAAGTAATAGATGCTCCAAAAATGGCCTTTTTTAGGAGATGTATAGATGTATTTGATCAACTCGTGCAGAAGGTAGTATTCCTATCATGGCCGTGTTCCGACTATACATACGGATTCATTATCCATTTTTATCAGTCCGTTAGCAGACCCATAATTTCGCGCTGCTTCTTCTGCCACTTTTCTCCAGACGTCTTTCTTTCTTTCTCTAGTCTCTTTAGACAACGCAATACGGGCAGAAGCACTAACTGCTTGACAGTAACGACAATAGTCTTCCCCTGATTCAAATTCAAATGTTACAATTACTGTGTCAATATGAATGTCTCTGAATCCTGCTCTGGCCAGAGAATTTTCAAGCTTATTTGTATCAGCTAGGCTAAACGGGTTTGGAACTCCTGGCGGAGGTGCAGATATTTGTACTTGACTGCCTATTACTCTGGTAGCCAAGCTAATAATTGGGACTTTAGTTGCATCAGCCCAAACTGCAGCTGCAAATCGCCCACCTGATACTAACGAACTATATATTTTTCTTATCACAGCATCTAGATTTGGGAATAGCATTAGTCCCAAACGACATAGCGCTGCATCAAACGATAAGTTTGCTAAGTCTAAATTCTCGGCATCATTTTCTCTAAACTCAATTATGTCTTGCAATCTCAGGAGCGTAGCTCTTTCTTTTGCGATGGCTAGCATTTGTCTTGAAATGTCTGTAGCCAAAACATGACCGTCAGTTCCGACAACTTTTGCTGCTGTAATTGATGGTTCTCCAATGCCTGTTGCTATATCTAATACTCTTTGTCCGCGTTTAATTTCAGCAAGTTCAATTAATCGCTGACTGAGCTTTTGAGCTCCTTTCTCAATATGCTCCCACCAATCTTTCCATCCTTCGGCAACGCTATCCCAGCCTTCACGCTGAGCCATTTTAAACTGATTAGGATCAAAAGTCGAAGAAACCATTTGATTACCATTATATACTTTCACATATAAAGTTGCTATTATCAACCCCATAGAACTTGATGTGGACTTAACATCCTAGGTGGAGACTTTGAAAATAAGTATTTTTGTTGTTTAGTCATAATTGCTGCATCATACTTGGGTTCGTTACTTCTTCTTGGCTTTATTCAAAAAAGATGACATCATTTTTTTATCTGTCTTCATGTGCAAAACATAATGCCCAACCATAAATTATTAACTGTAATCCTGTATCAATATCTACATCCATTCCTTTGTTGATCAACATTTTACTAGTTTTAACAGCCGTAAAACTATTCTTTGCAATCTCTTTTGCGAGGGAAATACATTCATCAATCAGCTTTTTATTTAGAATTTTAACTAGTTCATTGGCTCTGCTTTTCTTGTTGCTGCTGTCATTCTTGAGAACTGGTATATGGTGTAGTAATAATATCTTCTTCAGTACTCAATCTAACTACTCTATTAACAAGCCCAATTCTTTCTGCTTGTTCTGCTGTAATCATTTTTCCAGTATAGATGAGTTCTTTTGTTTTTGATGTTGTCATACAACAGCAGATTGTCTTCACCAACAACAACAACAGCCGTCATCAATAATACGAGAAGAAATATAATTTTCTTTTCTTTTCTTTCTATTAATCATAATTTATTATTATTATCATTATCAATATTATTATGACATTGACAACTGCACCGAATTAGATAACGACTTGTATCACATACGGCATCTTTGTTTTCTTGCTGTTTAAAATCAATAAATAAAACTTTAGGCTTTGCACTTTGTAGTCCAATTCTAATAAAGCCTCTACACATGCTATGATTGTTATACTGACATCTATTGAGACAAGAAATCTGAAGATCTGCTTTGTCAGTTGCAAAAGGAGGATTATTGATAATCCTCGATATCTTTGTCGATGTTGATGATGATGATTGTTGATGCTGCTGCTGATGGACAGCAGCAAAACTGCTATTACTTATTACCTTCTCCGCTCCGTAGCCCATCGTCCTTAATTTCCCCGTCTAGAGTCAAAATTCTCTACTACAAAATTCTTGCTGAAATTATTGGTAATACTTTTTAAATTTCGAGGTACGGGCTTCATGTAAAACTCGTATCTGGTAGAGTAACCAGTCTAATAATAAGGAGGCTACTTTATCCTTAACCTCGTCTGTGAATATTGCAATGTCAATTTTATGACCTTCTTGAACATGGAACCTCTGATAGTCACGAATCAATTGCATTGTGTATGTCTGTTTTATTTCAGAGATTGCTTCATATCTTCTATCGTTATCATCATTTTGCTTTGTATAATCAACATGGTCGATGTAGACGGCAAAGTTTAGATTTTCACGGATCATGGTATGAATTCCAAAGTATGTTTTCCATGCCGGCGGAGTAGCCATATAGTCGACTAATTCAGTGGATAGCTTTTCAATCTCTTCTTCTCCCTTGTTAAATATCATATACTATCCAGCGGCTTATCCTGTTTTCTATAAAATGAAATATTGAATAATTTCCCTTGCGAAGCATCTGGTTTGTTTATCCTTGTATTCGACTTGCTTTAGCAGGGTTTAACCCTTTTAGCAGAGGACAATGATAAAGCAAGTAAACGAAATAAACACCTTAAGTGAGTAAAAAAACTATTAATATAACTTTGTATTTATTTTTGAAATGCTTTATCTTATAACAGGAGAATGGATAGAGGATCCCACCGTATCTCTGCAAGAATATGCTACACTATGGGATCAAATGGTTCGTCCAAGTCTTGAAACCCTTTCAAATACGGCTGATGAGAAAAAGACTGGAGGAGTCTTTGCTGGTCAGAGAGCGGGAGTTTTGATACTTGATGTTTCTTCTCACGAAGAAGTAGGTCGGTTCTTGGGAAGTTTACCATTTTTTGGCCGTATAAAGTGGAATGTGACACCACTTCAATCATATCGTTCTGCAATAGAAAGAGACAGCAGAGCACTAGGCGGCAAAGGTTGACATTAGCCTCTTGGTGTCAATTCGCTACTGTCACACTACATTCAAAAACTGGTTAACTAATGGTGATTGATTAATCAACTAACTAAAGGAAAGTAACTAATTAACTTTATATTTTGCAGTTTGATAGAGCCAACAAAGGACAACAATCAATTGACTTGGTATGTTCTCAGACAAATATAATAAAAGAACAAAAAACAAAAAAAGCAAGAAGTTCAGCAATTAGAAATAAATCCTAATGATATATTAAAAAGGGAAGAAAAAAGATAACCTCTTTGTCAGCAAGAATAACAATATGTAATAATATTATGATGCTTATTTAGGGATACTAGTAGATGTAATATTTTGTTTTTGTTCTGTCATTGTCCATTAGCAAATAGATAGAAGAACCTGGCATCACATATGTATCTTTTATTATCATTATTATTCTATTGATTCTTTAATTTTAGGATGATGACTTTCTAACCATTTTCTTCCTCTAATTGCAAGTAGTTCAAAATTCTCTCTAAACCTAGGATAATTCCACTCTTTTCTTATGCCAGAAATAACTGACCTGCTGCTTTCCCATTCTATTTGTATATCTCCATATCTATCAAAATATAGATTTTCATTAAGAAAGCCATATTCTATCAATATTCCTGCTAATTCAAATTTTGAAGTAAACCTTTCAAATAATTGAGCTCCTTTACTTCCTTGCGGATACTTATTTCTAAATTCTTCAAAGGTTGTTGTTTCTTTATACTCTTTCCAAAACCATTCTGTTGCTTCAAAATCATAATTGGTATTGTAAAGTTCAGCCAATTTTAATAGCATATTGATATCATCACGAGTTACTGGTGTTCTTCTTCTTTTAGACATAGACGATAGCCTTTTTGTGGCTTTTGCCATGTCCATATGACTCTTTCCTAATAGATAAATTCACTGTCAATAAAAATGATAAAAATGAAAAATGAAGTAATGCAAGTATTCAATTTAATTTCTATACTATTCAAGCTAATCATATCTTTTCTTAGTAAAATTAGGTCATCAAAGCTGCATTAGTAGAGTTAGGCAATGAAGAAATTTTACTAACTGTTGCAGTACATAGTTCAAGTGGCATTTGTTTTATATTCACGCAAATGGAGCTTACATATCATTCATTGTATTATGTGAACGCGTATAGTTAGTGGACTGGGGGGGCTTCATTTGAATAATAATTTTTTTGAGCACAAAAAAAATGTCAAAATAAACACGAGTATGAATAAATTATGAATAACAATTCATGAGCTAATATGAATATTGAATTGCTCTAATTAACATAAGATATAAGAGTTGGTACTGCTAATAAAACACTAATAATAAGTTTGGAAGAAGTTACAAAGAATCCCAGAGCAGAAATTACACATAAGAAATATCGAAAGCAGATAGATTGGCGCAGAAATAAAGTACGAGAATTACTTATAAGGGGATATTCTCAATATGAAATGTCTAATACTTTGCATTTAAGTCAACCTACTATTTCTAGGGCTCTGTTAACTTAAGAACATCATCTCATTTTGAATAAGTTTATTATGAATATCCGCAAACATGGTCAACCAATTTATAACATGATATAATTTGCACCTTTTCTTCTTAGTACAAGGAAAGTAATCATCAAAACTTT
>DASQRW010000153.1:0-7852 GCA_035642715.1 Nitrososphaeraceae archaeon | reverse complement strand
AACGATACGGCAAAATAACAAACACATGTAGAAGTATAGACTACGATATCAAGCACGGAGTTACAAATGAAGAAGTCCTGTCGCTTTTACAAAAAGTTCGAAACCATTCATCTTTTTCTAGTCTTCGAGAAAATGAAGGATATATAGAAAGATTAGAGGAAGTAGAAAAATACTTTGTGCCATCTAAAAGATAGAGATGGCACTGATGTCATCTCCTAATTTAGATTGTATGTGACGTATGTATGTATATGTCGAATTTTTAAGATAACAATACAGAATATTATAATATATTTTATAATATTAACAATGAAAATGGACATTCTAACAGATGATATTAATTTTGGTTATTCCTATAGATACAAAAGCTGATCGAATTAGTTACGCATTTATATCTCAACTCATATTTGAATATTGAAGAAATTAAAAATACCTATAAAGCGAGTAGTTTCCATTAAGTTTCGTTAGTTTGACTTCAAAAATTTCATGCGATGTATTAAAAATTATGTCTTTGATAGAATAGAATAGAATAGAATAGAATAGACAAGAATATAATTTATATAAGCTCATAATACCTAAAAGAAGATTCAATATTAGACAAAATCAGAAAGAACACACAGGGTAGTACAATCAGGATATAATAATTACATTTATACTTAATAATGAAAAATTATACATATTGATAAATAATCCCGTAGCTGTATTTGATTCTGGCATAGGATCGCTATCAATTATACAAGAGTTAAAAAAAGAAATACCGCATGAGAATTTGTTATATTTTGCTGATAAAGCACACTTTCCCTATGGAAATAAATCACCCATGCAGCTACGCGATATTATAATAAACACTATAAACTATCTAGAAAGGTATAAACCGAAGCTAACTGTAATTGCTTCAAATACTCCTTCTATAGCGATATTAGATCAAATCAGGAGGATGGTAAATGTACCTTTAATAGGAATTAGACCACCTTTAAAAGAGGCGTGTAGGTTAACAAAGAAGAAGCATATTGGAATAATGGCAACAAAACTTACAATCATTAGCAAGGAACTTGAAAATCAGATCAAAAGAGAAGTACCCCAAAAAATCCTAGTCACAAAGTTTAATGCTTCGCCTATAATAGAATTAATAGAGAACGGAACTCATATTTCTAATGAACGCAAAACATTTGATACAATAAACCAGGTAATAGGCTATGAAGTAGATAAAGAAATAGATGTGATAACTCTATCTAGTACACATCTTCCATTTGTGAAACCCTATCTTAATTCTCTTCTACCTAGTATAAAATTTGTAGATTCTGCGAAGGTAGTAGCGAAAGAGGTTAGAAAATATTTAACTTTTAATCGAATGCTAAAGAAAACGGGTAATGGCAGATTGCAAATATTTGTTTCAGATGGAAAAAGACAGTTCGAACAAATTATACATGCTATGGGTATAAGAGAACCTGTTGAAGAGATATTTCTTACATTTTGAGAGAACTGGAATTAAATTATATTTATAGTCTGATATCGAGTTTTGATACCGTTTAAATATTATTTAAGGAACTCAAAATTAGGCAATCCTAAGTAGTTTTTGCAAATGAGTAAAAGAATTAGAGTTGGCATAGACGTCGGAGGAACCTTCACTAAAGCTGTTGCTATGGATACAGTTGAAGGAAAAATCATAGGTAAAGTTACAGTTCTCACAACTCACTCTTCCAGAGAAGGCGTCGCCACAGGCATTGTAGTAGCATTAACTGAATTAATGCAAAAGCACAATATTCAACGTACTGACATTGAATTGATCTCTCATAGTACAACCCAAGCAGTTAACGCATTACTTGAAGGAGATACTGCTAAAGTTGGGATCATTGGCATGGGCGTCGGATTGGAAAAATCCAACATAATAAAACGTACTAATATTAAGGACATAGAACTGGCGCCAAATAAGTATCTAAGAACGTGTTATCGATTTTTAGATACATCCAAGTATCTGCAAGATCAAGAAGTTCTTTCTGCAATTTCCGAACTAAAAGGAGAAGGTGCAGAGGTATTAATAATAAGTGAAGCGTACGGGGTAGACGATCCAAGTAATGAAGAATTTGTCATGAGAAAATCAGATATTCCTGCAACTGCTGGTCACGAATTAACAGGCATATACGGTCTTGAGATTCGCACATTAACAGCAGCTATTAATGCGGGCATTCTTCCCAAGGCAATGAGCACTGCCAAATTTGTTGAATCGGCTGTCCAGAAAGAACAGATTGCTGCTCCAATCATGATCATGAAAGGCGATGGAGGAGTTACGGACATGAAGACCTTCAGAAGTAAGCCTATAATAACAGTTCTTTCAGGTCCTGCCGCTAGTGTCGCAGGTGCATTACTATATCTTCATATATTAAATGGAGTTTTCATAGAAATTGGTGGCACATCAACGAATGTCTGTATAATAAAGGATGGTAAACCGGAGGTCCGATATGTGACGATAATGCAACATTCAACATGCATCCGGTCATTAGACGTTAGGGTTGCTGGTATTGCAGGAGGATCTCTTGTAAGATGGTCAGGGAGAAAAATAACAGATGTTGGTCCAAGGTCTGCACACATAGCAGGTCTGCCGTACTCGTGCTTCGCTGATATAGAAGAATTGGAAGCAGGTCAGATTATTACTTTTATACCAAAGGATGGAGATCCTATGGATTACGTTGCTATAGAGACAAGCGGTGGTAAACGTTTCGCAATCACAAATACGTGTGCTGCCAATGCATTAGGATTAATACCAGAAGGTGATTATGCATATTCAAATCAAGAGACAGCAAAATTTGCACTATCTATTCTGGCTCAAAGAATTGGAGTTACGACTCAAGAAGCAGCAAAATCAATTCTCGAAATATCATCTAAGAAGATACTCCAAATTGTAGAACCAATGCTCAAAGAGTACAAGTTGGGAAAGGACCATATTGTATTTATTGGAGGCGGTGGGGGTGCATCAGTATTAGTTCCTTATTTAGCACAGAAATTGCAGAGTAAGTATACAATTTCTGAACATTCAGAAGTGGTATCTTCTATTGGTGTCGCGGCAGCAATGATACATGAAGAACGTGAGAGGACAATCAATAGTCCTAAGTCTGATGATGCTTCTTCATTAATGGAAGAAGTAAAACAAATTGCTCTGAACCGTGGTGCTATTCCAGAATCACTTACCCTCCAATCTGAATACATTAGCGAGAGATCATTACTTCGTGTAACAGCAGTAGGTAACGTTAGCCTAGATATAGGCATTACAGACGCAAAGAAAATCAATTATGAAGAAGCAAAAAAGCTGGCATGTGAATTCTTTGGAAATAAGGAAGGAGTCCATTCTATATATGACATGGAAAACTACCATGTATTTGTATGTGAGATATACAAAAGAAAATTGTTCCTAAAATCAAGGAAACAGTCGGTGTTGGTGCTGGACAAGTTTGGGCATGTAAGACTATCTATTGAAAATGCGGTAATATTTAATGGAAGTCCTAAGGAAGTTGCTGATAAAATTGATTTCTTGCTTCTACGATCAAATGGAAATCCAACTTCTAATGACCTCGCTCCACAGGTGCACATTCTTGATGGCGTGAAAATTGTAGACTTTTCTAGTCTAATCGCCCCTGAACAAGTTTCAAGAGCTGTCAGATATGAACTAGAAAAGGTTAGCAATCAGCAGGTTATAGCCATTATCAAATTATTATAATCAGAATAACACTATTAAATTGTATAAAAACACACCATATTCTTAATTTCCTTTTATTTTTAGAATTCACATATTGGGGTCTTTATGTACATAGCTATATAACAGATTTTAATCAGAGAAAATCGTTAGATAACAAATTATATTGAGAATCGAGATATTCTTTAGCAATATTATAAGGTACAACAAGTCCTATTCGTTATCTATTTGATAATAAATATTAACATTTTTAAGAATGGGATTGTTCATCAATCTGTTCGTCTCTTGCAAAAGGAACTCTCGGTAATAGCTGGGCCATCCTCTCCAGATCTTGCTGCAAAAATTGCTCAAGATTTAGGGGCAGAATTGATCCCCGTAGATGTCCGGATATTTACAGACAGCGAAAGTAAAATAAGAATGGGCAATGTTAAAAAAAAAAACTGTGTTATTGTTCAATCGACATATCCTCCCACCGATCGACATCTTTTACAAACATTAATGATGATCAAAAAGTGTACTGATGACCTAGCATCAGATATTTGTACTGTCATTCCATACATGGCATATGCACGCCAAGATAGGGCATTTCAAGATGGAGAAGTTATTAGCATGGAATTAATTGCAAAACTACTAGAAGCTGCTGGGAATAAACGATTGATAACAATAGACATTCATAGTGCACTGGCATTATCATATTTTAGAATTGAGGCTCGAAACATTTCGTCAATTCCTCTTTTAGCAAATCATGCCGCTATTAATATGAAACTTAATAGAACCGTTGTTGTTTCGCCAGATGCAGGAGGAATAAAACGAGCGTATCGATTTGCAAAAATTTTGGGCGCTGATATTTTAGCTCTAAAAAAATGTCGCGATCGTAACTCTGGAGAGGTATTTATTGGTGATAAATTAGAATGCAGTGTTGCAGATAGAGACATTATTCTCGTTGATGATATAATAACTACTGGTGAGAGCATAGTGAAAGCATGTCAAGTTTTAAAGAAGAATAGAGCTGATAAAATATATACAATGTGTGTTCATGCATTATTGGTTAACAATGCTGCAGAAAAGATAAGAGCAGCTGGTGTACAAGAAATAATTTCTACAAATTCAATACCTAGCCGCTACGCCAAAGTTGACCTAAGTAATATCGTATCAGCAAGTCTTCGTTCCCTACTTCACGCACAATAAAATTTTCTATTTAAAAATTATCTTAGAGTTATCAAAGATTATTGTTTTTTATTGATCTTTCTCAACCTACTTCTATAGTATTGAGTTTAGCAGTATTATAAGAAAGATTACAACTTTAACTACTTGGAATTATAGACAGAAACATTTCTTCCCAGCGAATTATTGTAATATATCCTTCTAGATATGGAGGAATTGAAATTAGTAATAAATATTATAAGTAAAACCAACTCTTTAATCTCTCATAGTTATAATAATTGATTATAATATTACCATTGACATGGTTTTGTTAACTAGAGTTTGTAGCAACAAAAAACAGAATGCGATAGAAATTTTTTGTCATTCTGACCTAACAATGTAATAAAATGCGATTGATTCTGTGCAAACAAAAGGAGAGGAATATGATAGAAGAATTTAATACTCAAAGACCTACATCTTAATGAACTCATGGGATCTCAACGAGAATCGCCCATTTAGTGATTATAAAAGTACTAAGGAGAAAAAGATCATGTAGAATTATTAGTATAGTAACTTTGAGATAACACAGAACCAACAGTTATCGATGGAAGTCGTTACCTTATAGGTAATGAGCATGTTCAATAAGAACTAGAATGCAATAATAACATGACAAAAGAAAAAAAGCATCTATCAGATAGAAGAAGCTGGCTCATATTGTGACGATTACATCATGGTTAATATGCGATTAATATTTCTAGGAACATCGGCTGCTGTACCTTCATCAGAACGAGGACTCTCCTCTATAGCATTGGTTAGAGGTAATGAATTGCTGTTATTCGATGCCGGCGAGGGTATGCAACAGAATTTCATAAAGGCTGGTCTAGGTATGAATAAAAAAATGAAAATTTTTATTACTCATATGCATGCCGATCACTGTGTTGGACTTCTTGGACTCTTGCAGACTATGTCTTTGCAAGGAAGAGAAAGAATGCTCGATATTTATGGTCCGCAAAGATTACCAGAATTTCTTAAAGAGAATATGCGTATTATGAATTTCGGATTGAGTTTTAATATTAATATACATTTAATCGATAGCGAGGGTATCATTATAAAAGAGAAGGAGTATCAAGTTAGTTGTTGCAACGCATGTCATTCAATACCTTCATATTCATATTGTCTAACAGAATTTGAAAGGCCAGGAATATTTAGTATTAAAGAAGCCAAACGCTTAGGTATTCCGGAGGGCAAACAATATCATGAATTGCAACATGGTCAGGATATTGTATACAAAGGTAAGATTATTAAATCTAGCCAAATAATAGGACCTGCCCGTCCTGGAAGAAAAGTAGGAATATCCGGTGACACAAGGCCAACATCAAGATTGCAAAACTTTTTTAAAGATTGCGATGTGCTGGTTTTTGAATCGACATACAGCTATGAAAACCATCATAAAGCTCTCGAAAGGTTTCACTCCACCGCTATAGAAGCAGCAGAACTGGCAAAAGCATCTGGCGTCAAAAAGTTGTTTCTCACACACTTTAGTCCAAGATATAAAGAAACTACTCAGTTAGTTCAACAAGCAAGCAGTATCCATGATGATGTAGAAGCCGCTGATGATCTTAAGGTAGTAGATATTCATCATAGAGAAAAGCAGAAATAATTTTCTGCCATGTTGTCCAGTATAACAGAATTGAATTAAGGACAAGGCTATTTTTTATAAGATATATATGCAGGATACTAAACGCCAAAATAAAGTGCATATATCCTAAAGAAATATTTGCTGGAAATATCAAGATTTTGGCTGGCCAATCGTAAAATTGAAAAAGCTGTCATTATGAAAATTTAAAGCTAAAAAATTGATAAGTATCAGAGTATTGCATATAGTTTAGAAAATAGTGATATATATGCTCAGCTCAACTGATTACCTTGAAAAAGCTTCTGACAAGTTCTTTTTGATCTGGTCGTAATCCAATTATGGCTTCAATGAGTTCTCTTTCCATCACTATCTGCTTTGAAATCACTGACTGCAACTTTTTACTATCCATTGGTGCGATGTTATCAATCAAGCCGGTACTGTAAGCGTAGATATACTCACTTATTATTTTAGATGCAAAAGATGGAGCCAATCTTATCAATAGCAATATTCCTTCACGCATTATATTGTCGCTTTGCTCTCCAACCGGAATAGATGTAATGTACGTCTCCAACATTTTCATTCTCTTATCACCAATCTCTTCTATCGAGGAAGAAACTAGCAATCCTGTCTCTGTCAGTTCATAGAAAGGAACACCCTCAAGTTGAAGAGCTTTAGGACCACGCCTTAAGGGCAGCCTTCCTGCTTCTTTCACAACTCCTGAGGGAATTAGCACTTCATCAAGATCTCTAAAAATTCCTGAATAGATATTCTGCCATAAAATACCATGTTTCTTAGCTATAGCATGAGCAATTGAAGTTCGAGTACGCAATTCTGGACTTTGCTCGGTTGCAAGATGGGCTATAATTCCGCGTTGTCTCTTTGCCTCGCCTGTAAAGTTATTCTTGCGAGTCTTGAAGGTATCAAATATCGCAATATTACCTTTATGCTCTTTCAATGGATCTTCAGCCTAAGCCCTCTTTATTTGCTAAAGTGGTTGTAATTATATTTTAATTTGTTGGTATTTTATAAAACTCTTCATAATTTTAAATAAAGAAATTTGCTTGCGAGAGAAAAACATAACATATTCTTTTTTATATTTTTTTATTAGTATTCCTATACATACTCTCAATATAAGATTTTTAAACGGCTTTAATTAATAGCCTGTTTTGTATATGTTAGAAGCATTTTATGACTTAATTTGTAATTATTAGAGTTTATTGATGTCTTATATTAAAAAGCAGATAAATATTTCTCCTGCTTGATTCATTCTGGTGTATCCCTATTGACCCTATTGACTCCTAGTTATTACTTCTAGTCTGTTGGATTACACCTTTCCAATATTGTTTCTCCTCTCTCTCTTGATGGTCAGGACAGAATATACCTATTGC
>DASQRW010000152.1:0-9775 GCA_035642715.1 Nitrososphaeraceae archaeon | reverse complement strand
AAAACCACCACAATGCAAAATAGTTTCTAGACAAGAAGGCAGAAAATATCTAATGCCTGGACAAATTGTTTTTACTATTTTAGCTCGTTCCTCTACTAATGAACCAAACAGGCTGATTGCTGCGTCTATTGGTCTTGCTAGACCTGCTGATGATGATGATACTCAACATGGTTATCTATCAGAGCATCATTCAAGTGGTGAAACAGCACAAAAGGCTGGAGATTATACTGAAGATATGGCTATGGAAATGCTTGCGACAACACTGGGTTTACCAAATGATCCTACTCTTACTTGGGATCAAAGGGAAGAACAATGGAAGCTTTCAGGAAAGATTTACAAAACTCAGAATATTACACAATCAGCAGAAGGAAATAAAGATGGTCTATGGACAACTATGATAAGTGCAGCTATACTGATACTATAGAAGTTAAATACCATAATAAATAGTAAAGGCAGAGACAACAATATCATGAACTTTCTTGCTGTTACATATGGCCTCCATCTGTATTATAATTGGCTATAAAATCCACCTAGTATTGGATAGAAAAGTCTATACAAAAGCTCTAGCTTTTGTAGAGAAAATAGATTACATTCTACAAAGCAAATTGTTAAAGCTACAGGTAAGCAAATAGATACAGAAGATTCATGATACATAAAATATGCTATCGTAAGTTTTTCATTCCATAGCCTGAATACTTACTTCCCCTGAGGATTTCCTCTTATCTCTGCTTATATATGCTTAAAGTTTGCCTTAGAAGCATTCTCTGAATCTATGGCTTTATGAGTTAGAGCAATTTGAAATAAAGGTTATACTTATAGAACCATGGGTAATCAAAACTAATTTGGAAATAAAGTTAGGAATAAGAGTTTCTTCTACTCATAGTCATAATGCTAATTCGCCATATGGAGAGATAACGAGAAAGAGGGTTGCAGGCTTAAAGTCTAGCTTTGAAAATAGTAGTTCTTCTTCAATAGAAGTAGCTAAAGTAGTTTTAAAACGATTATATCAAGAAAACCATATATAAGGTGTCTGATAGGTGATGGTGCTTCTAACTAATGGAGATAAGAATACTTCTTATGATAAAGAATTTAGAAGATTAGTATTGGAAAATATTCTTAAATGATTAGAGAATACTTTTCACTATCCAAAGAAAAAGTTAATAATAATATTACCATAAGCTAACCTATATAATATACATAAACAATGATTATATTTTTTACAAGCCCTATAGGATTAGGGCATGCTACTAGAGACATTGCAATTTCCGAAAAATTAGGTTTTTTCACTAGAGAAAAAATTTTATTCATTACTGGCCAGGCTGCTTACAATATTATTTCAAATAAAGGATATTTGGCTTATGATGTATATAAACCTGATAAATTTAATGTAGACAATTTAATGCAATTACACTCCCCACTGAAATGGATTTTGCAATATATTCAATATTATAGAAAATGCAAGGTAATTGCAGAAGAGTTTATTGAGAAAAACAATAAAAATAATGGATTGATAATTAGTGATGAAGATTTTGCGTCTATTGCTATTGGAGAAAAGAGAAAAAGAAAAAGAATTTTGATAACTGATCTAATTGAGACTCATTTTGTTAAAGGATCATTTTTTTCACTCATTGAATCAAGTATGAATAGATCTATGCAAAATATGATAAAAAGATGCGATCATGTTATCATTCCAGACTATGGAAAGAATAAAGATAACATATCGTATGTTGGCCCAATTGTAAGAGAGTTAAGTACTACAGATCGAGTAACGTTACGTAAAAGATTTGGAATAGATAAACAAACAATACTAGTTAGTATTGGTGGAACAGAAGCTGGAAGATATTTAATTGAAATGGCAATCAAAGCATACGAAAAATTAAAAAGGAGAATAGATATAGATATGATAATTGCTTCTGGGCCATCATCATTAGATATGTGTGGCAATAATAATTATTATACCAATTATAAAAGTTTTAGGAACATAGGATTTGTATTTAATTTACATGAATATGTGTATGCAGCAGATTTGATAATATCCTTAGCTGGAAGATCAACTATAGACGAATCTCTTGTTTACGGAACACCTGGCATTTTCATTCCTATTAAGAATCACTTTGAACAAGAGGAAAATGCAAGAAAGTTAGGTTTTAAATATGATGATATATTTAGGCTGGAATCTCTAATAGAAGAAAAAATTGGTACAATTAGATATAACAGAGATAATATTAAAAATGGTGTTGAAAAGGCTGCAAGAATTATCTTGGAAATGATCGGATAATAACAGAACGAAAGTTACCTACTTGCAAAATAAACTAAAAGATAGTAGTTTTAAGTTTTCTCACTATTAGTAATGATTTATAAATTATTATTATGAACAGTTTCACAGTTTCAAGCAACATCTTCCAAGGAAATTGGATGATTCTATTTATTATAAGAAATTTATTCGTATCTTTTTCCCCATACTTTTTCGATGAATAAATACAATACTTTTACTTTACCAATTGTATATAGTATGATTTTACATTACAAGATACATAATTTGACCAATACTTTTCAAATGTTCCTGTTCTGTATAGAAATTGTATCATTGATTTCTATATTGTCAAAGTCTGTATTGTCAATTGTATTATAAAGGACATTCTATTTTCCTAGGCTATGAACTGTTGAAGTTTGTTCAGACGGCATATGTGTATGTTTACATTGTTTTGCAATAACATACATTATACAACCAAGATATATGTGATCTCTTCGGATATACCACATACAACAACTAATTTCGCTATTTTACTCATATTGTTTAACCACTCCTAGTATACAACTAGAATTACAAAAAAACAAAGCGTATTGACATAGTACTTTAGTAAAACGAGCAATGAAATAGTCAATCAATTGGTGCAAGAAGAATTAGAAGTAATGAGAGTTAGATTTCAAACAGGCATTGATATCAAATTGAGCTGACATTTTTCATTTTTTAATTTCAATAATTTCTTTTTAAATATATTATTTAATTCTATAATATTATGTCCTGTTATTCTGCGTAATTTTTTGTCATTTTGTTAAATCGCAATACCAATTGTTTGATTTATCGACCTTCATAATAAGATGTGCCAACCTAAAGGTGGATGAGGAATCCTGGCGAATACATATGTATTACGAAGAAGATAGAAGTATATAAAAAATATTTGATGAAAGCAAGAACGATTTCAGGATGTCCCAAGTCAAAGGAGATATTCCTTGACTCATATAAGTAAATGCCTTAAGACACTGTTATTATTGTTGTTTTTACACCTATTAAATGTATGATAAAGGGTGCATGAGCAATCAGCCAAATAGAAATTTGTTAATTAGACTTTAAGGGGATCTTAAATATTATCCCATCAATAACAATATCTAAAATGCTCAAGAATGCTCCAATAGGATGGAAAGTAAATTCAGTGAAAAAAGCTTATTCTAGCGAGTTGATTGAAATATATGAAGATACACTTGATTTAGAAGGAAAAGAGAAAATATACATAAGAGGAATTAGAAAAGACTATTCAACAATTGTACCCTTCATTTCAAAAGACGAAATACTTATGATTAAAAGTTACAGACACTTAGTAGACTCGATTCAAATTGAAGTACCATCTGGTTATATAGATGAAGGAGAAACTCCTAAAGAAGCAGCAATACGCGAGCTTAGGGAAGAAACAGGTTATGCTGCAAAAGATGTGGTATCTATAGGTCATTATACACTTGATTATTCTATGTTTGAGCAGAAGGGAAATCTTTTTGTTGGATATGGTATAGTCAAAGAAGGACTTCAATCCTTAGGCATGATGGAAAAAATAGATATTGAAATAATTACTATAAAAGAAATCAAACAGCTACTTTTTGAAGGAAAGATACTAAATGCAGCATCTGTTGTTGCATTATATAGAGCATTACATTTTCATGAACATCAATCCAAGTAACATTAAGATTTGAATACTACTCTCCCATATTCTTGTTTGAACAAAAAAATATTGTAAGAGGAGAAAACCATTGGAAATGTCTCGTTATTCTTGTTTAATCAAAACTCTCCTTATACTCAACTTTTCTACTGTTTATCCTAGACCGTTTCAAGATGCCCACTATCAATGATAGAACATTTTTGATACCAATGCCGTCTGGGCAAAGATCTAACTAGGCCAATTTACAACAAGAAATTAAATTTTACCTAATCGGTATGATTTATTTGATACTTATATTCTGGCTATATCATTTTCCACATCTTTTTAAACTTCATAGAAGATGTGATGGGAAAATCTTTACATTATATGGATATGACTTTTAGGATGCTATCTAAAATTTTGGAGTGAACTTTAAATTTTCCTTTAGTATTTTAGAATCTAGTGTCTTCAGAAAGGATCGTATCATTTCTGCCCAGTGCTACTGAGGTTCTATATCAAATAGGTGCTGGAGATCAGATATTCGGTGTAACCCACGAATGCAAGTTTCCTGAATCGGCTAAAAGAAAACCCAAAGTAATCAATTCTTCTTTCGATCCAGCTAAAATGAACAGTAAAGAAATTGATAATAAAATCGTAGAACTTATGCAATCTGGCAGAGACATATATGTAATAGATGATCGGATCTTAAAAGAAGCAAAACCCGATCTCATTGTTGCGCAAGGTGTTTGTGAAGTTTGCTCTCCATTTACAAAAGAGATAAACAGAGCCATTTCTATACTGGATTATAAGCCAGACATTCTAATTCTTGATCCACATGATCTAGATGATATTTTAATAAGTATAATGGACGTGGCAGAACGAGTTGGTAGGATAAAAGAAGGTCGAAAACTAGTAGTGTCCTTGCAAAATCGCATTGATAGTATAAGAATAAGACCCAAACAAAATAAACCAAAGGTTCTTTGCCTTGAATGGATAGATCCATTCTTTACCGCAGGTCATTGGATACCACAAATGGTAGAAATTGCAGGAGGAATTAATGGACTTGGTTCCTATGGAGAACCATCATATCGCATAGATATAGATGAGATCATAAAGTTTGATCCAGATAAAATCATTTTAATGCCTTGTGGTTTTGATATTGACAGGACATTAATTGAATTCAAACAAGCAAAAATTAGTAATGAATGGAAATCCCTACCAGCTGTTCAGAATAACGAAATCTTTGCTGTCGATGCAGGAGCATATTTTAGTAAACCTTCACCAAGAACAATAACAGGGCTTGAAATCTTAGCAAAAATAATCCATCCAGATAAATTCTTGGATACAATAGTACCGACAAATTCTTTTATAAAGATAAAGTAAAATGTGTCTGCAATTACACCAACTATTATCCCATGATGATCAGATAATTTGCGCCTCTTCGATAGCTCTTTCTAAAATAAGAAATCTTTTCCGAAACAGAAAAAAAGGTAAGAGTTAAGTAGTGTTAAAGCTCTTGATATTCTTTATGAGAATATTTATACCAACAAATAGATTTAGCAATCATGGAGGATATGATTAGTTGGTTTCTAAAGTACTTATTACAAGTGGAACCCAACAGACCGCTTTGGATGACCAGGAACTAAAGGAAGTAATCAATGCGATTATCTATGCTAGTGACCAATCTGAACAAAGCAAAAGTTTCGAGCAGGTAAAAAAGTACAAGGCATTACTAGCTAAGTTAGAACCATTAAGCAAGTAAAAGTAGGTTGTTGTATTTCTCTTCTATTCTTTGTAATATACTTGATATCAATTAATAGGCAATAAATATTACTTATCTACTACTGCAAGTGTGCATTAACATACAATGTCAGTAGGGATGGTTATATTCAACATTTTTATCGCTGTGTTGATTATTACTGTCGTTTGAATTATTATTTATATAATCTATAAGGAAAGAAGAAAAAGAAAGCCCTACATTACCTTATAAAAAGTCACGATTTGAGGTGACAAGCGAAATGATGCGTTCGATAACAGGGGGTTTTATTGCGAGTTTGATACTATTATTTATTGGTGGATTTTTATGGATTGTATATGGTGATACAATCATGAATACTATAGATAATTTACGACAAGGTAAACTTGCAGGTAGTTTATATAATAATACTATTATAGGAACTAAGAATCCATTGGATGAAATACTAATAGAGAATAAAATAAAATAAAATAGAATGAATAGATAAATAGACAGATCGAGATATTACCATATCTGAAATCTTCTTAGAAGAATACACCCCGATCCTGTTAAAGGAATATCGTCAGCATCAGGTAGGTAAAGGAAGAAAAATTAACGTCATAATATTAATGGAGATCTGGTATAAACGGTTACAGTTTCCCTGTTCTACGAGTTTTAAAGATTAGATAGTTATGACCAACTAGCGGTCTACTTTCATCATTATATTATCTTTGAGGTCCCCCGCCCTGCCCACACATGTGGCAATGGAGATGTGACCTGGATAAGTCCAAGCGGAACTAGATGCGTAGCTAATGAAGCAAGTAACGTCCTTGGATGCGATGACATGCAGGTAATGAAAGGTCTACAAGGTGGCGGCAATCAGTAGCAGTAAGTAAAGAAAGATAACAAAGCAATAATATATTTTTATTTTCTTTCTTCTTATTTTCTACCTACGTACTATCACATTCAGGCAACTATTATTTGAGCATAATGTCCTAAATGTCATGGAAAAGAAACATGGAGGCTAGAAACAATTGAAGATTTTAAAGAAAGGAAATTTAATCATTATGCTGTCATACCAAACTTCAAAAAGATACTAAAAGACAAGCACGCAACTATTTCATTACAATGTACTCAATACCCTTGCATAATACTCAATAATGCTTCACAAATCACTTTTAATGACTTAAGTAGATAAAAGAGAAAGATAGTTAGTTGTAGTCTTCATTTATATCATGAAGTTAATTCTGACCGTTGATACGCTTAAAATGACTAGATGGTTTGTTTCTGGAGAATAATTTATTTATACATACTCTACCTTTGTGTGATGATAAGCAATAAGGAAATAGATATCTTTTTAATTTCGAAAGGTTTGAAGCTTAGGAAACCATTACCAACGGAACTGCTACTTACTTATAGCATTGTCACTATTGCAATATAAAATGTTTAATTGGTTATCAGAAAGATTTATTCTACCAGATCTTAAATACCATCAGATAAGATTGAGTAACAACACTCTAACAGATGATGACCGCAAGCGGCTAATCAGGGACTGGTTGTGGGAAATTGAACAAGAGTTATCTGAAATAAGCTCGTCTTCACTCAGTCCAGAATCAAAAGATAAGATTAAGACCTTATTAAATCAGATTGGAGATATTGTTGTTATCGTAGAAGAAGAAAAGAATAGAGGAGGCAATTATCTATAATTTTGCAATCGTATGACATACCAAATAGGGCCCTTCTTTTTGTATTATAATAGTGTTGGCCTAGTCCTATGTTTACATCGTTTGTTAGAAAGATAATCTATACCCATTATTTCTTCTTATCACCTAACTTAAATAGATAAATATACAATTCAAATTATTTGATCTTATTGCATTATTGGGTAGGTTCGTTTTGCCGAGTTCTTGATAAGTATAAACCTCTATTTCCTAGAAGTGTTATTGCTGTATCTGATATTATAACACTAATTGCAGATAATGGAAACCAAATACCAGATAAATCCTGGATGCTCTATCTACTTGAGATTTTTAATAACCAGAACATAGCAGTCGAATTAAATCTTATATGTCAGTTCGATAATCAAGATTACTTTGAGGCTATATTTCAAGGGGTTAACCAATATAGGTTTAAACATATATTGCCAATAGTAGGTCATTCGTATCTACGTCAAATTGTTATGGATAGTCAGACCAGGCTTATCAAATATATTCTAAGTGATCAAAACACAAGACAGTCAGAAACATTTGGTTTACCATTACCAAATATGAACTTTGGTTTTATAGCCGCAAATCACTTTACTGGAATAGAATGGTGGAATAAGATCAGTAACATTCCATATCCTATGAGATATATAGTTGAAATCTCACAACTAATGTTTGGTTTAAATGATCCCATAGACTCTGAGTCGATAACTTATCTACCACACAATGCTTTGATACCTAATAGTGATGGATCTGGCACTAAATACCCTATTTCATTTCAGAATATCAGAATTAAGGACAATTGTATTTGTTATACAGTTCAACCAGGCAATTGTAATACTGGAATACGTTATAAATGTTAATGAAATAATACAAGGTGTTATTCCATTTATAATAATATGTATAAAGTAGTCATATATACTATTGGCTATTGCTGCCAATCACATTACATTGGAAATGTACCCAGGATATGATAGTTAAGAGATGATATTTGCAGTTTCATTTTCTAGATTAGTGCATGACTATAATGCTGCTGCTTTGCTCACACTTTTTTCCTCCTTCCTTTTCTGACTTTCAAATAAATTTCAATTTTTTTCTAATTCTGTTCTTTCCAATCCTTGCTCGTTACTGTGCTTATTTAGTGATTCAAACCTTCATTTAGAATGGATATTCAAAGCTCATAAATTGTATGAGCAACTTGACAACAAAACAACAATGAGAAAATTAGAACAAATAATATACAAGAGGATTCCTAAGAAAGAAGTTTTTTCATGATTTTTGTATGAAGCATATTCTGTGCAGATGTATTGGTAACAAAAAATGAAGCCGGATCACTATAGTTTATTAAAGCAACAACAATCACCGCAATTGATACTATTGAGTTTTTTGTATCAAGTTCAATATTAGCAATACAATAATAAACACTAAGAAAAGTAATAAGTCCGAGGTTAATGTATATAAGAATATAGAATATGTGCACGGTGAGACTTTTAGCAACCTTGTGCGTCATTTTGATAATAATCATATTACCAGTGATCAATAATTTTACTGTGTATTCACAATCCAATAATCATATCCAACAACAGATATGGATGAATTCTACAAGTAGAGGAAGTCTTGAGGTTAAGCTTGAGGCTATCCCATATCCTATAGAAACTAATAAGGACATGGAATTCAAAGTCTCATTTCTAAAGCCAAATAGCAGCATATCACAAGATAATGTTGATTTTAACTTTATAATTCTAAAAGATGGAAAGCGAGTATTTCAGGCATCAAATCATACTGATAGACCTTCAGTTCTATTGCATGCCGCTAACGGATCTATGACTATACCTATACTTAACGATAAATTCAATGAGGAAGGCCCATATTCAGTTCAAGTCCCAATCTATGCAATTCTCTATAATCCAATTAGACCAGAATATGCAAATTTTACAATTGGTATGAAGTCCATGATTATAGATTAGAACACATCTTCAGATAATGACTATTTTATATTATTATTATTTCATTCTTATAACAGAATTATTGAATCTTCTAAAGATCATTTTGATATATTCATATTAATATTGTAACAACAACAAAAACGACTATAACTAATGATATGAATTTCCTAGATGTAGTTTCAAAGAAGGCTCTGTTAACTTAAGGAGCCATACTAGTATTATATGAGTCAACAAATACATTGAACCAACTGGTAACATGATTTAGTTTACACCTTTTCTTTCTACATGGAAAGTAATCATCAAAATATTCTGTTCGGTCTTTTATATATATTGAATTGTTCTCTCTCTATGATGCTTTTCTCAAAAGAAGAATGAAGATGATGTCTTAATTTGAGGAATTTACAAGCATACGGATACCAAGTACCACCACCATCATCTGTAGAAACTGGATGCTTTCCATATTTGTTTACCAGATTTCGA
>DASQRW010000151.1:0-5568 GCA_035642715.1 Nitrososphaeraceae archaeon | reverse complement strand
CTACTACAATACCTGCGTTTAATAACCATACTCCATTATTAGATTGTTGTTCTTCTTTATCTAAAATAGTATTATCATTTAGTTGATTATCTATATCAGTAAGACTTGCAGAATTACAAGTTACTGTAATAACTTTAGTAGATGAATCATAGGTAATGCAAGGAATAGAATATGCACCTTGGGAAGATAATAAGAACAGTACAGCAAAAAAATACATTGTAATTAAAACAGACAAGCACAATAGTTTTAATTTAAAAAGATTTTGAAACTTTTTATTTACTAATAATCGTAACTTCATAGAATAAATAAGGAATTTATAGCCTTTCATCCTTCTATCCAAGATCTATTAATATCTAAAGAGAATACAGTTTTTGATAGCAGTGTGAAGAAAATGTGTCTTAACCAATAAATAATATTCATATATTAATGAGAATTACAACAATAGATTATAATATGCTAATTCAGAAAAAATAATAATAAAGTATTTCATGTGCCTCGTGGGTCAATTTAGAGCTGCTAGATTACTTGCAAGTATTATAATCATCCTTTGACAATAGTATGATTTAACTAACGATATGAGAATTATTTTGACTCCCATTCGTTTATTGTTGACTAATTGATCCGAAAATATTTCTGCAAGCTAAAGTAGACCAGTCAATGTGCACATGATATATGTCAATTACGTCTAGCCAGTCTTTTTTTGCAAAAATGGTAGTATTTCGTACTTGTATATATATATTCTTGAAAATGAGCACTGGGAAGCATAACATACAACAATAATTTACAATAACAGAATGATTTAACGATAAAACTTTATGTGGATATTTAATCGTGACTAAACTAAACTTTTGTACACTCCAACTTGTTGCAGGGATCGCCTAACTTAGCATTTGGTCATAAACATAAAATGAAAAATTTTGCTGTAGATATTGATTATGATATGGTTGGGGTTGGGTATGCTGCAAAGAATCTTAATTATATATATGATTGGAAAGCGACATAGCATTTTACAAAAAAAGACTATACACAGAAACTATTGAATTAAATTAAATTAGGAAGTGCAAGTGTATTGTCATATACAACGGCAGACTTTATAGATAGGAATATTTGTAATACAAAATGGTAATATCAAGCCAATTCGTGCCCATATTCAGTGAGAGGTTCAAAAGAGATTTCTTCAGCGGTTTTAGTTGATTTCAACAGGATAAAAGTCAGACTGAGGAGTAAATTATTTTCATCTTGAACATGATGTCCATGAAACAACTATTAGAAATGAAATAACAAGATATCAGATAGTATTTTTTTTATATCATATAGGACATAGGACATAGGTTATACGCTTATATTGCAAATACTTTATTCTTCTTTCCATTAATCAATTTCTGCAATTCCTTAACGCAAGAATCTAACTCTTGTTTTGCATCTTTTTCATTGTCATTGTTAACTATAATTTCGCCTGGTCCAAACTTTGCATTATTGATAATAATCGGTATTTTTACATGCAATATTTCTGCAATAAACTCAAAAAGATGCGGATAAGTATTATTATTAATATAAAGATAAGTCGTCGTTCCATTACTTTCAACCACTTCTTTCTTCAGTGGGAAAGCAAAATCCGTCGATGATAGAAAATTCATTAGATTAATCGCTGCATTCTTTGACTTCGATTCTTGCTCACCCTTTTTTAATTCTACATACTCTTTTGCTAATTCCTCTAGTTTGTCAAAATCGACCATACTATCTAACTATTATTAATCTAACAGCTTAATTACTGTATACAACCTTTATAGTGTTTATTATCAATCAGCGTATTTATTATGTTATTTAATATATCATAATAGCAAGCGATTTTGAAAAAAAACCAAATTGTAAAAGAGATTGCAAAAGAAAGGATTGATCTTTTAATAGCAAACGCTTTAGTTGAAGTCAGAGACAACGAAAAGATTGCATATGACCAAGCAATGCTTGCAAAGAAAATTGCCATGCGATACAGGCTGAGGCTTCCCTATCATATACGTCAATTATACTGCAAAAAGTGTAAATATTTTATTATTCCAGGCAGAAATGCTCGAGTAAGAATAGGAAGGTCTAATACAAAAGCCTTAAGAATCACGTGTTTGAAATGTTATCACACGTATCGCAAAATCTTGTTGCCTCGAGAATAATAATTTTATATGTCTTTTGAAAACTATGCTCTTAAATGAGAATAAGGATTTATAAGGGATCTACCTCGTGATTATTCAGTAACAATTATGGCCAAGGCTTATGATATTCCAGCGGCTTATCTCATTTCAAGATTGGCTGAACAGCTTAAGAAAGATAAAAAAATCACTCCTCCAAGCTGGGCAGCATTCGTCAAGACTGGTCCTCATGCTGAGAAAATTCCTCAAAATAAAGACTGGTGGTATATTAGATGTGCTTCTTTAGTGAGGAAAGTTTACATGCACGGTCCTATCGGAATTTCGGACTTGAAGAGTGCGTATGGTGGTAGAAAAAGGATTGGATATAATTTGGATCATCATAAAGACGCCGGCGGGGCAATTATCCGCAAGGCATTACAACAATTGGAGTCAGCTGGTTACATAACTAAAAAAAGTAAAGGCAGATTAATGTCAGACGATGGGATGAAAAAAATCGATAGATTAGCTACTGAAATTCAGAATGATATTATCAAGACCGAACCAGAGTTGCAACGATATGCTTAGTTTTCTTCTTTGAATACTATGTCAGCCCCTCAATCATCACAACCAAATGACGAAGAATCCAAGCGACGTGAAGCTGAAGCCGCAGCTATGCGACAGCGTGCTTTAATGGTTCTGCTGGATCCTGCAGCTCGTCAGAGGCTAATGAATATCAGAATAGTAAAACCGGAACTTGCTACGGCTGTAGAAAATTATCTTATAAGTGCAGCATCAACAGGAAGATTGAACAGAGCTCTTACAGATGACGAGTTAAAACAGATTTTGCTTAGTCTCCAGCAGCCAAAAAGAGACTTCAAAATAAATAGACGTTAATGATATGCAATTACTTGGTTTTGAATAAACTTTTTCTTCAGCTTCTTCGTGCTATTCTAGCATAGAGCCGTCAGAGAGTGATGATTTATCTATCTGCTCAATTAATTTAGCGACATTCGTCTAGTTAACTATATTAAGTATAAAGAATTCTTCAACGTTATGAAGGCAGCCGTATTTCGCGAATATAGTAAGGATCCAACAAAAGTTGTAAAGATTGAAGATATTGACATGCCCAAGTTGAAACCTGATGAAGTTATGATAAAAGTAGAATCAGCAGCTTATAACTATAATGATTTGTGGGCTATTTGGGGTGACCCCCTAAAGACGCCATTACCACATATCTCTGGCAGTGATGTGGCAGGAACCATAGTAGAAGTTGGCGAGGATGTTTCGAAATTGAAGGTAGGAGATAGAGTTGTCTCTCATTCGAATCTGAGCTGCAGAGTCTGCGATATGTGTACCTCTGGCAGGGAATACGACTGTAACGATAGATTAGTCTGGGGTTTTCAGACAGGTCCGCTATGGGGAGGTTTTGCTCAATACACTCATTTGCCCGAGGTAAATGTAGTGAAAATACCAGATAATGTATCCTTTGATGACGCAGCAGCAATTTCAATGGTAGGAATGACTTCATGGCATATGTTAGTGGGCAGAGCCAAGATAAAGCCAGGCCAAACAGTTCTGATCATGGGAGGAACAAGTGGAGTAGGTATGTCAGGGATTCAGATTGCAAAATTATATAATTGTAATGTTATTGCTACTGCAGGAAATAAAGAAAAGATGGATAAATGTTTGGAGCTTGGTGCAGATCATGTAGTTAATCATAGGGAAGCCGATTGGTACAAAAAAGTGAGAGAAATTACAAAAAAGCAAGGGGTAGATGTTATCTTTGAGCACATCGGCAAATCCACATTTGCACAAGAAGTCAGTCTTTTGAAAATGGGAGGAACGCTCGTTGCTACTGGTGCTACGACAGGATATGATTCAACTATTGACTTGAGATATCTATTCTTCAAAGGAACAAATTGGCTTGGGTCTACGCAGGGAACTAGAGCAGAACTAGAAGAAGTAATGTATTGGACAGGCAAAGGAAAGATAAAACCTCTCATACATACAATTATACCCTTCAATGATATGGTAAAAGGCCATGTCATGATGGCCAATGCTGAACAAATTGGAAAAACTCTTACTGCTCCACAGAAACTCTAATCTCAAATGTACTTCTAATGTTAAGATGTTTAGAAGCCTGATTTTTGTCCCAAGCAACAGCAGACGTTTTATTGATAAAGCCAAGACACTCAATGCAGATATAATATGTTTTGACTTAGAGGATTCAGTTCCAATAAATGAAAAAGCTGCAGCAAGGCAGATAATTATTGAGACACTTAAACGCAGGGCAGAGTATAAAACAAATGTCTACATTAGGATAAACTCATTTGAATCTGGTATGGCTTTGTCAGATTTAAAAGAGATAATTCAGAATGGAGTTGATGGCATTGTTATACCGAAGGTGAATGATGAAAAGGAAGTTGTCGATATAATCAGCTTTGTATCTACCCTTGAAGATGAAAGAGGGATTGAAAAGGAGAGTATCAAATTGATGCCATCTATAGAAACTGCAAAAGGCGTAGTAAATGCTTATTCTATAGCAAAAGCGAATAAGAGAATAAACGCAGTAATTTTTGGAGTTTTTGATTTTCTCTATGATATGGGTCTTGATTACGCTGAAAATGATGGTATTGAATATATGTTTGCTCGCGAAAAAATTCCTATTGATGCAAAAGCTGCTGGGGTTGCCTCTATTGATGCCATCTGGCAAAAAGTAGACGATACTGATGGATTAATAAAGGATGCTACAGTTGCAAAGCGCTTAGGTTATTCAGGCAAGAGCATTATTCATCCTAGTCAGATAGAACCTGTACATAAGATTTTCATACCAACCAAAAATGAAGTTGAGTGGGCTAAGAAGGTGATTGGAGCATTAGGTCAGACAATGGAAAGAGGAAGCGGCAAAGGTGCAGTCAGACTAGAAGGAAAAATGGTAGATGCAGTTCATTATAAACAAGCAAAGGCAATTTTAGATCTTATAAATTCTGATTCATGATAAGAGATATACATCTTATAAATGATAATAATATAGATAAATAGCAGACACACAGACATAGATACTAATTATCCCTATAATAGAAGAGGAAGATGAAGAGAGATAATTGAAATCATCGCAGGTTGCTTGTCCAGTTGCTGTTGTAATGGCTCTGTTAACTTAAGGAGCCATACTAGTATTATATGAGTCAACAAATACATTGAACCAACTGGTAATATGATTTAGTTTACACCTTTTCTTTCTACATGGAAAGTAATCATCAAAATATTCTGTTCGGTCTTTTATATGTATTGAATTGTTCTCTCTCTCTCTCTCTCTATGATGCTTTTCTCAAAAGAAGAATGAAGATGATGTCTTAATTTGAGGAATTTACAAGCATACGGATACCAAGTACCACCACCATCATCTGTAGAAACTGGATGCTTTCCATATTTGTTTACCAGATTTCGA
>DASQRW010000150.1:0-3164 GCA_035642715.1 Nitrososphaeraceae archaeon | reverse complement strand
CAAAAGTATGTAAATTCACCTGTATTTGTAAATTTATTTGAATATGTTTTAGCTGGAGTTATGAATGCTGTTAATCCTGAATCAAATGCTTCTCCTACGTTTTCGGCGTTAGGTGTACCTGATGTAACAGTATGCAGGGTATTATCGTTATTTGTCCACACAACAGTACTTCCAACTTTAATCCTGAGTGGATTTGGCAAATATGATTTATCGCCAAGAGTAGTTGCTCCCCTTACTATTGAGACTTGGTTTGTATCAGAAGAAGGTTGAGAAGACAATGGTTGTTCTTGTCGGTGTTCTTCCATTTCAGTCATGTGTTCTTCCATTTCATTTATTTCATTATTATTTGGAGCTGCCGCAGTATTTTTTGTAGTTACGTTTCCATTTGGATTTTCTTTCTGTAGACTCTTTGTCAAACTGTCTTGCCATTCTATCATACTTATAGATTTTGTAATGGCTACATCCTTTCCGTCTATCGCATCTACAGCAGGGTCTGTCACGTTAAAGTATCCCATTGCTCCTCTCTCTTCAGGTATCCCATGGAAATGAAATGTGAATTTACCCGGCCAAGGCCATTTCATCTCCAATATAACACCATTACCTGATGCTACTTCCCATGACTGTACCATAAATGGAGAATTCGCCCATATGCCAGAAGGATATGCTTTATTCAACGTTCCATGGATATGCATACCATATGCTGGAGAAAGACCTAAATTTATAAGGTAAATTCTAACGGTCTCATTGGTTCTTGCAGGAAGAGGATGCGTAAAGTATTGTTCCGTATAACCATTGAATAAGTAATATTCTGGTAATGGAATTAGTTGGTTTTGCGTATCATATTCTCCATCAACAAGAACATATTCTCTTGCTGGAGGCAAAGGTTCTTTTGGATATACTATAAATGCACCATATAAGCCCATCCTTACATGCTGCATTACTGGAGAGACATGACAATGGTACATTAACGCACCAGCTGGCTTTGCAATGATATCATAAGTATATGTTCCATTTGCCGGGATTTGTTCAAATACACCATCTTGCTCGCTAGGATGGTCTCCATGTAAATGAACTGTATGTGGAAGTGTTGAGTTGTTAATGAAATGTATTATAACTCTATCACCTTCTGTTGCTGTTAAAGTAGGACCAGGAATAGTACCATTATAAGTCCAGGCATCGACACGAACCCCTGGAGCAATTTGCAATGTTGTATCTCGTGCTATTAATGTATATTCATGGGTTTTTGGTTGTGGTTGAGACTGTTGTTTTTGTATGTTATCATTGTTATTGTTGTTATCCGCACCAAGAGTAGTATTACTACTGCCTGTTAATGTTGCTGCCGAAGCAACAGTACTGGGTATTAATAAATTGGACATGATGAAAAGAGCTAATGATATTGATATAGCTTTTCTTATCACCTTCTTTGAGGAAGATAAATAATTATTATTATTATTATCTATTTTTTCTTCCTTAGCAATCAAATGAAAGCGAAGTACATTGCCAATTCAAATATATATATCTACACTGCCTTTAAATTGTCAAGAATATTTTCACTAACGTACTACTGTAACTATTTCTTTACTTATAAATTTAATATGTTGCAATGTTGCTCTCAACCTTTAACTATGTCTTCTATTATATGGTAATCTTTTCACAGCTATATCTGCTGATAATTTATTTAGCAGATATCTTTTTTAACAATATAATGATACTGTCATTTGCTGCGTTGCATTATTTTATAATATGTGGTTGATTATAGAGAGCTGTAGAAGGAAATATTCTGAATATTTCAAGACCAATCGAAACAACATAGAGATACCCGTCGGGACCGACTTCTGTATCTGTAATTGCACCAAAACCTTTTTCAAATAATGCTTTTGATATTACTAGTTTGTTTTCTTCTTCTTTATCATCAGTACTTGCTGCTATGTTATTATTGTTATCATTATCGTCATCTAATGGAGCATCGAATCAAAGTGAAACCTGCAGAAAAGAGGAGCCAGAAATTTGTTATAATAGCAAAGGCAATATTGCTGATTGATTTAAAATAACAGCAGTTTCTATTGCGATAGCTACCGTTCAATATACAGTAGTATGACACAAAGAAGATAAAAAATGACAATTAGATATAATCAAAGTGTTTTTATCTTAATTTAAAATAAGCAACCGTGTGGCTTGTAATGCAAGTCGTTGGGGTAGAAATACTATATAGTGCAATTATCCTTCTTTTCATGCACATTTCCACTATCAGTTACATACACATTATCTGAAGAATCAATCGCAATGTCATGTGGAAGCCAAAATTGACCATCACCATATCCTTTAGAACCCCAACTAGTAATGAATTTACCATTGCTGTCAAACTTTTGGATGCGTTCATTTTGGGTATCGACTATATACACATTACCTATAGAATCGAAATCAATACCATGGTGCTCCCGAAATTGACCATCGTTGCAGCCTTCAGAACCCCATTTTGTTATAAAGTTACCATTGCTGTCAAACTTTTGGATATTGTTGCCTTCAAAATCTGCTACAAAAACATTATCTGAAGAAGAATCAACAGCTACATCTTCTGGACGAAAGAATTGACCATCACCAGTTCCTTCAGAACCCCAACTAGTAATGAATTTACCATTGCTGTCGAATTTTTTAATAGATTTAAATCCTAAAGGATTATTACTCTCTCTGTCTCCCTCTACTGATGACAATGGCACTAAGGACACAACAACTGATGAGGTAAATGCTATTATTATTACCATAATTGAAATACTTACAAGAGCTTTTTTTGCTCCTTCATTGTTTATTTTTATATACATTATCTTTTTCACACACACACAAAACTAAACAACATGATACGACTTCTAAAGGATTAATTAACTAAGTTAATTGAGACATTAACATAGTAAAGTCACATTCAGCTTAAAAGAAAGCAAGAGACTGCCTGACTTCCCAGTAGATGAATTCCGTTATTGTTTTATTATAAACACTGAAGTATCTTCCAAAAGACGTTTAATAATGGTTATATCCGTGTCCTTCAGCTGATATGGCATTACTGATCTTATATGTCAAAGTAGATATAATATATGATATCTGTCTTGTCATGATGATTTTTGCATTTGTAAAGGTCACCTGTAATAAACAATAATTACCAATATCCTTAG
>DASQRW010000149.1:0-3424 GCA_035642715.1 Nitrososphaeraceae archaeon | reverse complement strand
GCTGAGATAAATGCTATAACAAGGATTATCTTTCTTTTAATATCCAAATTCTATGTACAATAGTATATTATGAATTTATATCTATATCTATTATATTAAAATCTTCATTTGACTCATCATCACTTACATCTTACATTACCCCAACTATAATGAATTACTGATTGTTACTATAAAGAGGAAAGTAGTTGGTAATAAGCAAATAGTTAGATATCTTAGATGAAAGCAAAAGGTAACAAAATCGTTCCCTTTATAAGTATCGATTATCTATAATAGAAGAACATCATTTGCAGATTACAGAGGATAGGAAGAGGCGTGTAATAGATCTATATTTTAACCAGCATAAATATTACGCCGAAATTGCACAAATTGAAAAGATGTCACCGCGCGACATACATGCTATCATAAAGGAAGAAGAAGTCGGACGACAAAGATATGAACATCAGCAACAGAGACAAGAGCTATCTTCCAAAGCTTACAAACTCTTTTCCGAAAAGAAGACTACAGTAGTAGTAGCCATTGCACTGAACCTTACAGAACCAAGAGTATCTAAAATGTATAGAGAATATTGCAAATTAAAGCGACGCTATATACTAAACTTAATACACAAAGAGACAAATGGCAAACTAGGGCCATTTTTGAAATTATATAAACAACTAATAAAAGAAAAACGTATGAGTATTGAAAAGATTGTAAGCGCTGTAGACATTGCTGCTAATAGACTTCCTCATATTGAAAGTCTCTATAGACAAGCTAAAGATGAGGCGGAGAAGATGCAATGCACAATACAACGATTGGCAAATGACATAAGGGCTTTGGAACATAAAATATCAATATTAGATAAAATTGCATTCTCTACTGAATTAGATTGCAGAAGAACAAAACAACAACTACAAGAACTAACTGCTCAAAAGGATAGAATAGAAAAGTTCATTGCGAATATATCAAACGGAGAAGGTTATTCAAAGCTAAAGCAGATCGCCAAAGAAAATGTAAAAGCCGTTTTATCTGACAACAAAATACTCTTATCAGCAGCTTTTACAGCAATAATCCAGATATTAAAAACTGATTCACAAATTGTTAACTTAATTCAGAACATACCCAGCCCGAATGATGGTGAACAATACAAAGGTAATAATAACATTGTCAAGTATTTTGAACTCAATAAGGATCGGATATTGAATTTAGGCGAAAAGAATTACGAAAACCTTGTAGAAGCATTGGCAAATAATACTATAAATGCCGCGGCCATTTCTAATCCCGCCCCATCGTTGCGACAACCTTCTACATTTCCAAACCTATCGAATCAAAATGATACGTACAGAGCAGAAGAGTCAGAAACGTATCATAATAGTAAGGGCGATATCGCTGATTGATTTAAAAAAGAGCAGTTTTTATTGTTATGCCTACTGTTCAATATGTGTAGTATGATAAAGAGAAGATAAAAAGAGATGCAAAGTTTGATTTGATAATTTAATTAGATTAACTGAAATTGCATTTCTAGTAGAATTGCTTATCTGACAGTACAAAAAGAGACGTCGAAAATTCGACCAAGAAAATAAGATATTTACAATACATTAACAGGTATAGATATATTTCATAAAATTAAGTATTTAATGACGAACACCTAAAGTATAAAGATGATTAGAAGAGATGTCGGTTCGATATTTTGTCGTACTTCTTCTAATGGCAAACTTGCATTTCTTGATAATATGGTAGGCGTATTTGAATATGAATCAGAAGAGCATAGCACCTCCAGAGGAAAAATATGGGAATGGAAATAACAAGAAGAAGATAGGATCTGCTATTGCTGCTGATGCTACTGCTCTTGCTCCTTAAAATCTAATATACATCTGACCTCTTTCTAAAGTTGTGGATGAGATATGAGTAGTAGCAATAGTATTAGTGGTTATGCACATCCTGAAGTATTGGTGGATACACAATGGGTTGAGGACCATACAAAGGATTCCAATGTCAGAATAGCTGAAGTAGACTATGACCCAAAAGCTAACTATATGTTAGGACATGTGCCAGGATCTGTATTGTTTGACTGGAAACAAGATATCAATGATCCTATTAGCAGGAACGTACTAAGTAAGCAAGCGTGTGAAGATCTATTACAAAAAGCTGGAGATAATGACCATACTACACTAGTACTTTATGGAGACTTTAACAACTGGTTTGCAGCATTTGCATTCTGGGTCTTCAAGTACTATGGATACAAGGATATTAGATTGATGAACGGAGGAAGAAAAAAATGGTTAGAAGAAGACAGACCAGTGACTAAAGATATTCCCAATTACTCTAGAGGCAATTTCAAAGCTTCAGAACCTGATAAGAACATAAGAGTATTTCTAAATGAAGTAAAACAAGCTTTAGATGCCAAAGGCAGAATTAGGATGGTCGATGTTCGAAGCCCAAAAGAATTTACTGGAGAAATATTGGCTCCGCCAGAATATCCTACAGAACATGCTCAGAGAGGAGGACATATTCCAAGTGCAGTTAATATACCATGGGCTCAAGCAGTCAATGATTCTGATGGTACTTTTAAGTCTGTAGATGAGCTAAAGAAATTATACGAATCAAAAGGTATAACTCAAGACAAGGAGATAATAGCATATTGTAGAATAGGTGAAAGATCATCCCATACATGGTTTGTTCTGAAATATTTACTTGGATATCCTGATGTGAAAAATTATGATGGCTCATGGACAGAGTGGGGAAATATAATTGCTAATCCTATAGAGAAATAATTAACTCCATTGTTATATGGTATACAAAATACTATAAAGTATCAAAAATAAGTTTCAATGATATATAACAAAGTTTTTATAATTTGTTATCTTGAACCTTCAAGAATGGCCAGTCAAATCATGGATTCAACAAAAAAAGCGCCCGTTACAAATGCAAGCTCTGTTGTCGTGTTCTTGACCACTGTTGCTGCAGTTTTATTAGTTAGTGCTAGCAGTGGATTATTTTCAGAAAGCGCTGGGCTTGATGCTCTTAATGCTTTTGCACAAGAACAGAACCAGACTGCTACTGCATCCGGTAATAATACTACTAATACAACAGAAGCTGCTTCTAGCTATAATGAAATGCTCAATTCAAGACAAATAGAATTTCCAGCACATTTAGGATTCAATGACCTACATATAGAAGCTATTCGTCATATAGATCCAAATGCTACTAAGGGAAATCAACAACAAGACATTTTCAATCTTATAGTACATCACCATTGCAAAGTATATGATGATATGACTGCTACATGCCTGCTCTTCCCGACAGGTATGAATGATCAGGATAAACTATATGGAATAGAGTATGTTATCCCTGCAAACCAGTATAACACATTACCAGAAGAAGAAAAGAAGTATTGGCATTACCATCTTACTGAATTACCAAGAGTAAATGCAACTACACCAGATAT
>DASQRW010000148.1:0-2254 GCA_035642715.1 Nitrososphaeraceae archaeon | reverse complement strand
TAATGAATATTGTATAATGATTTCCAAGATATGAAAACTAACAATGTAAATATTCTATCTACAATCTTGATAACTGGAGCTATTGCAGCTTTGATATTAATGTCAAATATTGTTCTTTCTAGTGCAACAATGCAGTCAAATGGTGATACAAGTACGTCAGCGACGACAGCTGCAGAGTCGTCGTCGTCTTCTTCTGACCCAGTAATTGTGCATATAGACTCTGCCATTAGTGCAATAAAAAGTGGAGACAATGACGAAGGGAGAAAACAGCTATTAGAAGCAGAGAAATTATTGGAAGGCGTGGAATCTGCTGTTGATTCAGAAAAACGTATAGAAGCAGCACTTAAGATATTAAAAGATGGAGACTCTAATGGTTCAATCAGTCAAGCTGAAGAAGCAAAGAAATTATTAACTAGCTAGTTAGTTGGCAGGAGCGGGCGATATAAATGCTGTTCTATTTGTTAGCACTAGATATAACTATTAACACTAGTTTATATATAACTACAGTCTTCCAACTTTAAAAATGAATATGAAAACCAAAATACCACGGGCCTTGTTCATCGGGACAGCAGATTTTACTGTTGCACGCGCCTTTAATCGGCTACAAACTATGAAAACTATTCCAGCTACAAAATCATTGGTAATCTCTACCATAACAGGAATTGTCATAGATATTCCAAATGCATTAAACATATGAAATTAAATTTGATTTATGAACTTAATATCAGTTCGGGTCCAGAGGGATGTGAATGAAAATTCATTTGAATCCTTTTTCCAAGGTTTCTCTGAAAAAAGAAGATAGTTTAATTATATTGGCTCAGCAGGATTTGAGTCTTGCTGATAGTGGTCCTTTCTGCATATATAATCAGAGAGACTTTTAAAGATCCTCAAAAGAGCAAAAGCAATGTCAATCAAGCATCATGTTCTAGCTATAAATTATAAGGTTAGATATTTTTTATGATTAATTACCTGAACTTTCTATTCTAAATTATATTGTTTCTCCCATTCATAATTTTTACTATCATTATCTTTAGCAACAATCCAAAAATCATAATTTCCACCAATACAATCTCCTGCCTTATTTAGTTTTATTTTCCCTGATATTCCATCAAATGATTGCGCAGTTTCAATAACAATCTCTTTAAATGATTTGGTTAAATTTTCATTATTATCATGGTTCAAGGTACTATTGTTATCAAGGCTTAGTGAGGCTATCCAATAAGAATCATAAGCTAGTGCAGGATATGTTATTGAACTTACCTCATGTAATTTTTCTTCTAGTACTTCTTTAAGATCATGAGTTTTTTCTGCCTCGCTATCTATAGCATATAGAGGATTGGAAAGATTAGTTTTCATTGCAAACAATGCTGAATCAATATTCTTTGTTATCTGATGATTTTGTGCTATGCTATCGCTGCCATACCATCTTACTTTTCCTAGGTTTTCATAAAGAGGAGATTGGATTAGAATAGGTGTTATCTCGTCAAAAGATATTGCATATACACCTACAGAATTAGCACCATGTTTTTTTACTGCATCAGAGACAATTGCACTTAATTTTTCTAATTCTTGATTCCACATTATGAAATTTATCCTATGTAAACTGGTGGCAAATTTTCCTGTGTGGGGTTTATAATTAACCCCTTCCTCTACCCTTCCTCCTAGTTTTTCAAAATGATACGTGGTAGATTTATAAAGTTCATTTCCATATATATCACCTCTCCATATTGGAACAATAGCTTTTATACCGTCACTAATCATTTTTTCTGCAATTATTTTTCCTTGGTATGTGTCATCAGGAACTAATCGAAAAAGATTGTCACCTTCAATGGAAAGCAACGGCGAGGTACTAGAGTAACTAATAAGGATGACATCATTATCATCTGCATATTCTTTGGCAGCGGAAACAGCAGTACTAGTTGCAGGTCCTACAATGATTTTTGCACCATTTTCATGCAATTTTTTTATTGCTACGAGACTTTCCTCTGGACTTGTCTTTGAATTAGCCATTAACAGATTGAAGTGTGGTGATGAAGAGTTTAAGTCTTCAAAATATTTGTTTACATCATTTTCAGCTTTTTCTAATGCTATCTTGACAGATTTACCAATAGAGGAAAAGGAACCTGTAAATGGTAAAATGGCACCAACAACAAATTCCTTTCTACCGTCCTCATTATACTTTGATAAGAGTTGAGCATTAGAAGAACTCTTTTTTATGAAAAAATCTTTATTTTCATCACCGCTAAAAACATTT
>DASQRW010000147.1:0-12936 GCA_035642715.1 Nitrososphaeraceae archaeon | reverse complement strand
ACTAAGAGACAAAAAGGTAGAAACAAACAATTTGGTAATCCAGAGAATGTTCTAATTAAGTCTTACCATCTTCATCTAAAACACTATTTAGTTATCTATTTTGATTTTGTAATAATGAATAAATTAGTCGTTTAATTTTTCCCTGCCGCTCTCCCTCCTTGTAATCATTACCATTATTATTCTTATTGTTACAAGAGAGAATATCGACGCTGCAGTTCAAATCAATTTCTAAATCTCCATGATATTGCCATTAACTCTTCAGATCATCTATACATAAGTGAGGATGGAAATGCACCTAAATGGGCTGAGAGTTTCAAGGAAAGAAAAACAGAACAATCTTTATTCCAATATTTCTATTTTCCATACTGGATGTATTTCATTCCAGCCTAGCTTCGTTACTCCATCTGATCTGACTCCTTCATCAGTTACCCAGGCACCAACAATATGAATTCTGTCGCCTTCTTTTGGAATTTTGATAAAGCTAGAATCTTGATCTGCAGGAATAATTTCTACTACAAGCATTCCATCCTGTTTTTTATCATTTTCTTCATTTAGAAGATGTTTGTATTCTTCATCAACATCTAAAAGATACACGCGATCTCCATCATCTTGAAGTCCTTTATCTCCTTCTACTCTACCAATTACCTCTTGGCACGGAGATAACACCTTCAACCTTCCTGGATTATGTACTCCGGCAAGAACGTCCCCTTCTCTACAATTAAACTGATCTATCTTACCCGGTTCCACATCTATCTGTTCTCTAAACTTCTCCCTGTCGCTTAGATCTTTTTCCTCATTTGGGAGGCATACTTTATACTCGGCATGAAAGTATTGACTAGATGAACAATCTGACTCTTGCTGCTGGTCGTTGTCACCAAGAGGCTGCTCCCCGCTAATATCATCTCCACTTCCGCCTTCCCCAACAAACCCTTCTTCTTGCGGATTCTTTGCCTGTTGAGCTAATGCTCTATGATTATCAAATAATATATCTGCTACAAGTGACATAGAGATTATAGTTACTGTATTAACAAGAGCTGTTATGAACAAGGTTGAACTTTGTTTTTTATTCATTATAGCTTGTATACAACTTGATTATACTTATTTAAACAATATCTTTAGCAATATACTTAATCTTCTGGCTGCAAAACCCTTTGTTGGATTCCTGCATGATACAATATCCTTACAAACTATTTCAAATACATACAATTCTTTTTATTAGAAGAATGTATAAATGTGAACCTTGATGACCTCCATTAGATATAACTATGTCCGAGTTTCACTTTACAGATGGAAATCTGATCATTCTCTATGGTATAAATAGAGGAAAATCTGCTGATGGAGAATTGCCCGATCATATAAAAGAACGGGTGAAGGTATGCCTAGGCACATTTAACATTATCATGAAATCAAAACCCGATAAACAAAAAATATTGGTCATAGTTGTTGCAAAAGAAAAATCTGGCAAACTTATAAAAGAGGAGCTAGTAAAGGGAGGAATTCAAGAAAAGATAATTGTAATAGACTCTTTTTCAGAAAATGTGGCACAGACTTTCGACCGTGTTATAGATATGATTAAAACTAGGAGTAATCCGCCATACATTTATTTCATAGGTTCTGTTTGGCTAAGGGATATTTATGATTCTACAGTAGTTTCTAAATTAAAGGGATATAAAGTTCGATTTGAAGGCGCATTAGATCACAGGCCTGTGGAAGAAGTTGAAAAAGAGAAGGCATTAGATGTTCCAAGAAAAGGCATCGAACACTACAGAAAGAGATCAAAGGATAAAGCAATTGACATACTTCTTAACTATATATTTCCAGAGGAAAGATAACTATTCTTATCCTACATTAATCGTTAAGATTTAATATCCATTTCATGTTCGGCTATCTAGTGCGCGGTCATCGTCTAGTTTGGTTAGGACACTGGCCTTCCATGCATTTATATATGCAAATGCGAAGTAAGCCCGTAACCCGGGACTCTATCTTATAACAATGATAGAGCGGGAGTTCAAATCCCGGTGACCGCACCATTTATAGGAATTCATAATATACTAGATATACTACATTTTTTATCCATTTGCCTATAAATGAACAAGAAGGACAAAAAAATAGAAGTCCGTAGGAGGATAATGACATTATTAACTGGTTTAGTTGTATTGAACAAAAAGATCATTAAATAAAAGTTATGGTAGAATATGAATGGTTATGAACGAAGGGTCATCATCATCATTGCCTTATGAGATTGTAAAAAAAGAAGGAGAAGAACAAGAAAAAACTGGTGGTAAGAAATACGTTGCAATGAAAAGAGTTGAGGCATTTATTGCTGCTGAAAAAACAGACAAGGTAGTTTCTGCGCTAGAAGCTTTAAACTTACAGGCAACATTCTATGAGTCTAAGGGTATGGGTAAAGGTGAGAAATATAGACTAAGTTATGGAAGAGGAGCTGGAACTACCAAAATGTCATATTCGGAAAGAAATACAGTTGTGACAATAGTAGAAGAGAATAGAGTTGGAGCTGTAGTGGCTGCCATAAGAAGAGAAGCTGCAAAGACTGATAAAACAAGTGCTGGAATAATAGTCATTTCAGCTGTTGAAGATATATTGAGTATTTGAAAAATGTGCCTGTGTATGTCTAGACTCATTTCCTCACATAGTAATTTCTTTACTTTTTCCAAAATATGATATCTACACGGTTGCTGTGCATGTCCTACCATCTGGCAAAATTCACAAGATGTAACAAGATTGATTCTTTAAACAACTACTTAGGAGATTTACATTTCTCTGATCCTCTCTCAAAATCAGAAAGAGGCTTCGGCCATCCTTCAGACCAGAGAACTATTATTATCAATCACAATATGTCTTGTTACTATTCTCCTCTATTTGTTGATATAAGGTGGTTGCTATTGTTGTAAGACAATCAGAAAAATTAGGAGAATTTGCAATGATATTCTGCTAGGTTTAAAATACATAAAGCTAGAATATGGATTAGTCATAGCTGCATGCTGTGATCCTGATATATACCTGTGAATGACTTTGTTGTGTTTCTGTCAATTGATTGACGAAGAAATAGATATAAAAAGGATTTAAGAGTGTCTTCTTGTTGTTACTCTTGGTTTTCAGGTTGCTCATTGTCTTCTAGTCGTTGTTGTTGTTTTGGTGGAATTCCTGTTGCTACTGCTGCTGGATCTGCTCCAGTTGTTATTGTATTACTATTACTAGTGTCTGTCTCTTGTTGTCCTCTCAAACTAGGATCAGGACTGCTATTTTGCTCATCTAATTGTTGCCGTCGTCTGTGTTTGATTGTTGAATCAACTGTATATCCTTGACCGGCTACTGTCATTTGTCCACTGTCTTGTTGTGTTGGTTCTTGCTGTTGCTGTTGTTGTTCTGATTGGTTGTCTTGGGTAGTATTAGTATTAGCAATATTTGTATCTTCGTTAGATGTTGACGACATTGTTAAGGCAAAGAGCCTTAGCGACTCTATTATACTTTTAATTTATTCGTTACTCAATGAAATATCAAATTAATTCCTTCACAGACATGCTACTTCTCTTTGAAAGTGAACTGTTCTGGTCGTTTCTCTTGTTACAGAGATATATATATATATATATACATCTAATACATATCCCATTCATAATTATTCAAGTTATACAACATATAGCAAAGCGAAATCTTATTTACTATAACAATATGAAGTTATACAGATAATCCAGAGATAGATAACATCTAAATATGTTCTATTACCATTGATTGCTTAATTTCAAGCCTTATCCATCAGCCTTTTCATAATTTTTTTATACTGAAATAATAATAAAGTCATGATCAGCGGTTTGCTTGGAAATGATTCGCATTGTGAGTTAATAATAACCATAGCATATTTGTAATAGCCATTTAACATATCTTTAAATTCCTTCCTGTCTTTTTCTGTATCCAATTTACTATCTGCAAAATTTCGCCAGGATTTAATTTGTCTGATTAAAATACCTTCCTCTGAACATATATCCATAATCTGAAGTAACTGATGGTCTTTTTAAGAGCTGAATATCCCTATAGGGAGTGTGGGGGTATGGTATCTTTAAAAAGCAACAACATTCCACGTAAAATATTCTATTATACTAATTCAATAGAAACGACATTACGAAAAAGATAAAATAGCAAAATGACCGAACCATACTACATGCTGGAACCTAACCTATAAAACCGCAAGTATCATAATGTGAGATCATTTTTGTAAATTATATTTTGAACAATGGGAGCTTAATTATTGGAATAATATTGTTAATACCAATAATAGCATAAATCTTATTAGACAAAAAAAATTATTGATGCCGTTACCGCTCTTATTACAGTATTTCATGTTTTGTTTATAATGATGGTTGTTTGACAAATTTCTCCTCTTTCGGTACTGTTACTTTTTTGCGACTCTGTTCCGCAGCATCTCTATATATGCTTGTCTATGAAATATACTGTTCTTACCAGCAGCAACATTCTCCTACAATAGCTGTAAAATAAATTTCAAGCAATTGCATATTTACTACAAAAAATAAAACCAAATATTGCCCCGTACTCTTCGGCTGATATTCACTAGAAGCATATATTCTTTTTATTTATTTAAAGTCATAATTTAAGGTATCACAGTAAGCTAATTTTTCCACAGTCTTTCTCTCATCTTGTGATATTAGCTCTTTGATAGTTTTAGGAGAGAAATCTGCGTTTTGAAGAATGGAAGGCGATTCTATCTCACTTCTAATAACTCTTGTAACAGACCTAATCTCGGCACCATAATTATCTATAAGGGTGTTATACTCTGTCTTTATCTTCTTAACAACCTCAGGATCAAGCTTTGATTGATCGAATTTGTCAAATACCTCATAAAGGCTTTCTATTAGTTGTATATGTCTTGTAATTAGCTTTGACATTTTTATATTATCCATATTCCTATCGCAAAAAATTATATCTTTATCTCTGCTTTCGACTTCTGCCATATTGGAAGGAAGTGTACGTATTTTTCTAGGGTAGTTCTCCACTATAAAGATATTTTTGTCATTTCGCGGAGATACGGAAATTACTTCTCTTACAGGTGTATTGCTAAGTAGACTGCCATCCCATGCATATACACCATCTTCAACTTCAATCCACGGGAATCCATATATTGGATAACCAGAGCTTGCCAGAATATGCTTTGCTGTAATTTCCATTTTAGTATTATCAAATACAAGTGGTTTTGAAGTCATGACAACGACAGCAGTTATTATAAGATGAAGAACGGATGGTAAACCTTTTTGTGTTGTAGCAAGGTCAAGCTTTTTGTAATCTATGTATTTATCAAGTGTCTTTGCAAGTGGAGAATGGTCATATATATATGTCCAGCTTCGTGGATCGAAATATTGTAGACCTTTCTCTTCTTTTAATAAAGACGCATTTTTTTCCCAATTCCATGATGACTGCCATCTTGGAACAAACATTTTGGGAACCCCAAATATTGCAGCATTAGCTGAAGCAGAAGATATTTTCTTGGTTATGTATCTTCTAGCAGCAGTATCATATTCAAATGTGAAAGTATCAGAAATAAGCATAGGATTGCTTTCTGCAATTTCTATCCAAAAGTCTTCAAGATCTTTCTCAGGATAATCACCTTTACTTCCTACAATTATGGCTGCATTTACAGCTCCAATAGACGTACCAGCAGCAATATCTATTCTTATATTTTTTTTACTAATGCCTTGAATACCCCACACGCAAATGCACCAAGAGAACCTCCTCCTTGTAATACAAGAACATTTTCAATATTTCTTGATTTTTTATGCTGTGGATGGCTTTGTTCATCTATTTTATAACTCATTGTTATTAATTTTTATTTATGCTTACCTTGAATTGTTTTGGTTTTTTCTTGTTGTTACCTTAAACCTACCTAATAACAAACAGATAAGCACATACATTGTCATCGCTAGTATAAAAAATTAATGCTTTATTTTTAATCATAAAAGAACAATAGAAGCGAAAAGTGGCCTTATTGTAGAAATTATAAAGCATAAAATCGAACACTATTGTAAAACAAGCATAGGAGATTGAACTTATGTCATCGAGCATTTTCCATTACTCCATTGATATATCCTACCTCAAGCATCAAAAGAGCGTATAAAATATTTGCTATGTGTGTCTGTAATAATGACTCTACCACTAAATTGCCCTCTTGCAAATTTGTCTCTGTTATATAGTCAACCTGTGTATTGTTAATCCCAGATATTTTTAATCTAAAATTCTCAATAATTTCAATTTGACTATCTTGAGTATTAGTCATAAAAGTAATCTGTTTATTTGCCTTATCAATTACAAGTTTCCTTGTAATTCCAATAAAGAATTCAGGAAAGAGCTTTTCTAAACGTGTATCTTTAAGAGCAAGATATATTATATTAGATGGGACACGTAGAGTTATGGTTTTGGAAATTACAGACATTGTTGATGGTATATGTTATTATCTCTTTCCCATAAAAAAGATTATGTAGATTGCTTGATTACTTGACCATATCACCATCAGGATCAGCATATATACATAGCATGGTAACCTCAACACAATAAATGTCACCGTTTCTTGCTGATTGTTCTTTATTCTTGTAAGGAGATAGTGTAGAAGATGTAGATATTTATTGCAATACATCTGACAAGGCTCTATTTACTGAATTCCTATTCCAATGAGCATTTCATTATGCATATCAATTCCGTATTGAAACATGATTCCTTTTTTCCAAATAAACATAGATGCTATCTAATGGGAACATCAGATAAAGTCCTAAAAAGTGTAAATGTAGTGGTTGTACATATCAATATACCTGAAGGTGTTCTATTCCTTTTGAATAGCATAAGAGAATTGGAGATCTTCAGCTATAGGTATGTGTTAAATGAAGAGCCTAACCATAGGCTTCTCTATTGATTTAAGGAAAAGCTACGCTGTTTTATATATCCTATTTATTATCGTGACTTTGCCAAAGATATAGACAACGTCTATAGAGAATATTGGTTTAGACCACATTCATATAGTTATGAGAGACTTGTTTAAAGATGGGGAAAAATTATCATTCGTTTTTTATAATATTTTTATATATATAATTTACTAAAAGAACTTGCTAGATAGAATACTCCACAATTGAATAAGCAATTCACATTAAAAGAATATCTCCAGACACTAGATTATTCTTTTTTGATTATACTCTATTAGATAGATATACTAATATTTTTATAAAATCATTTTACTAATACCTATAATATTATTAATCTATAATTTTGAACCTAACTAATTTATATATTGTTGTTTCTGTTAAATGGTAACGTTATCGGACATCGTCTAAAATAAAGACTACTCTATATTATAACTTTTAAATCAGGTAAAAAAGGGTGCCTAAAAATGTGAAAGTGTGCCGCGACTATGTCGCGACAATGTGTCAGTTTCTGAATACACTAAATTCACCTAGTTTTTATAATTTTGCTTTTGTTATGAGCTTTTTCTCCTTTTTGCTTGCAAATTCATTGTGTTATGATACATCTATCATTCAATTGTGTTCTATTTGCATCTTTTTCCTTTCTGTAGGGGAGTAGAATAAATCTTCACTGAATTGACCAGTCATAATCAATAATCTGTCTAATGATGATATAGATATAGACCCTTCGACCTGTTAGAGTATCCAATCTGAGATCTGAGAAGGCCAAAGCAAGACTATAATTCAGATCTCCTATCAAGTATGTTTATTAGTCGATCGATCTCATAGATAATATAGATAATCTTTGTATCTTTGTTAGGTCTATGATACTCTCCAAGGTATCACTAAAGTTTCTATAATTTCAATATCATTAACTGTGTAAAAATGCATTAGTGTGAATGAATATCAAAATAATAAATAAGTATGATCAATTTAACTTAGGTTTTAGAGCTAATAAAAAGCATATTAATAGTTACATACAGAATTAGAATATGACTATGAATTGTCCAGTATGTGGTGCAATAATGATATGGTTAAATGGTTCAATTAGTCATGATCCGCCAATAAAATACTATGAATGTCGAGTATGTAACATAAATGTGACAAAACAAGAAGATGGTTCATATGAAATAGTAGAAGCAAAAAAACAAAAGCAGAAATAAGAAAACAATAAAAAGTCACAAGTACATGCAATATATATACAAAAATATTCTTATATTTTAATTTGTTAATGCGTAACGCAGAATTATTTTTATCAGAGAAGGCAAAATATATTTAATTTTTATGATATATGTGACAACAACAATAAAGAGTGAAGAGTCGTCTATGAGTCTAGCTACAATCTCCATTGCTGATATACCTTTCATTTTTTGCAAATGAAGATAAAATTATTAGAAATAATAAAACTAATTATTCGATATAATATTAATTCAGATTATACTATTATAAATCAACATCAGTAATATTTACATCACAGGTTCTTGCTGTGTATAATATAGAAACAATAACTATAAGATATCATTAAAAGAATATAACTGCTTAATAATTTCCACTGTATTTTATAAGTTAATGCAAAGATCACTAATTAAAATATCTTTAAGAGAACAGATCGAGGATAAGAAAAGAATCATAGTATTACCAGGAGTTTTTGATGCGTTGAGTGCGAGAATTGCAGAACAAGTTGGCTTTGAAGCAATGTTTCAAACTGGATATGGTTCTGCTGCTGCTCTTCTAGGAATGCCTGACTATGGATTTCTTAATGCTGGTGAAACTATAGACAATGCTCGCCGGATCATACGTTCCGTGAATGTTCCAGTATTAGTTGATGTTGATACCGGATATGGCAATCCTTTAAGTGTATGGCGGATCGTTTGTGATCTAGAAAGTCTAGGCGCCAATGGTATTTTTCTAGAGGATCAAGTATGGCCTAAACGATGTGGCCATATGACAGGAAAAGATGTGATTTCTGAAAATGATTATATATCAAAATTAAAAGCAGCATTAGAAGCCCGTAAGAGCAAGGATTTTATCATTGTTGCAAGAACAGATGCCCGTGCTCCACTTGGTATAGATGAAGCTATCAAGAGAGGTAAAGAATATCGCAAAATAGGTGCAGATGTTATCTTTGTTGAGGCTCCCAAGACTGTAGATGAATTAAAGAAAATAGCTGACGAAATAGATGCCCCTTTAGTGGCAAATATGATTGAAGAGGGAGTAACACCCAATTTGTCTGCTAATGAACTATTAAAAATGGGCTATAGAATTGCAGTATTTCCATTGTCAGGATTATATGCTGCAGCATTTGCCATAAGAGAAGTGTTTAATGAATTAAGAAAGACTGGCACGACAAAACAAGGACGTAAAATGATGGTTACATTCAAAGATTTTAATAAGCTTGTAGACTTACAGAGATATTTGGAATTAGAGAAAAGATATCTCTGATCTTCACTTTAGTGACCTCCTCTAATCAAGGCTAACACAATTAATGAATAAAAAAGAAGAATTGTTGCCCATATTACATTTCGTATCATGACCAGTGTCTATAACAAAGGGATCTGTCATTCAAAAATCATATTCGCTGGTTAAGTAGATAAATTTGTGACCTTGAGTGATTTATATGAATCTTAAGTATTATTATTTTTATGATTTTAATAGAAAAATTATATTACTATAACTTTTCGTTCCGGTCAGCACGAAGTTGCCTAATTATGTCTAGGACGGCGTCAGCATCTTGTGCCTCTGGATCCAACTCAAGATAGAGATTTAACATTTCGAGTGCTTCAGTAAGCTTTTCTCTCTTTAATAATATCATACCTTTGTCTCGAATGGCGTCTGGATTATATTGGTCTAACGCAATTATCATTTCATTTGCGATCTCAGCTTTGTCAATATCTTGAGCGTCATAATAACTTCCCTTAACGTTATTTAACATTCGTATCAATACCTGTGTTGGTGTTGCCTTTTCAACAAATGCACGAGTAAGAGGAATATTTTGACGTGGATAGGATTGATCGAGTAATTCTTTCAGAGCATAATCATCCATTATTCTGCCACCATTAAAAGGGTCAATAATTATCTCATTATTGTCATCTTCCAGAATATGTTTAACAAGAAAGTGGGCTGGAAAATTAACTGGAAACAATTTAAAATTTAATGCGTGAGCAATTCGCATATATATTATTGACAATGTGATAGGAATACCGGATTTGTGTTGTAAAACAATGTTAAGATAACTATTCATAGGGTTATAATAATCTTGAATATTTGCTTTAAACCCCTTATCTTTAAAAAGGTAATTATTAATTTTCTCTATTAACTGGGTTGGCCTTAGTGGCAAGAACTTCTTTACAGATTGCTTCAGCTCTTCACCCATTGAATCTAGTTCGTTCAATTTGGCGCTAACATCTAATTCTGGATATGCAAGTATCCTCGAGAGATGTAGTGCATATTCAGCTAACCTTTCGGTATCATTAGAAGACACAACAAAATCCACAACGTTAACTTTCCAGTCTTGAATTAAAGACTGAAGGTTATTAATAGACAACATTGTTATATCAAGATTGTTAATTACTTAAATTTTGGTATTTTAGATAGAGATAGTGATGTTTGTTTGATATATGCATTGATTATTATCTACTTCTAATGGCAGTATGCAAACTTCAAGTATAATTTGCTAATAATATACGAATTATCTTATCTTGATGTTAAATATTAAACAAATTTTTTATATTCTAGTATCATCTGCATTTTTAAGACACCAATAAGTATGAGCTGAACAAAGACACTATTGCAGTAAGAACAATGATGCGGTAGTATAACTATCGTCTTCATAAATGAAATGCTTAGTAACAATATCATTCTCTTCAGTAACTCGCCTTTCTTCTGTAGTCTGCGCTACTTTAATATTCTTAAGCCTCTGCTGTTTTTAACTATATCTACAAGGCCAATATTTCTCTGACTTTCACTATTAAAGACTGCAATCCAGAATTCGTCAATTTTTTTGATATTTTAGAAATCTCCAAAGAAAGTTACAATAGATTACTTCTCAATAGCCTATTGGTGCTCATTAAATTTATCAATTTGAGGTGGATATTGCTTGATATTTAAGGTATTATTATTATAATAATGGCGGTGGCATGAAGTACCTCCTCATTAGAATAATTTAAACAATCTGAAGACTTTTATATGAATAACTGATAATAAAATATATCTTTTGTCATCCGAAATAATTAATCCAAAAGTTCCAATTAAAACTAAAAGCGAGTTGATTGATCAGGTATTTGACACAATATCCAAAAGCGGCGAAAACGGAATATTCCAAACTGAACTTTGTAAAGTGTTTTCTCTTGATAGCAGAGATGGCTCAAGATTAGTAGGCAATCTAGAAAAACAGTCACTTATATCCCGAGAAAAAATATTACATAATGGCAGATGGACGTATAAATTAATCGTAAAAAAATCTTCCATAGTCTCGGAATTAGCTAAAAAGCCTATAGAACTAGCGGACGTAGAAGGTGCTCCTTGTTTTAGTTGCAATTATCAACATCTATGTTCGTCAGATGATGAAACTAGTCAATACAGCCCTGCAAAATGTATGTGGATTGAAGAATGGGTTTTAATGGGTTTCAGCAGAACGTTGACCTCACAAGAAGGTTCTAAAAACGAAGAATAATAGTTGTAAATTTTTCATTATTGCTCTAACTTTGGTTTTATTAAAATAATACACAACAGGGTGTCTATACTTTTATTCAACACTCCTTTTACAGGTATCTTAATTTAGGTTTAAATTGTTTATGAGTCCAATATTGTTATTATAAAAAGAGGAATAAAAAATAGTGCTAAATTCAAATAAAACAGCTCTGCTAATCACCTATCCTTTAGAAGAGGTAACAAAAGAAGCGATTTCTTTAGCAGACGCTGCTAGATATTCTGTTATTAAAATAGTAACCCAGCGTAATCTTACACAGTCAAAATACGGTATCGGTCGTGGTAAAGCAGAAGAAGTAAAGGAATTAGTTGAACAATTAAAACCAGAAGTAATTATCTTTGATGAGGTGTTAAAGCCAAGTCAGCAATATAATTTAGCAAAAGTATGTAGGATAGATATACTAGATAGAGAGCGCTTAATTCTAGCGATCTTTGAATTAAGAGCAAGTACTGCAGAATCAAGGATTCAGATTAAGCTTGCACAGTTACGATATGACATGGTTAGAGCTCGAGAAAAAGTTAAACTCGCAAGAGCAGGAGAACAGCCAGGATTTTTTGGTATGGGAAAATATGATGCTGATGTCTATTATCTAGATATTAAGAAACGATCCGCTATCTTGAAGAAAAAATTAGAAAGAGAAGAGACGAGAAGAGAACTTTTTCGTATTCAACGATCAAGAGCCGGTTTGCCTACCATTTCTATTGCTGGCTACACTTCTGCAGGAAAGACTACTCTATTTAACACTTTGACAGGAGAATCTAAAATGGAAGGAAAGGAGGTATTTACTACTCTATCTACTTTTACTCGAGCAATACATTTGAAAAATGATCAGAAGCTTTTAATTTCAGATACTGTAGGCTTTATTAGTAAACTTCCAGCTTATATGATTGATGCATTTAAATCAACACTTCAGGATATAACTTATTCTGATCTTGTTCTGCTTGTAGTTGACATTAGTCAGCCAATAGAAGAGATTAAGAAGAAACTAGATAGTTCAATTCACATAATGAATGAATTAAAAGTACCTATGACTAAAGTCTTGTACGTGATGAATAAGGTCGATATGACTGATCTTGAAAAAGCATATGATAAATGTGATAAACTAGGCTTTTTTCCTTTTGGACCGTATGTTGTACTAGTGTCTGCAAAGACATATTTTAATATAGATAAATTAAAGGATTCAATAGCATTACGAATATTTTCTAAGGATACAAGGAAGGAATCAACAGAGATTATGAGCGAGATTGGTGATGG
>DASQRW010000146.1:0-6741 GCA_035642715.1 Nitrososphaeraceae archaeon | reverse complement strand
TCTAACCTTAACTTTTTCGCTCTTTACTTCTTCAGTTACCGTACGAGTTTCTATAACTGGTTTCTTCCTAATAACAACTTCTTCCTTGACATACGGCTGCTTTGAAATTTCTATTTCTTCTTTCATTAACGGAATTTTGATCTCTGTGTTTGATCGAACTGGACCTTCTCCCGTTTGTTCTCCAGCAGTAGCTTCATTTACAGATCTTCTTCTTCTTTGGATAGTTATTTCTTCATATGTAATTGGTACATCAACCGTTGTAATTTCAGTAACAGATTCTTTTGTTACAGTAAGATCTACAATAGACTGTACTTTATTTATTTCCAATCTTTCCTCTACTACAGGAATGCGCATTTCATTTAATTTTGAAGCCTCCTCTCGTTCACCAGGAATTGCTGATATCACACTGCTTTCATCTCTATTTATTCTAGTCTGCTTATCAGAATTTTCGTCACCTGAAATTTTCATGCGTGCATCTTCTTTATTCTTATCGGTTTTGTCTTGTTTATACCTATCTGATTTGTCATGTAGTCTAGAAAGATGACTCTGCCCAGATTGTCTACTGAGATTGGATTTATTAAAATAAAATTGTTCTCCTTGAAAATTATGGTGTTTATCTTTGCTCATACTCTCTATCTTTATACTCCTATAGTTTTTATTATTTTTTAGAGCTATCTATTATAATCAAATAAAAATTAATAGAAATGATTTCTAATCTTTATGCCCATTTCAATTTGCTCCAATAGCACAGATTTAGATAGCGAAGCAAAATTGTGTTAAGTGAATTAGTTAGGAAGTAAAAGGTGGACTTGTCCATAATAAGGAAGCTTAAGTGAGATTAATATACAAGTTCGAGGATTAGTCAAATAATTAATACACCGAGAATGCAGTAATGCTTGGATTTATTATTCTTGTTTACTTCTGATAGAATCTCTTGACGAATTAGAGAAATTATATTGAATCTTTCACTCACGATTATTGTTGCTATATGGACTCTCACTATATATATAATACAGCAACGTAGAATAAAATTTACAATTTTTCGTAATTCTTACTATGATTATTAGTATGTTAATTACATTCTTATGGAAAAAAAGGCGGTTAGAGATATATATGTTATAATTTTTCTATCACCCAGTACACAATACTAATTATATCATCAGCACTATCCAGAAATAGCTTAGGTGGGGTTGTTGTCTTCTGTTGCGTAAATCTATCTGTCTTCTCCTAAAGTTGATACGCATATTATAGCGATAAAATCTATTACAAAATAGGAAATAATATGGATATTGAAAATGCAGACTTAATGGCGCTAGATTTACAGATAATAAAATACCTGTGCATAAGTCTTCTTATTACATGGAAAGAAAGGTAAAACTTTATTCACAAAATGAAATAACATGAAAACCAAAAGATGCAATTAAGTAGTGATTGCAACGATAGGTTAAAGCCGCTATTAATAATCCTGTGTTTTTGGTAATGTAGAATTACATTTGAAGTCCAGAATGCGACATGGAAACAAACCTTTTTGTTTAATAGCAAATTTAGCTGATCGTAAAACTAGTTAAAAATAATATAAATGAATTCGACAAATCATCTTAAAGAAATGCTAATCTTATAGCGTGAGGTTTAGACACAAATAGAAGTTAATTACGAGAAGATAGTCTTAACACATTCTATAAGTTTTTCTACATCTTATCTGATTCTATTTCTTTTTAAACTCTTGTTATTATATAAAGTTTAATAGTCAAGCCATCCAATTAGGAGGCTATATTCATATCGTTATTATTCTATTATCATTAATTGTTATCTTATTTGTGGACAATTTTGTAATAATTCCAATATGAGTATGTATATAATGTATGGATGGGCTATTGTAATAAAGTATATTTGCAGTAAAACATTATTTAAAAAATAGTTAATTATATAACTATTTTATTTTTGTAACCAGCTAGCTGCGTCACATTTTCATAAAATTGTGACAATAAGAAACTACAGGCATATACCATTTATCAATTTTGGGATTTACGTCATACAATACTAAAATCATACTATTGTTATGAAAATAGGAATTTTTTATTATTACTAATATGATTATAGAAGTATATTATTCTTAATCTCGGAAAAATACCTATAATATTATTTGTCTAGGATTATAACCTATATATTACAATAATGAGGGATAATCATGCAAGGCAGTAAAAAGTCTGAGAAAGAAAATAACATTCATGAAACTAACTTTGCCAATAAAATTCCAATCATCGAGGAGAAATTCTCCATTGGCAAGAGAACTGTTAGCGAAGACGTTAAAATAGAAAAAAGATGGGTTACCAAAACCAAAATCGTTAAAGTGCCTATAACATATGAGGAAATCTATCTTAATGATAAGAAAATAAAATTATCAGAATATACGGATATAAAAACCTCATCATCAGAAGATGGCATCCCAACTATCAAAACCATTAGGCAAGAGTCAAAATCACGACAAATTTCAACGAGGGGAGAATTAGTTCCGTTATCTAATAGAAGTAAGGAAAATGAAAAAATCATTCCCCTATGGGGCGAGCAGATAACAATTAATAAAAAAATGGTAAGACTAGAAGATCTCGTAATTACAAAGAGAAAGATGTCTGAAAACAAAAAAATTGACATAGATACTAAAAAAGAGAAGGTGACCATAAGATATCCTGACGGAAGTACGAAACAATTAACAACATAGGCAAGATTATTATTATCGTTGTTGTTATTGGTCTTGTTCTGTCAGTAAACCAATATATTGAAAGGAATAGCTATTAGTTTATTAGCGAATAATTGATTCTTTAGAAGTAAAGAAAGTTTATCAAGTATTAAATTTTATGTATTATATAGTTATTCTACCATGGAAAGTAATACAGATACTGATACAGATAGTAGTACTATAAACTGGGACGATGTAATAAAGAAGGAGGCAAGAGGTATAAATGAGGCAGATCTGGGCAAGGTTCAAGGACTTAGTGAGCCTTTCGTATTTACGCAGAGGGGAACCTTAAACAAAGAAAAGTTCTATATTCCAAAGTCTCTTGTAGAAGGGTATGATGGAGTGACATTACGGTTTCATGTAACCGAAGAAGAAGCGAAGAATATGTACATGCGAGATTCGCCTCCATCTGATGAAGAGGTACAGCATGTACAAATAATGACGGAAAGACTTGTTGCATCTAAGAGAGAGACTACAGGAGAGGAAATAACAATAATAAAAGAGCCAGCAACTGAGACCAAGACAGTTCAAGTGCAGGTAAGCCATCAAGAGGCAACGATAGAAAGAAGACCTGTAAATGAAGCTACTGCTGGAGAACAAACAGGAGAAGGTCCAGTTCAATCCGTAAAAGAAATCAAAATTCCATTAAAAAAAGAAGAAATAGAAATTTCAAAGCAGCCGTATGTCAAGGAAGAAGTTGTTATTAGGAAGAAACCAGTTATAGAAACTCGTACGGTAACTGAAGAAGTAAAGAGCGAAAAAGTTAAGGTTAGAAGAGGCACAGAGGAAGCAGAAGAAAAAGAAGAAGAAATAGTATAGAATAAAATAAAAATTATGTACAAATACCATCATTTTTCATTCATAGCATAGATCTTTCAATTTTATGCAAGGAGTTTCATTAGCGAGAATTTGGGAAAATTATGGATTGCGGCGTTAATTAGAAAACGATAAGTGGGAAGTTAATCAACAAGTAATTGTCTAAACTGTCATCTTATGGCTGTCCATGCTATAACGATGGCATTAAGCTCACTTCATGCTTAATAATGACGCTCTCGTAAACGAAACGAATAATTTCTCTACAAATCGGGACCTTAGATTGATAATCAAAATAGATCTGTCATATTAGATATTTGACGTTGTCTAAAGATTGTTTGTATATACCTAGGTATTATAAATATAGATGGATGAAATATTTTAACTGCTTCAAATATGGAAAAAATCAATTTTATCATACGCGAAATACAACAAGCAGATCTACAGAAAGGCTTCTTCCAAACCCTATCAAATCTAACGACAGTAGGAAGAATCAGCGACGATATCGATCAGGCTGAAAAAATTTTGCAAGAAATTAAATCCTCTCCACTTTATAAAATCTTTGTAGCAGTTAAAAATGATGATGGACAGATAATAGGTTCAATTACTTTATTAATTGAGCAAAAGTTTATCCATGACGGTGGCAGAGCAGGGCATATCGAAGATGTTGTTACAAGGAGAGAATACGAAGGCATAGGTGTTGGTTCAGCTTTAGTACGTGCGGCTCTAACATCTGCAAAAGAAAAGAATTGTTATAAAGTCGTCTTGGAATGTTCTGAGAAAAATGTATCATTTTACGAAAAAAATGGATTTAGGCGAAATGAAATCTCCATGAGATATGACATAACACCATAATCTTTACTGTCATTAAGTGTAATGGAGGTGATGCCTAAAATCCAAGCATTATCTGATATTGTTCATGACATTGCAATAAAAACTTGTTTATTGCAAACAAATATTCTTCTCAGACTTAAAGAATTAATAATGTTTAAAAATATCTAAAGTTACCATATATCACTATTTACTACCTGTCTATTTCCTGAATTAGTGAGTTGACGGTAGGGATATCTAGATCTAGTTGGTCCGCAATCATATCCTCTGGAATGCCAGATTCATGAAGATTTCTCAGTATTTGTCTCTTTTCGGGATTTATTATATTAGATGGAGGATATAGCAATAATTGTGATTCAACTGATTCAATGTATTTTAAAATGTTATCGATTAGGTGGTCTGCATTCTCCGCATTATCGGCCGAAATTACGAGAATATGCTCTTTTATAGGAATACTGATCATTTTAACTTTATTATAAATATAAATAACTGAATTCAATCTGCCTAGATCTGCTGAGAACATTTTTCTCAAATCGACAATATATGCTGCCTGGGAAAAACTGATTTCTGGGTTTCTTCCTTTAAGATGTTCTTCAATACCTGGCCTCATACTGCCGGCATAAAGATGACCTGATTTTTCTACTATACCTGCAAATCTGATGGTAGGATGGAGGTTCAATATATTTTTAGAGAATTGCTCTGCTTTCATATTCAAGATGGTAATTTATTGATCATATAGTCCTTTTGCAAAGTGCATGCAATAATTCGGTTTTGTCCAACTATGAAAATATTAACTTATTAAAATTTATTAAAATATTATTACTAGCTATAAAAAACACTGAAATAATATAATATTATCACAATAATCTTCCCTACTTAACGTAGATAGGCAATTTATATAGATATTGCTGCATTTTCAACAACTCCAGTGAAGAAAATTTGCCTCTATTTTCTGTTTATGTTCACAAGGACTATCATAATATTATAGTATTATAGCCATTTGAAGAAGCAGGGATGTTTTCTCTCTACTATATATTCAGACCCATATATACATAGGATCGGAGGGCTAAGACTGTGGATGCTATCAACATAATTAGTATATTATGGCATGTCATTGCTCCAAATGGGTAATTGCGATATTCTAATAAGTAACAAACTGTTGGGATAAATATAGACAGTAAAGTACAGACTACTCAAATTTCTTTTTTACGTACATATATAGTCAGCAATCGTAGGAAGGTTGGATTCTATTGTTGAGCTAAAAGCTTTGTAACGTGTTTGGTTAGTCTTGAGTTATAAATTGTATCTTGTCATCCTTGAATAATCTTTCTGTTCTCATGTTCTCGTTAATATTAATAGCTATTAATAGCAATAGTCTCGTAACATGGCAATCTCATATGAAACAAACAATAAATATATTGAGATATTTTACTAAGAATGTCATATTAATACAACATATCAAAATAAAATTCAGTAGCCACCTAATGAGAGACAATAATAGGCAGCTACTGTGCCCTACTTCTTTTTCTTGGTAGTTTTCTTGCTCTTACTTTTTGTGGCTTGCTTTATTGCAACCTTGGCTTTAGAGGGTCTATCTCCCCCACCTCCTCCAATCTTGAACATCTTTGTATCACAGACGGTACATGTTCCTGATATAGCTCCTCTACCGTTCTTCATAGTTACCTGCTTTTCGTTTTTCATGTCTCTTTTTGCCTTACACTTTACACAATATGCCTGTGTAGCCATTACTTTCATAATAACCACTATATACTATGTATTAAATTTGACGTAAAATTAATAATTAATATTGATTGATCTATTTTTTTGATGATATTCTAAAGTTAAAAAATTACTAAAAGTATCAGTATTCCGTGTAATATGGTCTACTATGACTTATTTGTTAATTTTTAAGCTTTAAAGAAAAATATATTAATATATGTGAAAGATGACAAATCTTCTTTATAAATAATAGGATATACTTTATCGAACATTTCATAGAACTATAACTAATTCGTTTTATAATTATGAAATATAGATAGAACTGTACTATAGTTCTGTTGGTCACTGCATATAAATAACATTGTATAAAAAAACTGCGAGTGACAGAAAACAACATGGTGGAAACGAAAGTCATCAATGCCGAATCATACAAAACATTACAACAAGAAGTAACACAGCTTAAAAGAGTACTCGTAATTGGACTAGGTCAACTTGGACTACCTGTAGCTAAATACATAAAACAACGAGGGGGATTTGACGTATATGGATATGATATTAGTTCTAAAGCGATGGACCGTGCACAAACAACTGCAGGAATAAAGAAAGCTACTAACTTTAGTGATTTTGATGTTTATATTTTA
>DASQRW010000145.1:0-27115 GCA_035642715.1 Nitrososphaeraceae archaeon | reverse complement strand
CTGGCCCGCTGGGGGATCGAGACATGCATTATCGTACCAGATGCTTTCACCTCGGGAACCAATCATTTCAGAAATGCCGGTTCCCCGAACGACAAGGCGCGAGCTGCTGAATACGATTCTGGTACGTACAAGGGATTAGCTGATCAGATCCAGAAGGGCCTTGCTGCCTGTGTGCCGCCGGACGCGGATGTCGCTGCCGTCGCCGAAGCCATCGTCAAGGTAGTCGACATGCCATTTGGCAAACGACCTTTCCGCATACACATCGACCCTGCTCAGGATGGCTGTGAGGTAGTCAACGCCGTCGCCGATCGTATCCGGGCTGAGTTTCTGCGTAGGATAGGCCTGGGTGATCTCCTTGCACCCCGGGTGAACGACTAATGACACATGCATCACCAACCAAGAGCGTCATCGTCACCGGAGCCTCGCGCGGGATCGGACGCGCTGTAGCGACAAGGCTGGCACGCGACGGCTTCGCGGTCGTGGTGAACTATGCCGGCAACGCCACCAAGGCTGACGAAGTCGTAGCCGAGATTAAGGCCTCCCGCGGACAAGCCATCGCAGTGCAGGCTGATGTGGCGAACGCGGCCGACGTAGATCGTCTCTTCAAGGAAGCAATGGATACCTTCGGTGGGATCAATGTGGTGGTGAACTGCGCAGGCATCATGCCGCTTTCACCTATCGCTGGAGGCGACTTGGAGCTTTTTGACAAGGTGATCGCCACCAACCTACTCGGTACCTTTGTGGTGCTGGGACAAGCGTCTCGACAGGTTTTGACAGGCGGACGCATCATTCGCTTTCTCGAGTAGTGTCATCGCCAAGGCATTCCCGACCTATGGCCCCTATATCGCTTCCAAGGCAGGCGTTAAGGGTTTGGTCCACGTGCTTGCCAATGAGCTGCGGGGTCGCGATGTCACTGTAAATGCCGTGGCCCCTAGACCAGTGGCGACAGAGCTGTTCCTCACCCGTAAGGCAGAGGCACAGATAGAACAGCTGCGCAAACTCCCACCGCTGGAACGCCTCGGCCAACCGGAAGACATTGCAAACGTAGTGTCATTCCTTGCCGTCCCCGACGGCGGCTGGGTCAACGGTCAGGTCTTTCGTGCCAATGGCGGCTTTGTGTAGTGCCTTTCAGTTGATAGCGCAGCCAATTCATGAAAAGCTGAACGCCCAAGCATAAGAGCGTGCCATTGGGTTCTTAATCTCACTGTTTCCTTGTATCGAGGAATATTTGATCTGGATGAGATCCTTTACACTTCTGGTGATCGTCGCAGCAGCATTAGTATTTGAGCCAAGACCCATTGCAATGTTTCTATCTCTGTCCATAGCCTGTCATTATAAACTCTATTATGGGACTCATGAATTTCTCCTTTCTTCTGTATGACTCTATTATGCAATATTTCTTGTAGTGATCTTAATGGTAGGGTTGGCTGTGCTGATGGTGTTGATGGCGCTGGTTCGTTCGAGTTCAATAACGTGCTGTAGTTTATCATACAAAATAAGGTTTGAAGCACCAAAGAGACAGTGGGAGATAGAGAAGATAGCAAAGGTGGTGCTGCAAAGTTAATTTATAATAACATATGCGTGGTACCTGATATGATTATTACTACTATCTATTATAATTAGGAAAGATATTCACTTCTTTTGGTTATCAAAATATCCTCTGACTAGCATTTCTGAGTATTTTATAGATGGAAATACATCATATCATATACACACATGTATCGTGCTAGAAGAAGAAGAAAGTATTTGATATCTATCTTTTATGCATAACAAACCATAAATAAGAAATTGCACTCTGAAGGTTCATCGTAGAGGAGAATGATAATTATTGTTTGTGAATCAAGCTCAGACCACTACAGCTACAGGAACGGTAGTTTCCATATGGCGATATCCTGTGAAATCAATGCTGGGAGAAGAGCTCAATTCTTCGTACCTAACAGAACGCGGACTTGTAGGGGATCGCTCGTACGCACTAATCGACCAGGAAACTGGCAAGGTGGCTAGTGCCAAGAACCCTAGGAAATGGGGAAAGCTCTTTGACTTTCGTGCTGCCTTTATGGACACACCGCAAGTGGTCGAGAGCATTCCACCTGTCCGGATTACCTTCCCAGATGGCACCCACATTTACTCTGATCAGGCTGATGATATTGATCATGCTTTGTCAAAGGTTCTTGGTCGAGAGGTTAGACTCATGAGAGCCAATTTAGAAAAGCCAAGCTATGAGGAGTACTGGCCGGATATAGAGGGCCTAGCACAAAGAGAGAAGGTCACTGATGAAGCCATGCCTCCTCAAACTTTCTTCGATATTGCTGTAATCCATATCTTGACTACTTCTACAATCAATCGTCTGCGAGAACTCTATCCAGAAGGGCGCTTTGAGGTTCGACGGTTTAGGCCAAATATAGTAGTAGAGTCAGCATCTTCTAGAGAGAAGAAGGACTTTATTGAGAATTTATGGATAGGCAAGAAGCTAACGATAGGAGAAGATATTGTGCTAAAGGTGACTGGACCTTGCACGAGGTGTGTGATGACGACTCTTCCACAGGGGGACCTTCCAAAAGATTTAGGTATCTTGCATATAGCCGCAAAGTACAACCAGGTCAACGCCGGAGTCTATGCATCGGTGCTGCATAGTGGTGGCGGGACAATTCGTCGTGGAGACCTAATCCGACTCGAAGTGTAGACGTTAATCTGGCACTCATTATCTTAAGTTATTTTACTATTGTATAATTATAGTTGTTCATAGATACATGATAAAATTTAGACAATCTTTATTTGGAATGGTAGTTTCTCTTTCATATTGCTGTTTAATATTGTCTCCCTCTGTATTATAATTGTCTATAAATCTACAGAATATTGAACAGAAAAGTCTACTACAAAAGCTATAGCTTTTGTAGAGAAAACAAATTACGAGCTAACATAAATATGTCATTGCCATCTAAAGTCACTTTTCTATATATATAGAACACAATAAGATTTAACTAATGTATTTGATTACTTTAAATTAAATTGTCGAGGATATGGCCTTTTAGTTTCAGATGCGTTTAGAGCATACAAGAAAATAGACATCGGATCTTGTTCTTCAGTTACAGACATCTATGTAAATTATATTATTATATTATAACCTAAATGAAGCGTCAATATTCATGCAGACCAGTACCGACATGAAATAAATTTGTCATGATAATTACGACTACCAAAATAATATTCTCCCTCCCTTGTATAAAACATCAATACATAACTCTCAAAGCAATCACACTAGATGCCGATGGATTATATCCCGGCCTTCCTTCATAACGAGCTCGGTGGTTGTAATAACCCTCTGTCATGGGTGCTCTTAATCCACTTACTCTAAAGTTTCCTGAATCATCGGTTATTGTACTATTAATTGAAGGAATGCCATGACCACTCTCGAAGATTATTCGTTGTGAACGCATAGGCCTACCATGTCTTAAATCCGACAATTTTCCTGATAGCCCATAAGTTGCACCAGTCGTTACAATGTAAAATGGTTCGATCCTTAAAGATAAAGATGTGGGTTTCCTCCTATTGTGATTAGAATCGATTTTGATTGAACATTGTTGTTTCCTCATATAGTTATAGAGTCTGAGGTTAATTATCTACTTCAGTAAAACGCACTTTTGATATCTTAGCATATCTGTCTACAATAAAACAATGTTTATGTTATATCATAATACATTGCTTTGCTATTATTATTATTTGATATTAGGAGAATGTTAAGAATATGAGGAGAGTCCAATAATATTTGAAAATATCATAATTACAGCATGTATGCTTGAAGATCAAAGGCTAAACTCCTGCTTCGAAGCTGGCCAGAGATTATAAAACTTAAACTGGTCTTGTCTCATTGGCAGCTCGGAGAAATGTATTACCGACCGCTAGTTTGTGCTGCCTGTTGTACTTCCACCTCTATTTGTACCTCTTTCACTTGTTGTATATCGTTCACTTGTTGTACTTCCACCACTTGTTGTACTTCTTTCACTATCTCCTTCACTTGTTGTACTTCCACCACTTGTTGTACTTCCACTACCCCTGCTGCCTGTTGTACCTACTTCACTATCTCCTTCAATTGTTGTACTTCCACTACCCCTGCTGCCTGTTGTACCTACTCCACTGGTGGTAGGGATTACTTCAAAGCTCTCATCCTCTGAAATATTTGACCCGGGTATCTCAGCCACTATATTAAATGTTCCAGGTTTAGAACTTGCACCTATTGGAAATACAAAATCAGCATTTCCATTCTGATCTGTACTTTCTGTTAAGGTCGTCTCCATCCCGCTTGCATAAGAAACTGTAAGCATCACGTCTACACCATCTGCAGGAGCATCAGCTGAATTATCTACCACAGCCACAGATACTTCTTGATCACTTCCGCGTGTAATAGGATCCTGTGATACGTTGACTGATGCAATAGATAGGCCTGGTGGTACTTCTGTTTGTGCTAAAACTATTGTTGGAACTATAGCCAAGAGCGCTGCAAGCACACTACCATAGATGATATGTATCTGTTTCATACTTTTCCTATACACATCTGTTATTAGTTATTTCACTTATTTGTTTATACTTAGACTCAGTTGTTTAGACCAAGATCGTATCGAAACTTACTTCATTCCTCGACAAATTCTAATAGTTTGATGCACGAATATCTACATTTCTTCATGAGCTTTAATTTGGAAATCGTGTTTGTTTTTTAGATATAATATATATCTAAACACTAATCGATTTTGTTGTCATAGTTATGCTTTTGATTCTATTTTGAAGTGATAGCCATAATCCAATATGTTGATTTATGTCATATGCTTGTCTCTCTTCTTCTTCTTCTTCTTCTTCCTGTTCGGCACCAGTAAGTCCAGTAACTCCAGTAACTCCAGCACCCAAATCTTCCTCTTCAACATCCGTTGCTGGTGGTGTTGTAGCATCAGTTGGTGGTGAAGTTGTGACCCCTGCTATAGATAATGATTCTCCTCCTGCTGGTGGTGGTGGTAGTTCTGCGAGTTCTACTGTTGGTCCTGGTGTTGTTTGGTCTGCTTGTATCGATGTTTGTCTTCCTTGTCCATCTAATTGTTGTATTGCATCATCTAATTCTTTCTGGAATAGCTGTGCAGCTTCCACATTGCCTCCTGATACGGCGTCTTGTATACTTCTTGGTACTTTATACATCAGCTCTCCTGTTTCTGGGTCACGCCATACCTGTACTCCGCCTTTTGTTGTTATCACACCTGATGATGGCACAGTATAGTCTGAGTCAACGTTTGTTGTTCCTTTAGGTGGGATTGGGAATGCTACTGTGTAATACGGGTTATTCTTATCATCCTTCAGAGGAGAAACATAGTCATCACCTACACAGTCAAACTTTTCCTCATCACAATATCCTAAATTACGTTTGGGATCAACCTTCTCATAATGTTTATTGACTCCACCATCTAAACAGAAGGAGTCGTATGGTACTAAGACAAAGTCTTTCTTACCAGTAGGTGGTGCTGTTGGTTGCGGTTGAGGCGGATTAACTATTACTCTTAATTTATTTGTTATTTTCTGGCTGCCGCTACCACCTCCACCCCCTTAACCACATTATTAATGATATTTACAGTTTGACTACTTTTACCACCATCATCTTGATTTACAAGCTTTATTATTGCTTGTGCTAAAACGCCATTAGGATTCTGTATTATTTGAGTTACAAGCTGAAATATAGATTGTGCAGTAATAGATTTTCCTTGTGCTTGAAATTTGCAAAGCTATCTGTATAATTACTGCTTCAACCTTTTCTACAGAAACACCTGCTCTATTTGCTAATATTTGTGGGGCTTGTCTTGGTTAACATTCTTTGACTCACCGCTTGCTTGTTGAACAGCTGTACTGGATAGAAATTGTGTTATATTCTTACTACTAATATTCCTGCTCCAAAATCTTCTATTGTTTCAACCTAGGTTTCTTCATTTTCTGTCGTGACAACGAAATTTATAGTAGCAGTATCTGTTATACCTTTCCTGCAATGAATTTCGAACATAACAATGGCTTACTCAGAATATGTGTTGTATCAAAACATCAGGTTGTTGTCCTCCAGTCTGTTCCCATTCTGATGTTATAAAATCCATCCGCCGATGATACTCTCCAAAGTAACAGTGCTATCTTCATCATCACCATCACCAGATAGAGCACTAGTTGGTTTGACTACAGCTTTAGCAATATTAATTTGAGTATTAACATGGGATATTAATTTGATTATTAACAGGAACAGCAGTTAGATTTTGTGGACTGGTTATAGGAGATGAGGCATTACCATCCATTTGCCCACTACTCGTCATGGCAATATTCTCACCTATTTTCGTATTCTCAGCTATTTTTACATTCTCACCTATTTTCGTATTCTCAGCTATTTTTACATTCTCAGCTATAGACGAGTTATCACCTATAGTCACACTACTACCAAGAGTAGTATTATCACCTATAGTCACACAATTACCTATGGTGATACCATTTGCATTTTGTTGTTGTTGTGCTTCGACTAATAACAGACCAATTCCATTACCCATTGTATTAGTCATGCCAATTGTTGTTATTATTGCAGCTACAAATAACGCCATAATTCCTGCACTTACCAGTATAGCATGTCCATTCATTTTGTTAACAATTTCAAAGATGGTGTATATATAATAAGAATTGTAGGATTATGATAAAATCTGTTTTGCAATTCTTATACTTATTCTTCTGATTTTCTGTAATTGTCATCATTCTTCTTTTGGTTGATTATCATGCTCTTCTTTTCGTATTAGCAATGACTATAATGATTATTTTCTCCTACCTGATTCTCTATCTGCTGCTGACCTAAAGCTTTGGTTTGTGAGTAGTCATTTGATAGCTTAGCGATATCATATAACCCATTTGTTTTAGTTGGAACTAGTGATATTGATGATGATGGCGTTGTTTTCGGAGTCTGTAAATTTGATGTTTGATATAATTTTGATGCCTGATGATGACTTGCAGTATCATGACGTAGAGTACCTTGATTAACAAGTTGTTGCTGCTGATTGTTTTGAGCTTCCAATTGTTCTTGTTGTTCTAGATAATGATATATTTGATCATTACGAAGTTGATTTAATATATGACGTATTGTAAACCTTAGTAATTCTGATGTACATTCTCCTTTAATGAATCCTGATTGATATTCTAATTTGGTTAGTAGTATAAGAACAAGAACACTTCCGAAGCCTCATTAAACTTTGCGGCAATTACTTCCCCGTTTTCATTAAATATGGGAGTGACATGTTTCCACTGCAGAACATCCCAAGCACCCAAATGTATTCCAGATGAGATCATGGTAAGAACAATTGGCTTGATTCTTCTATCAGGATATTTCAGTAATCTGCGAATTTCTTCTATTGTTGGTGCTCTATCATTTGCCGCTTGTCTTCCCTTTGGCAATCCTCTTGTTATTTTCTTCCATGGAATGTCTATATCAGCACTGTCACAAAATACTTTTAATGATTTTACAAAGTTCTTTAAAGTAGCGGATGTTATCTCTGCGTTTTCTACTCTTTCCTTCTGGAATTGTAGGAATCGTATTATATGATTTAATTTCCAATTAATGTTGATCTTTCCCCTTTCTGCAAAATGGTTACATCTTATTTCTACATCTTTAATCTCGATTTCAAATTGAATAAATCAAAGAATGTTCTTAGCCTTCTTTCATAATACTTTCGTGTTAGTTCTGACCTGATAGAATATTTGAACATGGTGTATGAGCTTAACTGATTTTGTTCCTCTTCTTCTTCTTTTATAGTAGTAGCAGTATTATTGGACTCGGTGGTGCTCTGCATATCTTTGAGTTTATATAATATATCAGAATGGGACCTATTAAATGGACAAGATTGAAGTGGGGCCAGTGGGATTTGAACCCACGACCGCCAGCGCCCCAGGCATGTACCTCCCATAGAGATGGTATCCTAGACCAAGCTAGACGATAGCCCCTTGTGCAAATCAGATAGATGTACCTCTTTTAAATGTACAGTAGTTGTCAAAAAATATCATTATTAATACAGAATTCAACTCGAAATTGAAGTGAGGTAGGGCTCAAAAAAATGAATTTCTGTGAAAATAAAAAGCAATTGTGATTAACCATAAATTATGTTATGTATGTGAGTAATCTTATATTGCGCGATGAACGGATTAGCTACCTATATAGATAATAGTATTTTATTGCATTTCTCATAAAGAAACGTTTACTGACATTTTGTTATATAGCACTAGATCTGATTTTGTTAATCTCGATATCCTAAAAACCGTAGTCGATGTAACATATCTATGTTATTTGAGTATTTGTTTTCCTTTATTCCATAATTAAGCTGTGTTGCATAAATGCACCTTTGTTCACAACTACTTACTTTTCTATCTAGATTTTCATGGTAGTAAACATATTGTACAGCAATGCTTCTAGTATTAATTCCTTGACCATGTTTGGGAATTTCCTAGCAGATACATATTCTCCAAACATTCTCTTGAATGATGAAAATACAGTTTCTGTCACCCATCTATATTCATAGCTTACGCTGTCTTTCCATTTATCCAAATCCTTGAGCTGCTGGATTACAACTACAATTTTTCTTGGATAGCCACCCATAACATTACTGTTGGAATTTTTCTTACCTTCATAGCTGCTTCGATACAATTATCATAAAGCTATTGAAGTTTGTCTTACTGTCGTATGTACCATCATCCACAATACTCTTTTCACGACATTATTTTTAGAGGCATTGTATATCAGCTTCTTTAACATCTGGCTATCATGTACTTCTTCACTGCTAACTTCCAAAGAAATAATCTTCTTTTTCTTAATATCTAATATGCCATTTGTGCTGCATCCATTCTCCTCTCTGTTAGCTACCTTGATGCCAGTACTAGCTAATGCTATTACAATGTCATTATCAACCTTTTCGTTGATTTTGATATCAAGCTTATTGACACGCCTGTTAATAGTACTGTAATCTGGTATTGAGGGTACCATTTCGTTAGCGTGAGCTCTGACAATACCTTCAGTTTGTCTGCATGGTAAATGAAAATATACCCTCATGTAACCAAACAATTCGACAAATGAATCTGGATATAAGTACTGTACGCCTTCTTACCATAGTTCATTCTCTTCAGTTCAGTATACCAACTATCGATAACATCAAAACCAAGCATTATTCCTCCGCATCTAATCAATGATTCGTTATATGAAGACCAGTTAACCATGTATATGTATCCATAGTCTCAGTATGGGTAGCTAAATGCAAAACCGGTCAACTAAACCATACCAATATACTAATGATTTATGCAACAAGACACATAATTACATACCCAACCAGTCAAATAAGATAATCAAATCGCCTTCATCCTTCTAAATGATAAAATTCCAAATGCTCCTAAACCTGCAGTAAATGCAATTAGTATGCTTATATCTACTTCAAATGGTTTGCTTCCTATGCCAAGCATAGTATTCCTGAGCGCATCTACAGCATAGGTAGCAGGATCTATTATAATTAAAATTGAAAGCCAATCAGGAAGATTATCTATTGAAAAGAGAGCACCACTTAAAAAGAAAATGGGGAAGACCACAAAACTTACAATCATCTGGAATCCTTCTAGACTCTGCATATAACTACCAAGAGCGAGACCTAGGGATGTTAGTGAAAACGATAGAAGCAAAACAACTACGACAGTTTGAACCAAGGATAAAGTAGTATAATGAATACCTATAATACCTCCAACTATCAAAAGTATAGAAACCTGAACTAGCGAATTCGTCATTCCTCCAAATGTCTTGCCTGTAAAAATAATTCCTCTGCTGACAGGTGCGACCATTACGCTTTTTAAAAAGTCAAATTTTCTATCCCATATAATATACGATCCATAAAAAATGGATGAAAATATGACAGACATACATACTATCCCAGGAAAAATGAACCTTTGATAATCTACATTTGCATTAATGCTATTGATGCCATTTGAGCCCATGCCTGAGCCAATAACAAACAGCCAAAGTAGTGGTGTGAATGTAGATGCTACCAGCCGACTCCTTTCTCTTAAAAATACTTTAAATTCTCGAAGCCAAACAGCATATATTTTTCCAAAAAGTCCTTCTAAACGATCCCGAATACTACTATAGATATCATTAATATGATGGGCATCTATTTTCATGAACCTACCATGCAGAAGTGAGTAAGAGGAATAAAATTGAAGTGTTTAAGATACTGTAACTCCTATGTATAGAACTCGAATGGATATTATATATATAATATCCTTCTGATGCCAAATTTTCATTCATATTCTAAACGAAAATTAATGTCCAACACTTAGATTTGCTGATTATAATGCAACTACGGACCACAGCTCTGCTTGAAGCGGCTCGGTCTAGACAGCAAAGGTATCCTTAGTGATAATCCATTTCTATAAAATTGTTAAACAAACTAGGTATGGCGTAGGAAGATCTATACTGATGGTCACAAAGGAATAATTCCTAGTTACTTGCTGAATATTTAAACGGACTGACAATAAATAATAGAAAAATTTCTGCAATGAATTAATTTCTCTTTGATATTCTAGATTCATTGCTAAATGATAACTTTGTTCTAGTTTGTCATTTATTTACTTAGCAGTTAGAGTAGCTAATGTTTAACTAATTTTCATATAATTGTTAACTTCAATCCTTCATTAACATAAATAAAAGTTTTCTAATCAAATAGTTTAGATTATAGAAAATCTATTTATGTAATTATGACTTTACTATATAAAAGATGAGCATACACTTGTTACTGTCATATTGTATTAAAATGAGAGTAAACATAGATAAACATTTAATATTATACTGTACTAAACTAATAGTAATATTTAATATAGCTTACACATGTCTAAATCAAAATGTAATAACGCATGTTATTAACTTTGTTAGAGGTTTTGAATCTGCCATAATAGTTATAGCTGCGATCTTATTTCTACTAATAAGTATTGCCATTACATTAAGGAATGTAAAAAAATTGCCAAAATCTTATGTCGTAGAGATCTTGGATTTATATGGTAAAAAGACTAGTATTGATAGCTTACGGCAGGTCTTTGCAACGTATGATGCCGCAGAGAGCTACGCCCGCTTTTATCGTGAAATATATGGTAAACAATACAAGTTTAGAGTAGTAGGGAATAGAAACACTTATTATAATATACTTAATACCGCTAATAAAACTAAATAGTACCATAGTTTGGTAGGGGACTCGAACAGATTTTGCAGCCAAACAGTGCCATTTTATTTCCTTTCTTGAGCTGATCCAGGGTTCCTATGATCAATCTTTTATCATCTTCCGCTACTTTTATGGTTGTTATATCCTGTTCTGATACTCCATAAATTATAGGTATAATTGATGTAATTTTCTTGCAGGTATGGCAATAACCTTCGGATACTCTGCGGGGATTATGGTTATGATAATTAAAGTGATATTTTTTGGCCTCATCTTGTGTAATTCCAAAGGAATCGATAAGTTTATAATTTATTCTATAAAAGAGCAAGTCTCCTTCATCATATTTGTTATTTTTTAGATAAGATACATGCAACTCTTTGAGCAATCGATTAATTGCTGACGTATCAATCAATAAAATACAGCTTATTTTTGACTATAGTTTTATTAAAGCTTTTTGATTTAAAAATTTTTTGTACTATAGACTAAAGTCCATATAGCACATGATTAAACGTTTAATTTTATAAATATATAGTATTAGAGAGAGAAAAATATCTTATTGTAATTATGATTATAATGTAAACAACTTAAAGCTAAACTTTAAAAATATTTTAAAACTAAAATATTAACTTATAGCTTATAAAAATTAGCCATTGCCAAACAAGCAAAGATCGTTTGGATAAATCACTCAAAATAATCCTCTAATCGCAAGCATAATTCAAAAAGAAGAATTAATAAAAGATTATTTTTCTTATTTACTTTAAAAAGTAGAATAGATAAATAAGTAATAAAAAAAGAGATTGTTAAGAATCATGAAACATCATAAAAAACAGCAGCGTTCACAACAGAAGAAAAATGATACTAATGAGCAAAATAATATTATTAGTAGTGGAAAAGTAACTTCGATGATAGGTAAGAGTGTTTTTACTTTAACTTTTAATATAGATGTAGCACGCACTCTGAATTTTAAACATAATGAATCACTTAGTTTTAATATAATTGGCAACCAATTAATTATTAAAAAAAATGATTCTAATAGAATAGACTGGTAGGTATAAGAATCAACAATTGGCAAAACATCATTTTTATTGTACTATGTCAGCAGATATTCAGTTAAGGTAAATGTTTAGTTTTAGGACACCATTTACTGCTTGTTCTATCTTAGTTATTACATTTAGACGCAGCAATAAAACCCAAAATTATCTATATTTAATAACTGGCTTTATCCTAAAATACTAATTTGTAAAGTATATGGTTAATAATACAATATTTAGAAGTAATAGTAAAGTCAATATTAAATATTTTTCGTTAGTCTATAGAGATTGCAAAATGTTATCTTTTAATTGTCTTTAATTCTATTTCATAGTGAGTGGCATTATTCAATTTCTTTAATCTTCTAGCATATATTTACTTTCACTGATCTCAATATGTTAGGTAAACCACCCTAGGCTTTCTGACAATCATTTTATACACCGCTTCTTTTATTTTATCCCGACTGCTTGGACTACTATGGAAGCATATTGCGTTAAATGTAAGTCAAAAAGGTCAATGAAAGACGAGAAAAAGGTCACAATGAAAAATGGTAGGCCTGCAACCACAGGGATTTGTTCCATCTGTGGAACAAAAATGTTCAAGATAGGCCAATGATCTTTTCTCACTTTTTGTTCCCATAAAACTACACACAATTTTTCTCCTGCGTCTCTGTTATCATTTCGAAGGTATAAACTACATTTCACTAAAAACATTATCTAAAGATGTTAAAAAAATGTTATGATATTATTTGTTCTTTCTAAACTTAAAATATAATAGTATAAAATATGTAATAAGCTCATTTGATAAATATACGGAATCTTGTTAAAAGATATCATAATATAATTGCTGTTAATAATTTAAGTCTAGATATTCATGAAAATGAGGTTTTTGGTCTTTTAGGACCAAATGGTGCAGGTAAAACGACTACTGTACATATGCTTGCAACTCTTCTTAAACCCACCTTTGGCACTGCTAGTGTAAATGGCTATGACATTGTAAACGAACCTGCTAAAGTAAGGGCCAGCATCGGTATTGTATTTCAGGCACCGAGTAGTGATGACATATTAACAGGTTATGAAAATCTAAAACTTCATTCTTTGCTTTATAGCGTGCCACGTCATATCAGAGAAAAAAGAATTTCTGAGGTACTAGAATTAGTAGGTCTAACCGAAAGAAAGGATGACAGGGTCAAGCAATATTCTGGTGGAATGAGAAGGCGACTAGAGATTGCAAGAGGTCTTATTCACAAACCGAAGGTGATTTTCCTTGACGAGCCAACACTTGGTCTTGACCCAACGAGCAGAGAATTAATGTGGAAATATATAAAATTATTGGTAAGAGAAGAAAATATCACTATCATACTGACAACTCATTATATGGAGGAGGCAGATATTCTATGTGATAGAATTGGTATTATAGATAAGGGCAAAATAATTGCATTGGACACACCATCAAAACTAAAAGAGATGATTGGTAATGATATTATAAAACTGAAGTCAAAGAAAAACAATATCCAGGATATCGAAACATTAAAGAGTTTTACTTTTATTCATAAAATTGAAAATCAAAATATTAATGGTGAGGAAGTTCTTATTTTATCAGTAGATAACGCTAGTCACAATCTTCCTATAATTTTAAAATACATCAATGTTGAATCAGTGGAGTTTACAAGTACTACATTAAACGACGTATTTCTTGGATTTACTAGTCGTGATCTCAAAGAACAGCCAGAAGGAGGTTTTATGGAAAGATACGCTCAATATGATTAGCATTGGAAGACAAATATCATAGGCGTAATTATTATACTATTTATCAATCTATTTGTTTAAACTTAATATCTTCAATACATCTATTACCAGTTTATCGCTGCCTGCATAGGAATATAGGGCTATTCTCAATCAATTTCTGCTCTATTTTGTTATTCCAGATAAAGTATCCTTTGATGCTAAGAAAAACTAATTGGTAAAATTATTATAATACATACTTGATATTTTCTCTGGCTAATATTTTTGCTGCAGTATGAAGTCCCCATCTTATAGGGCATATATGTTATTAAATTTCAATAACTTCACCTATATTTGGAGCTTTTGCATCATAACCATATTTATCTGCGATCTCTTCTGCAAATTTTGTACACGAAGGTCCATCACCATGAACTGTAAGCACTTTGGGATTACCCTTGATTCGGTCAAGAATTTCAAATAATTCGTTTCTGCTATTATGTCCTGAAAATTCGAAACGTTTTACATCAGCTAAGCATTTTCTCACTTTTCCGTCAAATGTCGTAATTCTTTTTTCTAGTAATGTTCTACCTGGAGTACCTTCCCCTTGATATGATACCAAAGCTATACCATTCTTACTATTTTTTGCAATTTCCTGCATATAGAATACTGCAGAACCTCCAACTAGCATACCTGCTGGGGAGATTATTACACATGGTTCTTTTACAACTTTCTTCCTTCTGTTCCATCCACTAATCCATTCTGCTCCTCCTATTGCCTGCTTAAATACTTCAGCATTTCTCAAGAAAGAAGGATATTTCATCATAATTTGATTGGCCTTAAGCGCCATTCCATCCATTACTACTTTATATGGAAAATTGTATTCTTTTAGAACACAAGCTATTTCCTGCGATCTCTCAACAGAGAATGCAGGAATAAATAATGTGCCACCTCTTTCAACTACATCATGGGCATATTCAAGTAGATCCCTTTCAGATTGCTCTCTAGATATTTGGTCAGTTTGGGAATAGGTGCTTTCTATAATCATTAAATCAATCTCGTCGAAATTCAAATCAGCAGGACGCAGTATTTTTGAACCTCTTGTATTTATATCCCCAGTATAGAATATACGTTTTCTGTCATGTTCTACTATAACTGTAGAGCCTCCTAGAACATGTCCAGATTCATGTAGAGTTATCTTGACGTCTTTTACCATATACGGTTCTTTGTACTCTAAGTTCTTTGAGTAATTTATCATTGTCATAAGATCAATATATTCAAATGGCAGATAGAAGCCTGATATTTTGATCATATCTTCAATTAACAGTTGCGACAGATCGAATGTTGGCAGAGTAGCAAGGGCCTGCAGATTGCTTGATTCTGATAGAAATAAAGATGGAACAAAGCCTGAATGGTCTAGGTGTGCATGAGTAATTATGACTGCATCAATATCTTTCGGTTTAACATGCATGGGAAAGATAGGTTCTCTTTTTAGCAGCACACCATAATCCATCAAAATATTAGTACTATTGCTATTTACAAGGAATGCAGAACGTCCAACTTCCTTTGCAGCACCTAAAAGAGATACTTTCAAGTTTTACTCTTCTAGAGTATTATATATAGATGCTTTAAGTCTTTCACATGATTAAATAATTATTTTTTATGGAGTGACGCAATTGTTATCGTGTTCCTATATGTTATTAAATTGAATATCCCACAAGCGTTCCTTTCTTTCTGCATATGAAGAAAGATTCGGTAATTCTTCAAGATACCTAAATCCGCACTCGTCTAATACATCTTCAAAATCATAACGATCGCACATATCATTTTTCTCATCCTCTAATCTCTGTATAAGAATTGATTTTATGGCTTCTGATTTGCTAGGTTTGTTGCTATAAACGTACCATAGATTGTGCGCACCCCTTAGTTTTGACAATGACACATAAGTCTTATTAGACATTTTTGTATAATAACGATTCATAATTTCAATATTGACATCTTCCCATGATGGTGTCCTCCATTTAGCAATCCTTTCAAAACCATTGCCTTCAAATTCAGCTGCTAAACTTATTCCCTGATCTAATGTTGTTACTATCACATCGGTTTTTGCGGCAACTGCATCTCGGAAATCTATGCCAGGATCCATCCAACCAACGAAGATAATATCGAATTGATGGTCAATTCCCCACCGCGCATCAGTAATGTTGATATAATCAGGTTTAACCATGTTGTAATAATAAAAGACCTTTGCGTCATTATCAATACCCACTGCATTGGGAATAAACTCTCGTATTTTTGTAAGAAAGTCACCGTTTCCGCAACCTACATCTAAGTATCTCGGTGTACTATTCTTTGCAACTGCTTTTGATATAGAAATCAGACGGAGTACATCAATTTTTCTATATGTAAAATACGTGCCACGAATAAGAGGAAAACTATAACGTTCGTGATGAGGTGATATAGTATATGTTTTAAATTGTTCTAAGGAAATCATCGCTTTTCGTAGATCAGCTGTTTTAAAGGGCATTTTATTTTTGATTATTCGAAGTAATCTCATAACTTAGCCTATTTAACGATTACATTGACGGAAAAGAAGATCCGTTGCGCTAAATAAGTATTATAATAATATTCGGCGCTTCAAAAGACGTAGATAAGTTAGTAATAAGTTGCTGCTGTAAACAACCTAATCGGAGATTGACCAGTTTCCCTTTTATTAAACCCAAAAGGTTAGCGTGAAAGGAGGATTTGCTGGGGATTTTAATCAAACGTATATGCTATAATGGTTATTCATGTCAATGGAATAGCTGGTGATGTGATTTCGCAAGAGAAGGAAAGCATCCACACATTAGCGGAAATGACGGTGTGCCTTAAACGCCAATCCTCCTGAGCCAAATAGGGTATTAGACATCTCGAACACCGATGCAGTCACACCTTGATCCTGGGGCTAATGACATTGGCAACCGCATCGGCGATTTGAATACCGTAGCATTTCCGAGCCTCCTCAGATTGTTCAATTTGCACACCTATTGTGCCAAGGCGGTTTACAATGTTGTTCGAGTCATTACCGTTAAAGTTTGCTGGACACGTACACGTCTCGTCGCCATCAGCCACGGCTACTGTTATGTTAGAGCCAGAGACAGCATCCACAATGGCCTTTTTAATTTCCTGCTTCAGATGATCTGACTTATCTGACTTTGATCCTCCAATGCAAATTGAATTATTATGGTGCCATCCATGAAAGGCAACGACATATTCAAATCCACGCCCAAAAAACCGTTTTAAGCTTTGGGGAACGATTTCTCGCTGATATCCGTTGAAGTAATGTGCCAGCGGTCAAAGGCACCACCGTGTTCTTTAAAACCTTTGCAGACCCATACAGAAACATACTTGGATGAAAGCTGTTTGCCAACATGTTCCGCTTGCTCATCTGTGTATTCTTCGATATCGCCGTCATGCGGGGCAATGACGATTAGTCCGCGATGATGGCCGTTGTCATCTAGCTGTTCAATAAATTCACTGTTGCATCTTGCCTGAGAAACAGTAAGACCGACGGCTGTGACCTGAGCGTTAAGATTGCCCGTGAAATCTTTTATATTATCAGGATCCAGGCCCAAGCGACCTTTAAGATCATCAGGATTTGTGTAGCCCACAAATACAACATCTGGCTCTTCTTCATGCGTATCAATTATCGTGTAGAGCGCAAGTGTTGTCCCGCTCGCTGTAGGCCTTTCTATGCGAACTTGCTGATATGGATTTAGCCCTATCATATCAATCTGATTACGGTTCGCTGAACAATGCTCCCTACGGTATGTATGTCGAATCTGACCTTATTAGGTTTAAATAGAGCGGTATAGAAAGTTTTTGTTAACATTCTCCTGTATCTTTTCAAATATTATTCTCTATGTATATACTAATTAGCAAATATTATTCTAAATATATATACTAGTTCTTTAAATGGTATTAGATAAAATCTCATAAATAATATAGGCACCAGAAAGAGTGAATGGAATTAGAAATGGAAAACCGATTTAATTATATGTCTTGACAATAATAATCTTCAAAAATGGTCGATGGTCATTGTGACTGTGCAAACTGCAAAGATCCTATTGCAGGTTGGGTTCCTTTAAACGATGAGAATAACACTATAGCGGGAAGGTTTGACCTTTGTGCTACACATAAAGAACAGTTCATACATGAAGAAATGAGCAAGAATAATATGAAAGATTACAGAATAATTCAGAATAATTGATTATTAGTATAGAAAACAAGGGATATAATAAAGATAGTAAGTAATATTAACGATAAGCCGTTCTATAACTGAAATGAAGTGTCAATGCCATGATCAAGTAGATAGTGATTTGGCTGAAAAACTTTGAATTCTATCTCTTATTTCTATCATAAGCAAATACCATTTTGGTACAGAGTTATTTACAGTACATTAGGACTCGAATTAAGGTAAATTGTTTTTCTTTATGGTGTAAAGGATAAAACTACATTCTTCACAGGAATAAAATAAACTGTCAAAATCAGAGCATAAAGTCATCATCGCATAACATCTTGGGCACTCAATTTCATGATTTATTTCAAGGGATGTTTCTCGCGGATGTTCAATCTGCGAATTTTTGATCTCAACGCTTTTCTCTAATTCTGTGTTAGTCATAATAATACTAAAAATTTCTAGATACTTTCTTACTTTTAAAATAAGAATCTGGATGGGGAGAGGGAGTGTATGCTATGATCACTTTGACGTAAATGGGGCCAGATAAGGGGTTTTTAGTACAAAGCAATATACATCATATATGCGAATAAGCTCGGTCTTACTCTTAATATCTGATACCTAACGTCTTATTTCTTTTATTAGATGAGATTGTCTTTAACTGAGACTTAAGAAATATATAACAGATCCAACATAACGCAGAGAATTTGCAACTTGTACGAAATTCTAACAACTAAATGATTTCATCTGTCTATATCTTTGTTCTTTTAGATATTTCCAGATCAAAATTCAGTATAGCCACATAAAAAAACCACACCATTAATTAGCGAACCTTAATTGCAGGAGAGCCATTACATCCTAAGAATACACCTGCATAAGGAGTATAATATAATTTTGCTAGTTAAATTCATGAAATTTAACAGTGTGGTGTTCAATCATATTTCCGCAAGACTATATGCCTCCAGTCTCCAGTTTTATTGCTCTTTTCAAATTCTATTTTGAAATTATATGAACTAACAAATTCTAGTATTGGTATATGATTATCTAATCCATGAACCTCTATTAAAAGTGCAATATCTTTACTTTTAGATAGCACATTACTAGCTCCTTTTAATACTTCGAATTCTGCTCCTTCAACATCAATTTTAACCCAGTTCACATCTGTTATTTTATTTAATTGCAATAGATAATCTAATGTATTAGCATTTACTTCTACAAATTTATCTTCAGTTCTTGCCCTATTGGACATAATAGTATTATATATGGTATAACCTGATTCTACTTCTGGTAGATATAATTTTATTTTTGTTTCTTTAGAATATACTGCATAATTTAAAGGTGTAACATTAGTTAATTGATTTAGTTTGATATTACTTTTTAACATTTCAAAATTGCTAGGATGAGCCTCAATAGCAACTACTTTTCCATTTGTACCAACTCGCTTTGAGCTTATTATTGTATAAAGACCTATATGTGCGCCAATATCTATAACTATATCTCCTTCTTTGGGAGTAAAATGTTCTATTATATCTTCTTCATGATTTGTCATAAATACTAAATCTTCTCTATTATTAATTCTACAATAGAATTTGTAATCATATTTTGGCACATGGATTCTTAATAGCATGGAATTACCTATCCCTAAAACCTTGAATACTTTATACAAGAAAGTATTAAAATCAAATCCTCGTTCAATGAATATTCTGTCTCTTCTTCTCCTTCCTAAAGCTACTCTAAGTAAAATTCTTAAACTCAAATAAGCAATTTTTAAAAAATATAATATACCTTTATCTAAGGTTCTTACTCCTTTTGTTTCTTTTAGTAACCAAGAATTTAATCCTCTCATATTATACCATTGTCAATTGCATACAAAAAAGCCTTTAAACTCTTTTTGAGTTATCCATATATCCGATTTAAATATATTATCATTTGTCTTGTACTTTTTTCAAAATATAAATGATTTTAAATTAATCTACTGATAGTAAATAACGACAACAATGTTTGTTACTTGACAATATATATATTTTCAATGAATTAAATTTAATAAATTTAACAATTCTATTACTCATTAAATCTTTTTTATGTCTTTTGATATTTCCAAATTATAGTTACATATCGATATAAAAGATTAGTGATTTAATAATACTTACTCTATCGATAGATAAGTATATGCAATGGACTTTCTAGAGTATTATATACATGTTAAAATATAAGTTAAGAAAATAACCAACACTATTTATTATTAAGAAAATAGTCTGACATGACAAATGGAGATTTCGAAAAGCAAATTTATTGACAGAACTATTTCTTTTTTGCATTCATTGATTCTCTATTCATAATACCCTCTGACTGCTCTTGTATATTCAAATTATTAATATATGTTCGAAAAAAGCATTCAAACTTATTCCATGTATACTTGGAAGCATTGTCTATGCAAGCAGTCTTCATATATTCTCTATTTTTTATACAATACTCAATTCCTTTAGCAATTTCCTGTGGAATTCTTCTACACATAAACCCTGTATCTTTATGTTTCTGTATCTCCACAATTTCTCCGCTATCATCACAATATACAACTGGTTTTCCATATGCATTGGCTTCAAGTGGTGTGATCCCAAAATCCTCCTGTATGTATGGTGCCAGGAAAACATCACAGTTACTGAATAGTTCTGCCTTCTCTTGCTCAGAAAATTCTTTGATTATGAGCTGCACATTACTAGGGAGTGTCTGACCATCTATCGTTTCGATTGTAGTATCATATGGTCCAGCTATCACAAAATCGTAATCAGGCATAAACTGTGCCGTCTTTATTATAACATCGATACCCTTCTGTATTACATTAAGTCTAGAAAAAGCCAATATGAAGAAGCGTTCATTTTTTTTATGCGACTCAGACAGTGTAGTGCTTTGAGCTTGGGGTATTGCCTCTTCCATATTACAACCTGGATGGATAATACTAAAATTGGAAATTCGATTATACTTTTTGAGTCGTGTGCCTACTGTCTGGCTGTTGACTATGATGCGTGATCTTTTCAGATTAGGAGTGAGGTAAATACTATCTGCAAGTCTATATATTAGAGTTAATAATAGATATACAATTTTCTTTCGTATTCCTTTCTTTTGTTTAAATGACTGCCAAAACAAATCATAGTATTGTTTGATATGATGCTGAAAATATATAATGTGATTTCTATGCCTAATGCAATGTGAATCAGGTTGCAGAGTTATACTTATATCAAACCCTGAGAAATCAGCAGTAGATATTCTAGCTAAATAGAAGATTCTAAATAGATCCTTCCATTTTCTTGGAAGATAACTCGGCAAGTATTCTTCGCTTTTAATGTATTTGACTTGTATTTTATGATCATAAAGTGCACTTATCATATGCTTGATAATTTCATTATTCCCTCCTTCCTTTTGTCTTTCATCGGCAAGGATTAAAACTTGCATACTGGTCTATTACGCCTTTAATCCTCTTCTCGTATCTATTGTAGAATAATATAGTTGGGAATGTTGCCTAGCAACAAAATTCCATTTTAGATTATGCTTAAATGCATCTACGCTTTCAGCATATTTAAAGTAATTTCTGTCTAATTTTTTAATCCCTTTGGAAAACTCATGGGGATTTCTTTTGGCAGTTATTCCTAATCCCTTCGCAGCAAATTCTCTAAAGAAGTCCAGGTCAGTAGCTATAAATGGTAATCCATGTGCTAAAGCATCAAACATTACACCTGATCCAGCAGTTACTTTGTATGGCAATATTGCTGCATCACAAGCATAGAATAATGTAGATAGCTCTTCCTCGCTGAGGAAACCTCTTTGTAAATCTAGGATATTGTCTGCCTTCTGCCATGTGAGATCGAGGTTTTCAATACTATAATGGCCCTTTGAAGAATTTACTACCAGCGTCCATCCATCTGGCATCTTCATCTTTTCTAGAATGTCCCAACCTTTACCAGCCGTTCTGAATCCATGTGCTAAAGCTATTCGATGTCCCTGTTCTTGTGGTAGAGAAAATTTTTCCCTTGCTTCTTTCTTGTTTAATGGAGGACATATGGCAGGCTCAGACCCATGATAAATTACATGGCATCTATTACCACCATTACCATCATCATTAGTACTAGCATTAAGTCTCTCTGACATGTAATGTGAGAAGACTATACCTGCTCTACTCATCCTAAGTTTTTCTTTATTTAAGTTATTGAAAGCCTGATAATTTAGAAAATACTTCCAGAATCTCACCAATGCCCGTGCAGGTATCCCTAATTTTCCTATTCTGCCACTTTTTTTAATTAATGATGCTTGGCTGATCCATTGGCCTAACGAATATCCCGTATGAAATGTCGTGACTATAGGGATTTTGCATTTAGTATAAAACGAATCAATATATGTCCCACTTTTTTTTGGATCTAATGGATCCAATATTAAACCATATAAACCAGGCTCAAATTGTACATGTACAACATCAGGCTTTAGGTCATTAACTATTTTTAACAGCACATCTGAATTATGAGGATTTTTAGGAGATAGGCCAGAATATTGTCCATCACCTTTCTCATCACATACAACATAGACGTCCAATCCAGCTTTTCTAAGATCACTTGTAAGGTTTGCTGTGTAACGTCCTACGCCACCTGGCATAGGTGGATATTCTGTAGAGACCATCAGTAATTTCATCGCTGTTTAAATACCCTACTTTTCATGTAAATATGTAAAGAGACTGTAATTTTCTTTAGCTGCTCCACATTTGCCCAAATGGATGACCCTCCATTAGTCTTAATAGACCTTGCCTATATGTCTCAAATTGCTTTTTTTTCTCTTCTGTTAATGCATTATTTGAACGTAATAATTCTTCTAATGCATCTAATTGCAATATTCCCATTGGTATCATCAAGTCCCTTTCTTTTCCTGGTGCTGCTTTGTAAAGATAAGGATTTTCTTCTATAGACAATGCCTGTTCTAACCTGAATTGTCTTTTTCTATGTATATAATGACCACCAAGTATGCTAATTATAGTAAAAACAATTGTAGCCACAATCATAAAAACCCAAATGTTCGAGAAAAGGACATTTAGAACAGGGACGTTTTCTAAAAGTAGTTTATACTGAATTGTAATCCAATTTGTTATAGCTACAAACAATGCTATATATGCTGAATAAAACTGCCTAGATTCCCAGAATCTTCGTCCTGTCCATTGCAGTATTCCACCATAGTGCTTAAGAGACATAAATTTCAAGTTAATACAATCCTCTTTTGATTATATAGTTTTGGAAAAGATTGTGTTTATTAGTATACAGCAACTTTCAAATAAAATGATTGGCATTTTTCTTTAATATGAGAATAAAAATTCCCTTCGCTTTGGCTCTTCTTTATTTGATTTCCTCTTCTATATGGCTTATACGATTTTTTTATTTTAGAATACACAGAAAGGAATTACTATGAGAAGAAAATTTAAGATTTTAGATAATTCTATTTATTGTATATATATAATAAGTTATCTAAGCAATAGATCATGAGACATAAGAAGACCCATCTTTCAAGTAGTGCATTTATTAGAGCTGGAGTCGTGCACTATAACATGGAAGCCTACGGAGAGAATCAGTAGATTCCCGGATGTGGCGAGCATGTTGGTCTACATTCTATCAAAGCACTTGATGAAATGGGATGTAAGGTTTTCCTTTGTGCAAGTGCATATCCAAAAAAGGAAGAAACTATCAAGAGGATAGGAATTGATATCGAAGACTCCATAGATGGATTTGTAAAGGCTATTGGCCGTAATGAGATACTTCCATTTCTTGGAGCCTATCAGAGGATGGTGTACACTTACTCTTTCTTCAAGAAACTGATCAAAGAACATAAACTTGATTTTGTTCTTGTAACTGGAGGATCAACTCTTATTCCAAAGTCCATGGCAGATAAAACCATTGTCTACGTTCACTATCCTGTTGATCTAGAAGTTATGCATCAACGTTATCTAAATAATAAAATGAAAAAGATTTACATTAAGCCTTGGCTATTTATTTCAAATAATCTTGATTATATTAAAAGATCTACCATACTTACAAATAGCAATTACACCAGAGATGCAATAAAAACGGCATGGGGAATCGATTCTACGGTGATATTTCCACCATGCCCACAATATTCCTTTCCATTAGCAGATCAAGTAAAAAAAAATGTTGTCTGTTCTTTAGGAAGGTTTACACCAGAGAAAAACTATGAAATGATACTTCAAATTGCACAAAGACAGTCTAATACACAGTTTGAACTTATTGGAAGCATTACTCCAGATAAACTTTCATATCTTGAAAAACTAAGGAATAATGCACCAAGAAATGTCATCTTCCATGTAAATGCAAGCATAGAAGAAAAAATAGAAGTTTTAAAGAGATCCAAGGTTATGTTACATAGCTTTATAGGAGAGCATTTTGGAATTGCGCTTATTGAAGCCATGAGCGCCGGACTGATTCCAGTGACACATGATTCAGGTGCTGCGAAAGCTGACGGTCTTGTGCCTAGAAAATTTAGATATAATGACATAGATGAAGCTGTTGCATCAATTACTGCCGCATTTTCTTCATGGAATATAGATGAAGCTCAGAGATTACGAGAATATGCAACAAGGTTCTCAGCAGAATCCTTTAGAGCAAATATAAAGTCATTCATATCTAATTGGATTAAATCAAACTACCCACCCTAGAAAATATTAAAAGATGAATTCAGCTAAGGATAACGTAATAACATTTCACATTTAACTCTATCTCTATATAGAGTTGCGATCATCTTTCTACAAGTTGTAATTAGGTAGGAACCATAATAGTTAACACATCTCTTCATTATTGTCAACAACATTAATCTTTTGATACTGCTTGAAAATCTTGTCGTTTTCAAGTAAATGTTTAAAAGTCGTAAATTTTTTATTCCACTCATTATTCTTTTCAATTCTTAAATCACCAATATCTCTTACCATCTCTTCTGATCTCTTTCTGACAATTTCTATTGCTTCTTGGATTTCCTTGGGAGAATTGTCTATGTGCACCGTACCTTTATAGAAATATCGCTTCAGTGGAGGCCAGTCAGAAGTTATCAAAGGTTTTTGAAGCGCAAGTGCTTCATATGCACCTGCTAACATCGTCTTATTTCTCTTTGTAAGAACCATTATCACATTAACGCCCTGAAGTAAAGAGACATAATCATTATAATCTAAAAATCCAGTAAAGATTACATTGTTTATCTGCTTTCCTAGAAGATGTTTGGATGCTTTCAATATGTCTCCAGTTATATAAAATAGTATTTCAGACATAGTGGCAGCTGCATCAAGGATCTCTTCCAAAGGCTCGTCAGGCGCAAAGGAGGATATAACAGCGACCTTGAAAAATTTGCCATTTTTCTCCACTCCCTTTTCCTGTGTTTTTTTCATTTCTATTTCAAAGTTTGAAAGCGGATCTTCTAATACTATTATCTTTCTTTTAATATCAGAACAAACACTATCCTTTAATTCAGAATTGGTAACGATAATCATGTATACTTTTCTCATGATCCATCTGTTTAACGGTTGAAGATATGACCAAGGCTTGTCAAAAGCTCCTGTATGCATATCTATTGCTATATTGCATTTTGCGCCAGTTAAGTACTGATAGATTATGGTAGCTAGGGCGCAAAATATCGGCGGGCTTTGACAAATTATTATGTGCGGTTTTTCCTTCTCTAATATAAATAGTGTATTTGTAAATAATTTGATATATTTAATCGGTGAATATATTTTCTTTTTAAATTTGTAACTGATTAAATACAGTTTGGCATCCAAATGTTCAGCTAAGTTCTTTGCTCTGATACTATGGGGAGCCCAAACTAGGAATACTGTTTTTAGAGGATCCTTCCTATCGGAGCATATTTCATTATTATCATTAATTATCTTCTTAAACATAAATTCTCATAAACTTAAAGCTAGGTTAAGCACTTAAAGATATAATTATTTTTATAATAATATATATCAAGATTATTTAGATATCTAGATGTTATTAGTCAACCTTTTAATAAAAATGATGTGTAGTAAGCATAATAATTCCAATTATTAAATCCAAATAATTAACTCATTTATATTCTTACTAACTTGATAATTCATATAGGTATAACTATGTTATCGTTAATTTGCAGATAAGGTAGTAAGATCCTTCCTATAGACGGAGTTAATAAAAGCATCGACTATTGTAATAGTCTTTTTTACTAATCCAAATCAACGAGATTGTTGTCGGTTGATCTATTTATTCTAAAGGTTAAAGAATGTCACAGTAGATCTTTAAACAGATAATTTGGCATTAAAAGCGAAGATCTACCCTATCAGACGTCATCCTTCATTACTAAAAGATATTTTTAAAGGAATGAGATGGGATTACATAGAATATAAAGCAAGAACACTCGATGAAAAGGAGACCACTGACTTCATATTGCATTTAAAACAAACTTCCCCTTATTACATAAATCTACATGATAAACCAAAGTTAAATAGATTATGTTATGTTGAAGATTGGAAAAATGGAGAGATAAAAGAGACACTTTCGCAATTACAAAAGCTAAACCCACAAGGCTTTATTCATAGAAAGGATTGGGAGTGGGCTCTTGGTATAGTAGCCATGCGTAGGTTTGACAAATTAACTAAAAAAAGTACAGCAATAGGCATTGGATCGGGAACAGAACCAATTCCATTCTATCTAGCAAATAATATCAATCATGTGTATGCGACTGATCTTTACGATGCAAAAGACTGGAAAAAAGCAGCCCCATCAGATTTTCCTGAAAACCCAAAGAAGTATGCACCTTTCCCATATAATGAAGATGCCTTAACAGTATTAAGAATGAACGGGACTAAACTTGAATTTCCTTCTGAGAATTTTGATATAGCATTCTCTTTTTCTTCT
>DASQRW010000144.1:0-9844 GCA_035642715.1 Nitrososphaeraceae archaeon | reverse complement strand
TGCTTTCCTTTTTTATATATTTGAGGGATATAAAAAAGAAGGTTTAAAGTACAGTAGCATTTGAGCCTGTTACATTTGTTGCGTTTCCTTCACGTCTGCCTATCACTTTAACTGGCTCAGTTGGATCTTGCTTGTCTAATGGCTCTGGCTGAGGTTGTTGTTCAATATTGCCTTTTGCAACCTTCTTGCTATCTTTATCTCTCCTCTGGATTTTCACTCATAGTTACCTATACTTAACATAAGTTAAGAAGGTTCCAATATGACATATATAATTTATTTAAAATAAATTAATTTCATTAAGTTATATTTTATTCTGTTTTAATATTATTGCTATGATACTGTAATATGTATAATTAATTCTTCTCTTCTTTTTAATGATGTATTACATAGATCATATCTATTTACAGCAGACATATTTCGGGAGTAGGAGGAGTTCTAAAAACTGGCCTCCTTTGATATCGTGGCTAAATTATCACCAGTTTTGGATATTAAGCAGCAGAATAATTAAGGATAATTCTCAAGATAATATCTAGATTGATAGTCTGGAAAAATAATAAAATAAAAATTAAAAATTACATAGCGACCTGTTATTAGTTATAAGATAATAGTATTTATCAGATTATACTAATTGTTTTTCTTATAATCTAATTTGATAAACAATCTGCTACTATCTGAAAAGCAAATATATGTTAAAAATGGATTATTGTTACTATCTGTTATTATGTAATATAGTCAATGTACTTAACAATTATTATACTGATTGAAAAAGAAGTAATACAAGACAAGATAGAAGAAGTAGGAGAAGGACTACCAATATGTGGCGCAAATCTGTCATTTCCTGTTATGGATGCAGCATATTATATTGACCAACTCCATTACAAAATAGGAAATAAATTATATATTGAAAATGCAGACTAACAAACTGCTATTTAACGATTAATTACATTATCATAAATCTTCATATCTCTAATTTGTATTTGATTCACATTTTCTGGACGCAAGTATTGCAGGTCAATTAATGCCTAGTCACGCCTTAATCTAAATATAAACATCCTATGATTGCCATAAATTGCTGAGCTGAAGCATGGTGATATTGGTTAATTGTTGTATTTTCTATGCTTCTTTTATTGTTATTGACGATGGATTCAACCAAATCAACCAATCTATAAATATAGAATATTTTTGTATTTTCCACTTTTGACTTTTCTAAACCTTTTTTATTTCGGATATGATATTTGTACTATCAAGGGTCCATGAAATTCATTCGTTACATATTTAGTGAAATTAAGATCAGTTAGTCACATTTTGGCTGAGAAATAATAATATATTTTTATTCTATGCTTATTGATTCACTTAATTGCATAATAAATAGGTATTTAAAGAAGAAAAAGAAGCATTTTATTGTACTTGACAACTAGGTACGGAAGATTACAAAAAAGGCAGACAGGCTTAGAACATAATCTTAACCAGAAGATATCAAGTGATATACATACTGTACAACAAATATTAGATACTATAGCAAGGCAAAGCCAAAAGACAGGAAGACAGTGCAATAATCATATTCTCCAAGAGACCAATAGAGAAGAAGAAGAACAACACCAACAATCACTTATGGATATTGTAAATACAGACACACAAAATACAAGCACTACAAATTATAAAACTAGGACTGAGTGGTATACATCTTTGTTAATGTATAATTCATACTGAAAAATTACTATTGTCTAACTCTATCTTTTTATTCTTAATTTCTGGAAATAATATATGATAAAGCATATGATAAAGCAGAGCTTCAATCTTCTTGATTATGATAGACCCATGACATTTACTAAAGTGTAATCGCCATATATTATGTTTAGATTTGATTGAAAAAGTTGCTTAGTTGAAAGACGATCTCTTGAGTTAGTTGATATTTTTGATAAGAATTCGATCCTATGTAAGACTAAAAAATAATAATGCAGAAAATATCTTGGTGCTGCTATTTGAAAGGAGAATTAGGCTATAAACTAGAAAAATCAACTGACTTAAACCGTCTTTTTGAACTTATTGGAAAAGATAATGTGAAATACATCCTCTTAGGAGAAGCATCACATGGCACCTCTGAATTTTACAATTGGCGTTCTGAAATTTCAAAGCGCCTTACAAGAGAAAAAGGAATTTCTTTTATGGCAGTAGAAGGTGATTGGCCTGATTGCTATAATGTAAATCGTTATGTAAAAGGAATGCTTGACTCTGGAGGAAGTGCATATGATGTTCTATACTCTTTTAATAGATGGCCTACATGGATGTGGGCTAATAAAGAAATAGTCGATCTTATTGAATGGTTAAGAAAACATAATGAGAAACTTCCTGAAGATCAAAAGGTAGGATTCTATGGCTTGGATGTTTATAGTTTATGGGAATCAATGGAATCAGTTATCAAATATCTCCAAAAGGTCGATCCTCAAGCTATAAGAACAGCAATTGAAGCATACCGCTGTTTTGAGCCTTATGGAAAAAGTGTAGAAGATTACGCAAGGGCTACAGCATTTGTACCTGAATCTTGTGAAGACGAAGTTATTGATATGTTAATACAGTTGAAAAGTAAAGCTAATCAATATAAAAGTGATGGAGTCGGACGCAGAGAAGCATATCTTAATGCAGAACAAAACGCAATTGTTGCAAAAAATGCCGAATTATACTACCGCAAAATGATACAAGGTGGTACTGATACATGGAATATACGCGACAGTCATATGATGGATACCCTTAAACGCTTAATGGAGTTTTATGGTAAAGATAATGATGATGCAAAGTCAATTGTTTGGGCTCATAATACGCATATTGGTGATGCTAGACAGACAGATATGGCAGATGCTAATATGATAAATATAGGACAGCTTGTGCGTGAACATGCATCTGAGAAAAATGTAGTATTAGTTGGTTTTGGAACCTATAAAGGAAGTGTTATTGCTGCAAGGGAATGGGGAGAAAAGATGGAAAGAATGCATGTTCCTTCTGCAGTAGAAGGAAGCTGGGATAGTCTCTTACATGAACAAAGTAATGGCCGCAACAGCCTTATTATATTTAAAGGTGAGGATAGTAAAAAATACAAAGAACAACTCCTTAGTGAAGAAGAAATAAGAACCAAAAGAAGAAGTCAGAGAGCAATTGGTGTCGTGTATAACCCAGCATATGAAAGATATGGAAATTATGTACCAACCCTTCTTACAAAAAGATACGATGCATTTCTATATATTGATAAAACACATGCTTTACATCCACTTCATATGCCCGAAACAAAAGAAGATAAGGAGGATCTTCCAGAGACTTTTCCTAGTGGCTTATAGCTATAGACTTCTCAGAAGTATGCTATACTTTTGCTATGAGCATATGAATCTTTAAACAACAGACTATATCTATATGCAGATATAATCCATAATAATGTCGTTCAACTCTTACTAATTATCATAATAGAAATAATAGCAGGCAAATTTAGAGATTCTAGAAGAGTTAAATTTCTTATATCTTAGTAATTAAATGTGCACAAATATGAATTTAGACGATACAGTTAAACCAACGCAATTTAGCGATAGTGCTTGTACTTGTAAATCGTGTTACCACAGAATTGCGTCAGACTGCATAAAAGCCAATTGCAACTGTTGTACAAATGCAAACCATTCTATGGTTTTAGATGGAATAGAGGGATTTATGTCACTCCACCACGATAGTTAAAAATACGTTATCAAAATTGACATGATTAAACAAAAAAGATCGCGTTAGTTAGGTCTATGTTTCAAGCCATTCATCTATAGCTTTATCAAGAGTCTTATTGCAGAGCAAGATAATACTAATTTCGAACTTATTATCGTTGCTTGGCTCTTGCTGAATTCAAGTTTTTATTGGTTTGTTATTTAGATTCTTTGCAGATACAAACAAAAAATAAATATAGAAAATGAGAATCATTTAAGTAGAAATGAGCTGAATATTTTATAATAAACCTCTATACATAAAATACTTACATTCACAGTTATGCATTAGAGAAATACTAATTATTCAAATAACACCAAAATAAAGGGCTGTATGATGTATATGTCCATACTTAATTTCCTCAAAAAAAGGAAATAGACATCAAAACTAATGGAAATTTTCTTTATCTAAAAGAGTTAATTTAGAATTTTATAAATTCTATGACTTATCATTATTATAACAGAAGAAATATAAGTCGATATATTTTTCGAATGATGGTCTATTTGTCTTATACTCTTCAAGGGTATCAATAGTTGTATTATAATCATTTAGCAAAAGTTGTTTCTTGAATTTTATTTCTTGTATTTTCTTTTCTATGCTTTCTAGATGTCTCTGTTTTTGTAAGAGTTCATTAGGCAGCTGATCAATTGGAATCTTAGTCTTATATTCTAAAGATGACATATTTTGTATCATGTCAACAAATTCCTCTATTGAGAATCCATGTTTAAAACAAAATACAGCTAGATTTACTATTAGTAGCTCTATTTTATGTTCTATTTCTTGTACTTCTACTACCTTTGACTTTTCGTCATTATTTAATATCTACACTTTTTGGTTAGTGTATTATAAGCACAGGAGTATTTATGTTGCTTATTATTTTTCTAGTTTCACTAAACAGAGACCTTACCCAGGAATCAAGATGTGAAGTAGTCATAACTATTAAATCATAATTATCTTCTTCGCCTGCCTTTACTATCTCATCTACTACATGTCCTGCCTTGATTTCAAAGGATATCTTATTCTTGCTACCTGCTTCTACACATTTTTTTATTTTTTGTTCCATAGCATTTACTAATTCTCCTTGAATATTATGTTCAAAACCCTTTTGATTGTCTATTGCTTTATTATTTTGAGATACATTAACAGAAGTATCCCCTAACTTGTCAACATCTTCTATAATACGCAAAATGACAATTTCTGCTCCAGAAAGATTTGATAGATAAACCGCATGACTGAGTGCTTTATCTGACATTTCTTTTCCATCATGAGGTACTAGAATCTTAGTATAAGAGGGAACATTGGATTTAGAGATAGAATAATTATTACTTGATTCTTTTGAATAATCATCTTCTCTTACGTTTGAATATGATGAGGACGATGGATTTGTGATATTTACGTCATTACTTGAATTCATTAATCAATTTTGTATATCAAATTATTTATTAGTTTGATAACTTGAGTGCTATGTCATTATACAATTAAAGTAAATCTGGTAATTGGTGTTTCCTTATTTAAGAGTACAATAATCTAATTTATAATAACTTATATTAACAGTAAAACCCTTATATAGCTTTCCTCAAGCCTAATTCTTCTTCATTAGTTACAATTCGGGCTAATCTTTGATACTGATACCAGCATACAGCTAGTAAACCAAAAACACGATTTGCATAGGAAGAAGTTAATTGTCTGAACTTTGAAGTTAAGAATTTAGTTGTTAATCTTTATAGATGGCAGTTAGTATATTCTATTTTAGTATGGCAACTATATTGGTAGGTGAATTAATGACTCAAAAGCTTGAAACAATTGGCACATCTAGTTCCTCTCAAGAGGCATCAAAGAAAATGAAGGACAATAATGTAAGTTCACTAATAGTAATTGATGACAGCAATAACAAACCCACAGGTATAGTGACAGAACGTGATTTGGTAAGAAAAGTATGTGTCAATGACAGAAGTAGTAGTAAGAATATGCTGATAAAAAATATAATGTCTTCTCCATTAGTTACTATTGATGCAAGATTGCCAGTCGAAGCAGCAGCTGATGTAATGATACAGAATAAAGTGAGACACTTACTTGTAGTAGAGGATAATGATATAAACAGACCTTTAGGTATAGTAACACCTACTGATTTTGTTGGGTATTTAAAAGAAAATTTGAATGTAAATGAGGGAAATGCAAAGATATTAGAATCACTAAGAGGAGAAGCACAAAACGTAGTGGAAGAATTAGAAGAACAAGGAATATTAGAAAAGGATTCACAAAAAGGCGGACAAGAATATGAAAATGAAGAACCAAGACAGGGCTAGCAATAATAAAGAGTTTTTTGAATAAAACGAAATACCGTAAAGATGTATCGTTGAGGTATTATAGTTGCAAAAAAGATATATAAAAAAGTATGGTATCAGACATAACAAAAGCGATAGGATTCAAAGATTTTTCATTTATGTTTGGTATACATAACAAAATAATTAAAGGACTCACTTTACTACCATTACAGGACAATGCGCATATGTTACGACATCTGATGCAACACTTCCAAGCAGCATCTTCTTAAAACCTGTTCTACCTCTTGAACCAATTACAATCAAATCTACATTTTCACGCTCAGCATAGGTTACTATTGCAGATCCTACTCTTGATATTGGATCTTCAATAATTTCTGATTTTAATTTCACATTGTTTTCTTTGGCTGCTAATTTTTTAAATTTATCTAACCATTGCTGAGCTTCTTTTCTTTTTTCTTCTAATTCTTTTAATCCATATGTGGGTGCTGTAATAAAGGATGATGATATGCGTCTCGGTGTAGATATTTCAAGTACAGTTAAGACAATCAGCTGAGACCTATTCTTTTTTACTATATCTATAGCATAAACTGCTGCTTTCATAGATATTTCTGAGCCGTCTATTGCTACCAATATTTTGGAGAAGTTTCTCATTGTATTTGACTACATCAAGCTATATAATAATAGTTGATATACTAAAGTCTACATCCATACCAAGTCTACTACAACTAGATATCAATTGATGAAAACGAAAAGAAGAATTTCTAATCTAGCATATAGATCAAGAAATGAATTAGCTGAAGAATACTTAAGAATATTCGTTATGCAAAAGACTAGTTAGATAAAATTGCAAAGGATTAGTAATTTCATCACATAAATTTACTTTCAACTTATAACAAAAAAAGCGAGATTAATTTTCTCATAGAAGTCTAATACAAAAATTTAATTCCAAATTAGAACACATAGATGCGCAGAACTCTAGATATTCAGAGTCAGAAATAGATACTACTAATAATTTTCCTTTCCTTTTTATTTACTGTTCATCATAATATTTTTCAGTGATGTTCTGATAATATTGAACATTCAATGACACATTTCTTATATGATCTGTTATATGCAGCAAAGTGCATGTGTTGTTTTTAAATTATTATTATTGTTGGTGTCAGTTTACTACTGTTTGATTAGCCAAATTATATAATAGATTGTATGGATACATTTTAGTATCCATACTATTTCTTAATTGAAAATAAAGTATAAATTGTTTAATTGCATTAAATAATGCTTCACAATTACTATGATGGTAACATATGTCTGTTCCTATATCAAAAAATGTTGTAGAAATTTATTTTTAAACTGTCGCTCTGCATTATAGCCGTGTTGTACTCTCCATAATACCTTATTCCACATTTTTACTCACAAAACGACAATTGGATTATAGTAAAAATTAAATTATATGGCCCAAACCAAGCAATCATAGTATATGGAGAAAAAATAAATTGACTGAGTCAAATATAAACTTCTCCAAAATATTGGTAGCAATAGACGGCTCAGAAATATCTATGAATACCGTAGACTATGCAATACAGATGGCAAAGAAGCATAACTCACAAGTGATTGCTCTGCATGTCATAAATATACGTATTGCAACTGCATATCTTTTAGCACCTTCAGATACATTAAGACAGTTAAATGATAAAGATAGGCAAGAATTCATGGAATGGTTTGAGCCAATTCAAACGAAAGCTAAAGAAAACAATGTGAAATTAAAATCAGAAATTGTTGAAAGTATCATGTCAGAAGTAGGCGCAATAGTAACCTATGCTGAGCATGAAAATGTAGATTTAATTGTAATTGGTTCAAGAGGTAGAACAGGTTTTAAGAAGATGCTGCTTGGAAGCACTGCTTCTGGAGTTGTAACTTATGCAACATGCCCGGTAATGGTAGTAAAGTGAAATTTAGCAGATTGGTTGAATGATATTAAACCCAACCAAATCCAATGCCAACAATGCGGCGTATATTTATCTAATTGAAAAGAATACAAATACGAGGAGTCAAATTCAACAACCATTAGATAGATTCATAAAAAAGTTTCCAGTCAATATAAAAAATATTACAACTTAAATTACCTTTTTTCTAATCTGTTGGTTTATTTTATCTCTGCATTTATTTTTATTATATGAGACATGTATATATATACATATATATTTATATATAAAGGAGCACGTCTTTACTCTACCATTTTAACAACCTCGTAGAGTCTTTGTTTATATGTATCCTCACTTTGCGCTACTATCGGAAAATTAACACCCTCCATGATCGAATCACTGGCTATATCAAAAGTCTTTAAGTTTTTGTTGGATTATGTATCAACATTAATTTATTTAGTTTAATAACCTTGACTATAGCTGCTGTCCTTACCAAAGTGACAATAAAACATGACGTAATCTCTGCTATACACTATGCAATAGGTTCGATGTTATTGCCATCAAAGATTCCATGATTACGATAACAAGCAATAGCAATTAAAATTCTCTTATTTGCTTTTTAGATCCATTCCACATCAATTTAGACTAGAAAGTTCTTTCCTCAAGTAAGGATGCAATATTTGTATGACATGATATAGTTAGAGGTACCTATTAACTATGTCAGAAAAGGAAGTAGTAAAGAAATGAATGAATTAAAAGTAGTGTTAATTACGCCAGAACTTGTCCAAAGCCTCATGCCGCCACGTAACATCTTATCTAGAAAAGGAGATAACGGAATAGTTCTTGTTGTTGGTGGAAGTGGTTTATATCACGGAGCACCTATACTGAGCTCTTTAGCTGCTCTGAGATCTGGAGTTGATCTTGTTTATACAGCAATTCCAAAATCTAATGTCTTCGCTGCAAGATCTTATTCTCCCAATATCATAGCACTACCATTACCTAGGGATAATCTGACCATAGGATCTGCAAGAAGATTGCTGAAAATACTTCCTAAAATACCTGATGCTGCTGCTATTGGTATGGGTATGGCATTGCAGACACCAGAAGCATTAGTTTATTTAATAAATGAACTAAAAAATAAAGGAGTAAAATTAATTTTAGATGCTTCAGCTCTAATTCCAGAGATTCTTCCGTTTATTTCCAAAACTAACACAATAGTTACTCCACATCCTGGGGAATATAAAAGATTGTTTCAAGTCGAGAATGGTGATACTAACATTAACACAAATAATAACACTATACTTAAGAAACAAATTTTGGCTGTTTATAACTTTGCAAGAAAACACGGTATCACAATAATCCTTAAAGGATACAACAATATTATTTGTGGTGGATATCAAGAGCATATAGCAATAATCAAGCGTAGTACTCCGGCAATGACTTTTGGTGGCAGTGGAGATGTATTATCAGGTTTAGTAGCAGGATTTCTTGCAAAAAAGATGCAACCTTTCGATGTATCAGTTCTTGGAGTTTATTTCAACGGAATAGCAGCAGATCTATCATATCAACGAGTAGGACTGCATATGACCGCTACAGACTTATTAGATGATTTACCTAATGCTATCAAAACCTATGATAAAATAAAGAAAGAATAGTATATACTGTAATGCAATGCAGTACAAATCTCACAATTTTATAGATTTGATATATATAATACCTTGACATTTATAACCATAAGTGAAAAAATGGAAAATGCTAAGAAATGGATAATACTACATATTCAGGTCTTAATCCAAATTTAGAGCATGCTTTAAGAAAATTAGGATTAGAAAATTCAGAATATATCGATTACCAAACTGGTGATGCCTATATTATCTACTCATTTACCTTCAGATAATAATGTTGTAA
>DASQRW010000143.1:0-12082 GCA_035642715.1 Nitrososphaeraceae archaeon | reverse complement strand
TCTCTACATTTACTGTCAAGCAAATAACATTAGTTTCCCAGAACTAAGAGATGCTGTAAATACTAAATGGAATGTACATATTCTTGAACCAAGAGAAGGAATTGGTGGGCATTGTCTACCAAAGGATACTAAAATGTTCTTACAATCATCAAAGTCTATTAAAAGTAAGATACTACAAGCAGCAATTGAAGTAGATCAAGATTATCGACGATATAGAGAAGCTCGAGAAATGAAAGGAATAGAGACATAGAGAATTTTCTCTATATATATTGAGAATTGCAAAGATAAATAAATAAATAATTAAGTAGAAAAATCTAAATGAGCAAAAAACAATCTGTAATTGCATTTGGAGCGCATCCTGATGATTTAGAAATCGGTATGGGCGGGACACTCGCTAAATTGGCTCGTCTGGGCTATGATGTTAATTTGGTTATAGCTACCCTTCCAAATTTTGTTAAAACAGATATCAAGGAACAGCGTAGAATAGAAGCTACTATGTCTGCAAAGACATTGGGATGTAAAAGTCCACAATTTTTAGATTTATCTCCAGATGAGATAACTATTGGTCGAAAATTCGTTACGATGATAGATGACATAATTAACAAGCATAAACCAGAAGCAGTTTTTACTCAATGGATAGGAGATTCACATCAGGATCACCAGGCTCTTACCAGAGCTGTAATAGCAGCATCACGAGATTCTAATAACCTCTTTATGTATGAAACGACTATTCCAGGTGGATTAACTGAAAATGCTTTTAGGCCTCAGCTCTATGTTGATATAACAGAAACTTTAGAGGTAAAGTCAAATGCATTAGATTGCTTCCATTCACAAAAAAATTATCGCTGTGGTGATCTTTGGATCGACGCTGTTGTTGGAAGATGCTCTTATAGGGGCTATCAAATGAATGTAAAATATGCTGAAGCTTTCGAAGTGGTTAAAGTTACAAAATGGTAGTGAATTGTCACATACAATATACTAGGACCGACTGGAAATTGGTTATAATTGCTCACGTATACCGATTGTTAGTACACTTAGATCTCGTAAAATAGGCATCTCATTTCTCTAGTTGACCCTCGTTAAAAATAATTATGTATAAATGAATCAATACCATCTACTCTCCCTACACTTGAGGCTTTCTCAAAAGTAGAATTATGAATATAAACTTCATTCCAATATCTCATGCAAATTAACCTTTCATAATGCTTAATTTTGATTTCTTCGCCTAGAATAAAGTTACGAAATACAATGTCTGGCTCATTTATTCCAGCAGCGGAGCGCATGGGAGTAGTTGCTGAAAATCTTGCATTGATTTCAAATATTTTTGGCTCTTCCTCTTTGAGTTTGGCTTGGATATTAATGGCTCCCCTAGCGCCCAATTTCAGAGCAGTTTCTTCAGATGACCTTCTGATTTTTTCAAAGTCATCTATAAAGGCCTTGTAGGTTTGACCATGTTTTACTGTCTTTTGGATAGAAATTGATGACATCACATATTTTCCGAATCTATCTACTGTGACGCCAGAAGTGAACTCTGCATCATCACCCTCTAAATATTCTTGAAGTATTGGACTCCAACCTACTTTTCTTATTCTAGATACTGCGTAGTCCATTTCTTCTAAACTATTTACTATATAAAAATGCAATGAACCATAGCCTTCTCTTGGCTTTACAACTAACGGAAAACCGACATTGTCAATAAATTTTTTACTGTCTTCTAGTAAAGATGATAAGGCGCAAGGGAGATTATTCGCTTTCAGAAACTCAAAGGTCTTCCATTTATCTCTGGCGATATTTACGATTTTTAATGGATTACTCAATACTTTTGCTTCTGTCTCGCGTTCGATATGTTCTGCTGCATTTCCGAGTACTAGCAATTCCTGATCTGAGCCCACATATATAGCCTGAATGTTTTCATCTTTGACTATTTTGATAAGTGAATCGAGGTAATCTGGCGATGAAGATGGTGGCAACAAAAAACCTTTGTCACATCGGTATAGACCTGCAGCCTGAACACTCATATCAGTTGCAATAATTCTATATTTCACAGGATTGCTCATTTGATTTACTAGTTTTAATGATTTAATAATCCCCTGTGCTACTATGCTTCCTGCTGCAGTTATCAACACGCTGGCACTCTTGGTACCATCGAGATTTTCTTTGACCCTTTTCTGTTCTGACATGTGGCACAATCCCGTCGTTCAGCCTACGTCATAACAACCGGCGAGTCCAAGCTTTTGTTGTTTAAAAGGTTCTGACGCCAAAGCTTTTCTGTTCGCGTCATTCCAAAGTTCACAGCATAGTCTATAAAACATGGTTTTAAACCTAAAGCTTTACTTACTTTTTCTGCGATCTTAATATCTTGACGAAGTTTTCGTTGTTTCTCTTTAAGATCAAATAAATCAGAAAGTAGCATCTGTATAGGTTCATGCTCTTTAATTTTTCGTGTTCTCTCTATGATAAATGGTTTTATCTTATTCTCGTATTTGGTATTTTGGATTTTAAGTTCCTCTAGATATCTCGATATCTGGGACTGGTCTGTTAATTTTAAAACACTCATCGCTTTGGATTGACCAATGCCAGCGTAGACATCGGTAGAAGGCCAAAGTACAACATTTGGCATATCTATACCTAGTTCATTGAACACCATGCTGGCTACTATTGTATAATCCATACTGCCTCCAGTACCAGAAACAAAGTTGGTCACTTTGAGATCTCTACAAAGAAGTAACAGTATTGGAATTGCTCGAGGAGAAAGATTATTGATAATTTCCTCTGATAGATCAAGTCCAGTCTGATTGCCAATGTTTAGGTGAAGATCCTTTTTGCATGATATACACATGCCATAAAGTTCTAGTTGCTCTCGAGGTCCTTTGATTTTTACAGAAGCCTTACTGCCGCACTTACAATGTAACCATAAGGGAGCATATAGATATGAGGTAGAACTCACACCAGTTTGTATGCCATGACGCATAAAAGCAGTTTCGGCTTTTCTAAGGCAATCTGAATAGGTCTTAAAATTAGAAATTAGGTATTTGAAACCTTCTTTAAAAACTGAAGATAATTTAGAGAGCCTTACAAACAGTGTATCATATTTCCATACATTGTTTACTATTTGAGACATCAAGAAGGAATTGAAATCTGAATATGTTTTCGCTTTAGCATATGCACTTTCCACTTCCTGCCAAAAATCCTCAAGATTATTTAACAATGTTGGTTTATCTATATTCTTCGATCCGGATATTGAAGTTCTTATCCATGAATTTATCTGTCTTCGCCAGTAGTGAAGTAGCGTATGGTTAGGTAAAGGCATTTGGGATACGATTCGCCATCTATTTGAATTACTAATTGGCAAACGGAGTTCGAGTATTCCGTCAGAATGATGTATACTAGGCAGTTGTGCAACACGGATCCATTCATCATCCATAAAATCATGATCGACAATTAAAAATAAATCGATGATTTTTTTTTTGCTATTTTGTTCTTCTATCGCCCTCTTAATATTCTGAGATAAAACTATCTTTTTGAATACACCGCCATATGGAAAGAGATTAGGCTGATGGATTGAAGTAACAATTTCAGTAGCCGGATCAGATAGCAAATCGCATCTATCGCTCACTTTGGCAGTATTAGTGTTAGCTTCAAAATGAAACTCTTCTATGCATTTCCTCAATTTCAGCCTGTTATCTAGGACACAGCTATTCTCAATCGTAACACTAGAAGATGATGAAAGCAACATTTTCACAGCAGAAGAGAAACTCTCAGGTAGCGAGGATATAAAGTCAGAGATCATAGGATTCTGAACTTTATTGTATTTGGAGAAAAGAGACCTCACGTTAATCGATCGTCCTATTTGTTCGGTCAAAGTGGCCTACCCAACACGATACAAATATTTTTGGCATCTATTAAGGCCTTCCTTTTATTATGCCATAATTATATATTATTAAAAAATTATGTAAATATAGTATTAATTCGTGGAAAGTCATTCCTTAGGATTGGTCAAATCGATTATAAATATCTTAAAAACATTTTGTTAAACTAGTTAACGATTTCGTATTGATGCCTTGTTGCGTCTCCAACTTTTATCGTGAAGTAACCTTTTTGTCTAATTGATTTTATTCAAGGGACTTGCGACCCTTCTAGTTGAAAGATTTTTGTACGAGTCTAAATCGCTGTCAGATACATAGATTAGCGCCTAGTAATAGAGCGTTTCGGGTCTGTTTAATATTATTTCCCAACACAATCTCTTTAGTTTTCTTTTTATTATTATTAACTCATGACATAAAATAAGTCTTGAAAGACAGGATTAACCAACCAAAGACTGATTTTTGTCCTTTTTTTAGCCGTATCACCAATTGGATATTATCACAGCTGTTTAGAAACCTAACCTATATAACAGCTGAACGATATGTTTCTATGTTGGCAATAATAACAACAACAAAAGTCTGATAACATTAAGACTATGGAGTATACTTGTTCTGATTTGTATGATGGTTTAATTTTTAGGGCTAACCTAAAAACTCTATAGTATATCTTATCATTTTTGTTCTTCCTATTTGAATATACTTATACTATAATAAGAGGAAGAATTATTTATTCACAATTTCTTTCAATATAATATTATATGTCAACAAGTCCTGAATTTGGTTTAGCTACTATGTATCGTTTGATAAAAAAATCAGGTGCAGAGAGAGTAAGCGATGAAGCGGCAGATGAGCTTCGAAAGATTCTAGAGGACATTGCAGATAGAATAGCGCGACAGGCTGTAGATTTGTCTGTTCATGCTGGTAGAAAGACCATAAAATCTGAAGATGTTCGCCTCGCTGTTAAGAATGTTCTAAAGCTATAAAGATAGAGAGTCACGAATTATAACCATTCTTAATTGCTATGAGACGGCTATGATAGGATCATATTGCAATTGACTGGTCACAATATTTTAAAACTTATATTGGTTTCATTTGGATAATGTCTTAAAGAATAATATTGGGATAGATATTTTCTCTTTAAAATATGGTGGGGTGGCAGAGCGGCCATGCGTTCGCCTGCAGTTAGACCTATTATGTAGTTAGCGAATTTATAAGGGTTCGAATCCCTTCCCCACCTAATTACTCAATTTTTTAATTAGAATAAGTAAATCAAAGAACTGCATTAATAGTTGATTGTATTTCTAAATAGGCAAATACGAGTTCTTTTTAAGGTAATGAACAATATAGTAATTAGTCAATGGGTTAATATTTGATTTAATAGCGTCCACTTATCGTTAAATTGATCTCTATGTTTCAACATTCTTGCACGTGTTGGCGGTGACATAATACCTATTTATCCTCAATTTATAATATATGATGCATATCGGATAGGAGAATCGGATAGGAGAATTTTTGTTTATTCATAATGAGGTATCAGGATAATGATGAGTTGCAAATCCTAAATCGAAGAATCTTAGTATGATATATTTAAATACCGACTAACTATAATAAAACGAATTTTTTATTTTAATAATTACTAACAAAAATTTTCTATACAGTATAGAACTTTAAAGGAGCATCAGATATCTGTTTATATGGCTAAATAATATGGCTACATATATATATGTCGAGTATACTTTCTACATTTATCTTTTCCCTTCTTCCAAAAGGCACAGTTAAAGACGAAATGTCATTTTTCATTATGGTGTCTGCCTTAATTGTCCTCATAGGGATCGCAATTGTACTTGGACGACGAAGAAGACATTAAAGGGACATTAATCAATGCTGGTAGTACATATATCATCAATAGACTACGATAACGATGTTATCTAATAGATATCAATAGTTATAGAAATTCGCAAAATAATTAATATCAATATAGATTGCAGCATGGCAGTGAAGAAATTGGCTAATTTGGTGGTGTGGGATTTTATTAGATAATGAAATGCTCTATCTTTCCTGTTTTCACTATTTCCGAAATTCGGTTTTTTACTTCATCAAGTTTTATTCCAAAGTAATATCCGTTTGCTCTTTCTAATTTCATCATTGCTCTTTTTAATATTGAAATACAAATCTCGCTTTCGTTTTTTTCATCATGAACAAAAGCCGCGCAGATCAGTATAAGACCGTTGAGTAAAGCTTTTTCGTTTCCGTAAGAATTCTTCCATACTGATTCTAGAACTTCATGAGCTCCCCAATACTTTTCGGTGTTGAACAAATTTCTCGCATGTTTTATTGCGTCATCTTTTTCTAACTTCTTATCAGAAATGTATTCACGTTGTAATAATGGTGCTATAGATAATAGATTTCCCGCAATTTCTTCTATGTTGTTATTTTCTGGAATGCTTATATCGAATTCGATGAAGCGCTGCGATACCCGCGTATCACGTATAATGACGCTCTTGTCTGAAACCAACTCTCTAGCTCTTGATAATAGAGATTGTGCATGTTTCGGTTTATACGAGACATTTTCCAAGTATATCATATATCTTTTCATTCTATAATACTATGCTAAGACTAACGAATTAAACTTCGCTAAATACAAATTCATATTCTAAATTACCCATCAGATGACTAATATCTGTAGACAGTATCGAATTAAGATATTAATATAAAAAAATGTTGCTTTATATTTTATCTATGTATATTGTTCAGTAAATTAACATTCATTTTGATCTCGCCAAGTTGCAAGAAGGATAAACATTCTCCGCCATTCTTCGGTCATAAGCGATTAAAATTAAGGCTCAATTTTTATAAAGAAGAAAGCAAACAGTATCTATTTTTCCATTTTTATCTGTATGCATAGATTTTTGTATATATATATAAATAAGGTTTAGTCTTACCCATAAGTAAATAATCGATTGACAGTTAGTGAGAATTGATAAAAAACATTAATCATGATTGTAATTGAATTTAGAGATAATAGAGACAGTATATTATTGGAATTTAGTGTAGTTGGAGAAGATATTTTATTCAAGATTTGCAGATAAGATTATAATAATATTCTGATCTGTAATACACCTTATCTATTTTTTACCCCAATCCGATGACTAAAAAACTTCTTTTCAAAATGCGAGTATATATTTGACTTGACATTTTTATGATTACATTTTTGTATAAATATATGGAGTGTCAAGTTGTTGTTCATTCGTCCAATGCGTTGGCAATGTAAGGCAGTCAATAAGTTGTAGATCAAATTTATCAATAATTTTGCCCCAGCCCCATTTTGTCTTGTCTGATGTATATTCTTTCATAACATGGCTACCCATAAAATTAAAACCTGAAGATTGCCGCAGATTACTTGTTTCCTTTACTTTCTCCAGAACGTTAATGGCGAGCATATCGCCTAACTCTGGCAAACCTGAAATGAAGAAAATAGGCTTTGAAATATCCAACTTTGAATAGTCTAGAATGGTTGCATCATCATTTATGATTTTATATTCAATTCCAGTCGAATTTATTATTCCTTGCTGGAGACTTACAAGATCACTGTCGATTTCTATTCCAATAGATTTCATACCTAGCAATTGGCCGCAATAAGCAATCCTTCCATCTCCGGATCCTATGTCAACAATTTCTTTGAAACCAAAATTTTTGGCCCCTAAAGATAGCGCATATGCAGATAAAAGCCAGGTAGGGTAAAATGGTTGATAGTTTGTATCATGCTTTTTGCTACTAAGCCAGTAATCGTTGATATCTCCTGCAAAGGATCTGCATGGTATATCGAATAGCCGTATATTATCAATTCTATAATACAGAGGATTATTTTTGCCAAATTCATCTAGCATATGCAAAATATGCTCTTCAATTGGTAATTTGATAGAATAGGATAATGGAATGACCTCATAAATAAACCCTGTTACTTTATGCTTTTTTATAAATTCTTTTTTTAAATCAACAATTTTCCTTGCTATCAACTCGTGCATTTTTCATTTTTATCCTTGATTTATCTTGGTATAAAGGGTTAATCGTGAAGCGTAGCGCTCATCTAAAGCTTTTATGCCTATGGATTTTGCATTTTGAGACTCGTTTGAGCCTGTATTGTTATGGTATATGACTTTCTTTGCTACCTCGCCTAAAGAATTTGTAATATATGTATAATAAAAACGTCGTTCTGTTAGCAACATCACTCATTTATTGCAATTGTATAAATGGATTTAGCTGCAGCGATAAGGTTTTATTACTGCTAAGCCAATGTACGTCAAGATTGGACCGTTGTCCAAAATGCCAACGTAAAGATATCCTTAAACTGCATTTGCAAGTCAATTGTAATTCGTGTGGGTATTGTTACCTAAAAAAAAATTGCCCAGAATGTACTTCACTGATTGCCAATTTAGATTATAGTAAAAGAGACATAGGACAATGGGTAGGTTGTTTTACCTGTCTATCGTGTGGAGCTACATACACTGATGTCATTAATGTTTAAGAGGAAAGTACAGAATTCTCTACACGATAACCTGTACTCACTGATTCCTTACCATTATGATTCTATGGTTATTGATAAGAATTTATCGATGAATCTTCTCTGATAGTATTTGTGGTACCTCTCTGGGTCTTTTTGCAACTTCGACATTGGCTTTTGCGTAATTGTTTACTTTAGATTCTGCTGAACCGTAGTTGCCGTATACTATGGCACCAGCATGTCCCATTCTCTTTTCTTTTGGGGCTGATCTACCTGCAATATACGCCACTACAGGTTTAGAATAATTTGTAGCTATTAAATAATCTGCTAATAGCTCTTCCGCATCTCCTCCAATCTCTCCCACTACTACTATTGAATCAACATCATCTCTATCTTTAACCATGTCAAATGCTTCAATCAAATTAGTTCCGTTGATTGGATCTCCACCAATGCCAAGACACAGTCTTTGTCCAAAACCTACTTTAGTCAAATTGTAAGATACCTCATACATTAACGTTCCGCTTCTCGAAAATACTATTGTTTTTCCTGCTTTGAAGGGCTGAGCAGGCATGATACCAACTTTCATTATTCCAGGTACAATAACACCTGGTGTATTTGGTCCTACCATTTTCGCACCTTTACTCATGGCATATTCTACAACCGTGATGGAATCTCTAATAGGAACATGTTCAGGGATAGCAACTAATAATTTTATTCCATTATCTAACGCATCCTTTGCAGCAGTGAGAAAATATGGTGCAGGAACGAATATTCCAGATATTTTGGCACCTGTAGATTTAACTGCTTCAGCCATATTATTATAAATTGGAATTCCTTCAAAGTTCTGGCCTCCTTTTCCAGGGGTTACTCCTGCAACAATATTAGTACCGTAAGATTTCATTAGTCTTGTGTGAGTAGAACCATAACTTCCAGTTATTCCTTGAATTATGACAGGCTTTTTTTCAAAATCTTTATCAGCAGTATCTCCGATTAAAATGTCAAATATATCAAATTTTTTATTCATTTCTATACCTCTTTTTTTGTAACCTCTTCTACTGCAGCATTTATCGCTTCTTCGACTGTGTCATATAATTTGGCATAACTCCCTTTTAACATTTCTTTAGCGATCTCAGATTCTGCTCCAGAAATTCTCGCAAATAGTGGAACATGGAGAATATCATTGTTATATGCGTCTAGTATTGCCTGTGCTACAAGATTCGTTTTTACTATCCCTCCAAAGAGATTTACTAAAATAGCATCTATATTTTTTAGTCCGCTTATCACTTTTAATGCTTCATAAATCGTTTCAGTCGTAGCTCTACCACCAAAATCAAGAAAAGAGCCTGCTTTACCACCCGCGTCTGAAACCATATCTAGCGTTGACATTACAAGCCCGGCCCCATTACCTATTATTGCAATATTTCCATTTAATTCTACCAAAGAAAATCCACTTTTCTGTGCTTGTGCCTCTAATTCCGAAATATATTCATACTTTTTCAAATCTGGGTGCCTAAAAGCTGCGTTATCATCTATGATCACTTTCGCATCAAGAGCCATGAGAGAGCCATCGCCAAGTACGGCAACAGGATTTATCTCTGCCAACTCTGCTTCCTTTTCTTCCATGAGTTTCGAAAGTTTCATGGTTAAATCAACAAAAGATACTGCAGTGCTACTTGTTAGACCTAGTTTATGAGCTATGTTTTCTGCAGTTTGCATACTTAATCCGTTCATGGGTATGTCTATAATTACTTTATTATCGACATTTTCTATGTCAATTCCCCCTTGAGCCGATGCAATAAGAGAATAACATCTCTTGCTTCTATTGAGGAAAAGAGACAAATATAGCTCTTTTGTCATGTCAACCATTTCTTCAAGTAAAACTCCACGAGACTTCTCTCCTTTTACGTTTTTATCTAAAAGTTCATAGAATTTGGTTTTCAATTCTTTTTCTGAATTGCACTTCAATATTGCTCCGGCTTTTCCCCTTCCACCTACAGTAAGTTGTGATTTTAACATAAAAGGATAGCCAATGTTAATCGCAGCTTGCTGAGCCTCATCAATTGTATTTGCAAGATATCCCTTTGGGATTCTAATGCCATATTGATCAAACAACTCCTTACCTTGATATTCGATTAATCTCATCTACCAGCAGAGGACAAGTCTATTATGGTTCTTATATTCCTATTTAGAAAATCCATAATAATGTATATATATATATTTTTATTATTTTCAATAAGTAGGTTATGAAAGGGCATTTTAAAGAATGAAGATTTTATAAATTCGTCATGAAAATTATTGGCTATATACATAACCCTAGGCATTAGAAAGAAGATCATTGTTCATTTGGGTTAATCGTTAATCATTAATTCCAAGTATTGATGACTCAATACGGTTTATTTGTTATTTCGGCTCTGATAACTTAACCTCCATCAAACATCAGAAATGGTAAGAACCTAATCCTTTTCCTTCACATACACGCGCAAGAATAGTACAAATAATTCAACCAATTATTGACATGTTAGCTTTTATCATATCTTTTTTTCTGCATAGAAAATAGTCATAATCAAAATACAGGCAGTCTTAACTTTTTTTGTTAGGATGAATCTTTCTATTATATTCTTTAGTTTAGTATTACATGTAATATATGATTCAATCTTAGCTATCTACATGAGTAGATATATCTAAAAATATAAATGTATATATATATGTATATATATACCAACCAATGGCATCTGTAAATATAGGCTTTCTAACAAGACATATTGTTCTTCTCTTATCCCGTTTGAAAATTGATAATATACAAATTGTACATTCTCTTGATAATACATATCATAAGACATGACTTGAAGTAGATACGTATGCAATCTCAATCCATGACTAGTAGTATTTCTCTGCCCGTCTACCTATAAAAGAGTCTCATCAATAGATATTTCCTTAACGGTATGTGTGTATCTATTTACATTGAATCTTTCTGCATATTAGAATATTTCTTAACCATTATTTTCTGATAGAAACATGTGTATGTATGTATGTATTATATTCTTATTACAGGTTCTAGATACTTTGAGGCAAACCTATACGCTCCTAGAACTAAAAAACAGGTTTATGCCATAGCAACTATCGTATAGTCTGTCCTCCTACAACAATTTATTTCATCCCCAGTGACTATACACTAGTACAGACACAGACAGATCTAACTTTGTGCATTCTAAAGAGAAGATCACTACTTGATATCAGAGAAGTAAAGCCTTACTTCACAGAGCCTATTTCTCAATAATCTTTATCTTCTTATTAATAAAATTGTATTACTAATCGTGACATGAAAACACAAAAATTCAGAAATCACTTTATTATTATCATATGATTACTGATAATGCCTTACTTTTGATATGATATTCAAAAAACAAACGTTGACATATTTCAATCATACAAACATTTTCTTTGTTAAATATAAAATATTCTATTCTCTTTATAATTCGAGATATAATCTATTTCAAATTAGAGTTGATATTTTGCTACCATCTCTATCTTTTAGATGGTACAAAGTATTTTTCTACTTCCTCTAATCTTTCTATAGATCCTTCATTTTCTCGAAGACTAGAAAAAGATGAATGGTTTCGAACTTTTTGTAAAAGCGACAGGACTTCTTCATTTGTAACTCCGTGCTTGATATCGTAGTCTATACTTCTACATGTGTTTGTTATTTTGCCGTATCGTT
>DASQRW010000142.1:0-17899 GCA_035642715.1 Nitrososphaeraceae archaeon | reverse complement strand
ATAAATGGCTTTCAAATCTGATTCTTTACAGAAAAGGAGATACAAGATTTGACAACAGAAGAAGGCTTTGAATTACTCTGGATAAAAGAAGAATATGAAGAACCAGTTACACTTTATCTTGTATCTAGCAGAAAAAAGTGTGAATGAAACCTCATTTGGAGAACTGACTATTATGCCATATAGTATCGAATAAAATTGAGTACAAAGAACAAAAGCATCATAAAAAACTAAAGTCAGTCTAAGTGAAAAATTTTACAATAACATCTCTTTCTTACGCCATAATGGATTTATATTTACTCTTTTACTATACATGTGTATATATATATTATAACTTGTCATCCTTCAAATGCAAAACATGCAATATGAACTTTGAAGATAAGCAGCATTTAGAAAATCATAAAAAGGTACATGGAAGAAAACCAAAAGTGTATGAATATGGTGATCCTGAATTTACTAAGGATCGCCTAAGAGGATAAAGATACAATTTTATTATTATTATTGTTATTATTTTCGTTTCTTCCTAGCGCTATGACTGTACCGTCGCTTTCATTAGGATGATCTCTCAATTTTCCAGATTGATAAGACAAAAATTTAATATTATTCGTCCAATATTTTTTCTCCAAAGAATTTCTGAACAAGTGAAGATATAGACTCTACATTATTACTAATAATTCTTCTTTCTATTATTGGTAGTGATAAAAGGGTACAATGTAAATTCAGGGTCCATCGAAATCTGTGCTTTGGTATTCTAACAATATCAATCTCCCTCTAAAACTGCTTTTGATCACTCTTCTCTATATATGCTACAATAGTAAACTGAGGAGTATTCTTGGGCACAATTTGATCATTCCTCATGCCTGATGATACTACAGGACAAACACTGTAGAAAGTATAGCCAATCCCATCTTCATAGTCAAGCTTCAAAGTCATCTTGGATTTAATGGATGAGGTGATTTTTGTGATAGTGTTATTTCATTGTTTCATTCATAACTATAGAAGACATCTGAAGAGGCAAAAAGTTAGTCGTTGAAGATTAACATAGTCATTAATCCCAATCACTAATGCCATCCTTTTGACGTTAACTATGTTCATTATCTTTTCATTTAGTACGATGATTGATTATGAGGTTTGATTTAAGGAGAGCTCTTGTTTGTTTAATTACAACTTGATGCATCAGTTAGGATTGCATTTGCAAATAGGATGGAAGAATAGAGTTAGCTGATAGTTGGAATACTTAATTGACAAGATCATAAAATTTTTAACTTTGTATGCGTATTAATGAGAAGGCCAAAAAATAATGGGGAGAGAATTAGTATTTGCTTTTATTTTTCCTATAAGATATATTTTTTATTACTTATCATTAATTTAAGAATTAGGCTACTCAGTTATTATCTAGGTTAACATGACCAACGCATTTGTATGATACTCCATTTTATTTGTCTTTGAGTAATAAGACTCTGATTATTATTATTCTTGTTGTTGTTGATGATGACTAGACAGTTTTATCATTATCATCAAAATCATGAAAAAAACTCTTCCTTCTCTTTTTCGATAAATGGAATCACTTTTTCTATTATTATCATGTCGTAATCTTTTGCTTCTACGTCTAATGTTATAAGCAAATAATAATTATTGTTTATTGGGATTGTTGCCCTAATCAATCCTTCATATCTACCAAGTGCATAGTTCATTTTGCCCAATTTTGATTCAAATGCTATCCTTGTTTTATGTCTCTTTATTGCGTTTGATGCATATTCTTCATTTTCCTCATTTGACAGAAGAAGTTTCACTCCTTCTCTGTATTCAACATTAAGGAGAACGCCTGTATTATCTGCAATACCTACCCATCTTATAAAGGGATCAAGTCCCAATACGTCTTTACTGAATCTATAAAGAAACTTGTCATCTACCATTATTATTATTCTCAATCACCAATTCTATTTAAAATGTTATTATTATAGAGTAATAATATTAATATTTAGCAAGGTGTTCACTTTCTCTTTTCTCTCCTCTTCTCTTTCTCGCTCTATGTTGTAGGAACTACAAAAGAAATCCAAGTTATTATTGATTATGATAAAGTGACACAGCATTCTTAAAAGCACTACATCCAGGAATATGGGGGTTCTTGCAGCTTGCAACAGGTCCACTTAGTGATAGTGTAGGAAGAAAAAGGCTCATTTATCCGGGGATGATTATTCAAGCCGTAGGAATTTGGATAATCTTATTTTCTGGGAGTTCCTATGCTGGCCTAATTAGTGGCATGTCTCTTTTAGGCATTGGGACAGCGCTTGTATATCCTACTTTACTTGCAGCAATTAGTGATATTGCATATCCACAATGGAGAGCTACATCATTGGGTGTTTATAGATTCTGGAGGGATTTGGGATTTGTATTTGGTGCTATAGGTATAGGATTTATTGCAGATATATATGATTTAAGTATTGCAATTCAATCGGTATCATGGATAGCCTTGGCTTCAGGAATCTTTGTCTTTATATTCATGCGCGAAACAAAGAAAGCGTATTAATACAATTCTGATACATGTAATATAGACATCAATATTTGATTACTTTTTAAATGGGTTTGATAGGATATGATTATGTGTGTTTATAGTAAATGATAGAGGATAACAAAAACAATAGCAATAGTAATAACGATAGTTTACTACAGATTAAACCCGATAATCTGAAGAAAAGAATAGACAAGGGCGAAGATATATTTATCTTGGATGTAAGAACGCCTGAAGAACACAAATCATGGAAGATTTCATATGATAGATACCAAGATTCATCTGTAATCCCAATAGATGCTTTATCATCTGCTGATTCTCTAAAGCAGATTCCAAAAGAAAAGGAAATTGTTACTTTCTGTGGGCATGGCAATAGATCCATGGCTGCTGCTAAAGTACTCTCTGAATTAGGTTATAATGCAAAAAGCATTGTAGGAGGCTTGGATGGTTGGAATAGTGTATATGATATTGCTTCTATTAGTGATAGAGATTCTTCTGTTAGAATTTGGCAAATAAGGCGAATTTCTAAAGGATGTATGAGTTATATGGTTGCAAGCGCTCATGATAAAAGTGCGATAGTTATAGATGCCACATGTGAAATAGACAAGGCTATTAGTAAGATTGTAAATGAAAATGACCTTCACATAACCAAATTAATAGATACTCATATGCATGCCGACCATCTTTCAGGCACAACAAGATTAGCCAAAAAGTATGGAGCTGATGTCTATATTAGTTCATTAGAAGAATATAATACAAAAAATGGTACTGAGGTGATGACTTTCAAATTAATTAGAGATGGTAATATAATACAAATAGGAGATGGGATTGTTTTAGAAGCAATTCATACTCCTGGGCATACAAACGGCAGTATGTCTTTTAGACTTCAAAATGAAATTAACAAAACAAAAACAAAAACAACAACGAACAATAGCAACAACGTAGATAAAGACAACAATAATCATAATAACTATCTATTTACAGGGGATACCTTATTTGTTGATGGGATAGGGAGACCTGACCTTCATAATAAAGCGGAAGAGTTTACACGAAATCTCTTTAACACCTATCATCAAAAGATATTAAATCTTCCTGATGAAACTATAATCCTTCCTGCTCATTTTGGGAGTAGCTTTGAGCACCAAAAACTAATCTCCAATACAATAAATTCAATAAAGCAAAAAATGAGTTTAATGTCTGCTTCTGAAGCAGAATTTATTAAATTTGTAACAGCTAGTACTCCTGCCGCCCAACCAATGAATTATGAGGAAATAATTAATATAAATAAAAATATGATCTTGTGTGACACGATAGAGCAAAAGGATATTGAAGCAGGTCCCAATGCCTGTGGTATTCGTGCATAGCAATTTTCACTGATGGATATTTCACTATTGTGTATTAATTGGATTTATTGAAAAATCTCTTCAGTTAAAATTCGCATGTATATATTAATAAAGGAAAAATTGAATGTGGTTATAAATCACAATCAAACTGTGGAATTAACTTTATCTATCATATGAAAATAAGAAAATAATAATTATTTCTCTATAGGATTAGCAATAATATTTCCCCATTCTGTCCAAGAGCCATCATAAATCTTTACATTTGGATATCCAAGCAAATATTTCAGAACAAACCAGGTATGCGAAGACCTCTCACCTACTTTCGAATAGCAAGTGCTTGTATTTATTGTTCCTTTCTCTTGCAATCTTGTTCAATAGAGAATGCAGTCTTATCTAATATCAATATTTTATACCTTAAGGCCGCTATATCGTTTAACAAACCTTGTCTTGTGTATTGCAGCTTATCTACCTCATCTTTTATCTGTCTATAGAGAGTTTCCATGTGAGGAAGTTTATAAATAGCAACCTCTACAATATTTACTACTTGCTCTTTGCTCATACCTCTTTTCTCTATAAGTTCTTGATATAATTTCCAAAGTGGCCATGTATTGCCATTTGTCTCTTTATGCATGATATTGAGTTTATCCAATCCCTTTAGCTTCCAATATTCTTTGTACAATTTCGTTACTTCTGGCTCTCTTAGGTTTAGTGTGGTGGCGACTTGTACAGATGTCTTACCTTTAGAAAATAGTTTGTAGGCTTTGGAAGAGAGCTCTTGTCGTTGTTCCTGATTATTAGTAACGATACTATTAGTCTTTTCTTCTTCTTTTTTCTTTAGTATAGTGTGGATATCGTTTGGTGATATCCTTACCTCTTCAGCTATCTGCCGATAAGTCTTACCCTGACTATAAAGATCTATAACACGTCTCTCTTTTTCTTCTTTGCTATGAACAATTGAATCTGCTAGTCTAAAGGATCATTGTATAAAAGACTTGCTACTCTTGCTATTGTTTTGATATTTTCTGTTATCGACTAGTTATCTCTGTTATCATCTGTTATTCTTATCTATATTGTGAACTAGAAATTATATGGCAAGAGAACAAAGAAAAAAATGAAGGCACATATATTAACAATAAATGGAATCTTTCTTTCTCTTAGGAAAGAGAAGAAAGCAAATAGGTATCAAATGACTGTCCATAGATAATCATAAATACCTCCACTATGTCCACCATGTCCACTTTTACTTATTTTGTCAAAAGGAGCAGGATTTTGAATTGTTTTAGTAGAGGTACGTTAAACTGATATCTCCACTCATCACTTCAGTATCTCCACCGCAGGCAAAGGTAAGAAAATGACTTAGTCAAGGTGGAGATACTTGTTTTAAGTTGGAGGCATTGCATTAATTGTACAGGACACCTCCACCGATTTTTTGTTAATTTTGAGCACAAATTTGCTTTGCTTCTGGTGGAGATAGTGGAGGTATTTTCTGCATTCTTATAGGAAAGTCTGTTACTGTTAAAAGTAAAATAGATCTAATTTTAGTGTATGAAAATCAGTTATAAACAATATGACTATGAAAACAGAAAGCACTATTCAAGGTAGTTGGAATGTATTGTACTTCCCGTAAACCTATTGTAGAAAAACAACCAAAAGATGAGAAAGCAGTAAAGAAAATTAGCATTGATTATATGACAGATAGCATTACAGTTGAGTTTGATCCTTCACTTATAACTAAAGAAGAGATAAAAAATAGGTTAGAAAGGTCTGGGTACAAATTTGTTAAGACAACAATTACCAGATAGTGTCGTTAATTGCTTCAGTGGCAGCAATTATTTATCTGCACTGACTCATTTGGAAATATTGCTTATCTGGGAGTTGGCTGTAGCGACAGGCTTCTTCTCTTAAGTTGTCATTTGTATAGATTCCTTCTCTTTTTGGTCTTTTTGGTTTCCTAGACAATATAATATAGTGTGTTACCTAATAAATTACTATACCTTTATGAATGTGAAGTAGACACATCGTATCGTAGCAGTGTAGGCTGTCGTCTTCTTTTTCTTTTAATTGCTTCTATTCTCCCATGATATTTCTTCTTAAAAGAAGATTTGCATCCAATACAGCAAAAAAAATCGTTCAAAGCCTGCGAATTTGAGTATATGAGTTTTACCATATATGAGTCCACTACAGTAATTGCATTTTACCCTAATAGCCATACCTTCTCCAAATTTATTATTGATATTTTGTTTACCTTTGATAGGATGTTCTGACTTTATACTATAAATTTCTCTGTTGTTTGGGTAAACTACCTTTTTAAAATTAAAAATAGGTGATACTGATTTTATAAATCCTATATACACAAGTATATCAAATTTTGCCTTGACTGTAGGAGCACTTATACCTGTTTCTCTTGAATTTTGACGAAATGATTTCCATCCATCTTTCAATAGCTGCTTGATGATGACGATATCTGAGTCTGTTAAAGTATAAGGCATACTACTTTCTGTGGTTATTGTTTGATAAATATCTCAATTTGTGACATCAGTTAATATTTTATGATTAACAATTGTAAATGTCACCTGTAATAAATGATAATCACCACTATCTATAACATGTCAACTCAAACCCTTCAAAACCAAAAATATCAAAGCTGTATAGATGCCTGTAATTCGTGTGCTGAAGCATGTGAATTCTGTGCTACATGTGATTTAAGAGAGCAAGATGTGAAGGCTATGGCAAGCTGTGTACAAATTAATAGGGACTGTGCTAATGTATGTTGGACAGCCTCTCAGTTTATGTCAAGGGATAGCGAATACGTAAAGCAAATCTGTAGCATATGTGCAGACATCTGTGAAGGATGTGCTAAAGAATGTGAAAGATACACAGATATGGACCATTGTCAGAAGTGTGCACAAGCCTGTAGAAGATGTGCTGAAGAATGTCGAAAGATGGTTAAATAAATAAAAATCAAAATATTGACCAAGGCCAGCAGATACTTCTATTTCTTCTTTACTCATCCATATACCCTCTAAACAGGAAACTTCGTAAAACACCTCAATTTAATCACTCTAAGATTACATTGTACAAAATCAAAAAAATTCTTTGATCTAATAGTTTTAGATATAAACGTCATCTTATATTATAATAAATAACTTACACTAAAAGAAAGATAATCCTTGTTATATCGTTACTTTTAGAGGAAACAGCAACAGCATCATTTGAAGTCTTTGCTTTTCTTAATTCAGATATGTTTATGTTTCTTTGTCATTGCTGGTCTTGTTGCAAGTTCGTGAAATCATTAGAATGTCAGATGCACTAGTCATTTGTCTATGACTATGCCCTAGTCATGCCACCACATGATATATCCAATGATATATATGATATAAAACTAGATCGATATAATTGCACTACAAACTAGTTACTTCTATAAATATGGTTTATAATAAAGAAAAAATTTTTGTATTATTGTTCTTTTATATTTGAGTTCTAATTAAACATCTATGGCCTGGGTCCCTCTACCAACTGTACATTATTAATGTCGTCACGTAATGAATCAATTGTTCCATAGATAGGTTGATCTTGAAAATGTTCAGCTATACGTACACGTTCATCAGTTGTGCTAACGCGGATTATATTTCCGTTTAAAATGTCCAGTGTTATATTTACATCTTCCAACACAGGGTTAAAGCTCTCTCTGAGATCGACTGTTCCTGAAATAGTGGTAACGCCATTAGGATTTAGCTGCACCGATGTGTCGTTAGATCGGAAGTTAGAGAAACTCATATAATGGCGTGTATTTCCAACTGTGTCAGTCATTGTAAAGTCAGAATACCATCCTGTTGCATTTCCATCAATAACAGCTAAGGCCCAATCTCCTCCAAGTACTAAAGATTGATTGCTTCCCTGTAAACCAATCATACTAGCTATCAAACCATTTGCATGAAATGTATCAATAGTACTAGTGTTGTTTGTCTGTGCAAAGACGGGAACTGAGCCAGCAAAAACTGAAACTAGCAAACCAAGAGATAAAATTAAGTAATCTAAAAATTTCATCATAGAATTCTCTCCATTAAGATATATAAGGATTAAAGCAATCCTGTTACTATGCTTACGCAGACAGGTAGCCCTTTTGATTATCGATATAACCTACAACTCCTCTTTGATCTATAATAAAATCTATTACTTTTCGTGGATAACAAGGACTGATATCTAAGTCCACTAGTCGGTTATCCAATTTTAGACGCCTCATATGGACTACATGTGTACTAGCATATAGCATGATGTGACCTCCAACTGGCATGGATTTTTCGCCAAAGATGCCATCATTAGGATTTGGCTGCATTTGGTTAGTTACAACAACTGCAACTTCACCATTACTTTGTGCTATTTTCAACAACATATGCATGTATATATTCAATCTCTGCTGTTTTTCTCTGAGTCTGGAACGGCCCGCATAATCTACTCTATAATGAGAAGTCATTGAATCTACAATTAACAATTTTATTTTTGAATTGGGTTTGCTGATTGCCGAACAAGCAGATTCTATGTAGGATTCTTGTTGAACGCTATCCAATGGTTTTGCAACTTGAATGTTCTTGAGGATGTTTGTGTGGTCAATCCTCTTGCTCTGGCAATATATTCAATTCTCCCAGGGGGAATGTGCTTTCAGTATCAATAAAGATAGCTTTGTATTCTGAGGTTGAAAGAGCACATACAGTATAACAAAGCTGTGCTTTCCCACTTCCGGCTGCGCCATAAAATTGCTTGATTGTTCCTGTCTCTATACGGCGGCCGCCAAAAAAATTCCAGATTTTTCGAACCTGTGATAAGTCGCTCTGAGTTCAGCGGTGGTAATGAAAAATATCCTATAAAGATAATACGTTACCAATGGATGGTAACATATTTATTTATCTTAGCATATTGATTCATAACATGTCAAATAACATTGCCAATACAAATACAAATACAAATGCAACCAATCCAAATGCGAATCTAAATACAATGATAGCCGCAGAACAGACCTAATCTCAAATTATATGTTCCAATCCACTTATGAAGAGGGTCTAAAGGTTCGGGTTTTCGCAGACTGTTAAGGTATAAGAGAAGATCATCTTTAACATTTCCTTAAATGATTTCTGGTAGTTAAAAAATTCAGACAGTTTGAAGAGATCTTTTAATTATCTCTTTTTTATAATTATCTGAAATATTGGATTCTGATCTTGTTGCTATAATATAATCTGCCAATATTGTACCATTTATTATTCCTAATATTTTGAAATAATTTGAAATATATGGCTGTAATCCTTCTTTTACTAATTCAATTTTTCTGTCAAATGCTGCTACTTCTTTTTGTGATGATGCTAATAATGACAATTACAATAATAATACTCTTCTGATTGTTATATTCGTTTATCTGTAATAGGAATAACTCTAGATATCTCATTAGCAATATTCTCTTGCATCATTTTCTTGGCAGATTCTATTTCTTTGGTGTTCGCGAGCACCCACATTGCTTTTACTGTAGCAGTTTCTGATATCATGTCAGATAAAGGAATCACACCGATATTAAGCAAATCTCTCCCTGTATCATAGACAGTCATTCTGATTCTTCCCCAGATACATTGGGAAGTCATGCAGACCATTACTCCAGATTTGACTGCATTTTGTATTTGAGGAAAACATTCTCTACTTATATGGCCAAGTCCTGTCCCTTCAACTATTATTGCTTTGTATCCAGACATTATGGCATAGGTTATCAAGTAAGGATCAAATCCGGGATGGTATTTTAACAAAATAGCTTTACTATTAAAATCTGGCTTAACTAAAAAACTACTACTATCATTTCGCTTATGTAGTTTTATTTCAGACTGTTCTTTCTGTATTTCTACTCTGTCACCCTTTATCATGGCAATAGGTGTAATATCTATTGATTCAAATGCATCGCGTCTACTTGTATGATTCTTTCTTACACGAGTGCCTACATGGCACGCAATTGTATCATCTGAAGAGCTAGCATGCATAGTAACAAAAACTCCAGATAACTCAGACTTTGTCACAAATATTGTAGCGCTAATAAGATTGAGAGCAGCATCAGACGAAGGCCTATCAGAAGATCGTTGTGCTCCAACTATTACAACAGGTATAGGAAGATTTTGTAGCGCAAAACTGAGTGCTGACGCTGTATAGTGCATTGTATCAGTTCCATGTGAAACAATTATTCCACGATACATATTTGACTTTACCTTTTCAGCTATTTTGTTTGCAATCATAGTCCAGTGTTCTGGTTTTAAATTTTCACTATATTCATTTAATAGTACTTCGGGATCGATTGAAGCATATTTTCCAAGTTCAGGAACAGAAGCATACAACTCAGATGCTGAAAGTGCTGCACTAACTCCTCCTGTTCTGTAATCTACTTTACTTGCAATTGTTCCACCAGTACTTATAAGAGCAATTTTTGGAAGTATTTCAACCTCTTTTAGCTTTTCTTTTAGGTACTCTTTTTTTATTGTCCCAACAGAAATATTTTGATCTGATTCTTGCATCATTTTAGTTATCAATTGAATATTGGCTGTTTTGATCCCAATGTTATATCCACTTTTCAATTTGATAACTACATGATTTTTGTCAGCCAACTCATATCGCGGCATTAAAATACCTGTAAACTGGCCATCATTTGTCTGTACATTAATAGTATCTCCTATGGAAACCTCTCCTTCAGAGAGCAATTCCAAGCTCTTTCCTTTGTATCCATCTATATCCATCTTTTTTCTTTCTGTTGACAATTGGATACTCCTCCTAACTTGATTACGTATGTATAATATTAAGAAATCTGATACAATAAACATATACTCTTAATGGATGATACAAAAAACTAAAACTATTAGAGCATTTAATATGCTGTTTGAAGGCACCTACAAACTTGAGTCTAATTTCTGGACTTTTATAATAAATTTCAAATCCTTCCAAGCCCCACTACAATATGAGCTATACCAATGGTCGAGTCCATCTTCCATGTGTCTATTTCAAATTTTCTCTATACTCCTCTATTTAGCATAGTATTAGATATTGGTTTGTAGATATCTTCTCCTCGAATAGGAGTCTATTGTGAATTTAGACTACGAAGAACTTTTTTGATATATTCTGGAGAGATAACTTCTATTCCTTGAATATTAAAACCTCCGCTTATACGGGAGGCAATATTAATGGACATTAATATCACATTTTAGCACAAAGCATTAAAGAATAAATAAAAGAATAAAAATTGTTACTTACAGCATTAAATTCTCTACTACTACTACTACGCCATAACTACTTTTTATTATATTTTCTTACTTTTACTTATTTGCTCCTGCTGCACCTTGTTCATATTCGCTACCAGTCTAATCTGCACCTGCAGTACCTTTAGTCATTCCACTTCTTCTTGCCTTTTCTCTTGCTTCATCAGGACTTGTGCCTTCTTTCTGTCCTGGTTCAACTATTTTTTGATCACTTGGATCTCTTTTTACAGCAGTTGGTTCATGTTCTTTTATTTTAGCAGGTGTCATTGGCTCTTTATCCCTGTATGACGTTAATGGATCATCTTTTCTTCCAGCTTCAGTACCAGGTACACCTTCTTCAAATTGTCTTTCTTGTCCGCTAGAAGATGTGTTTTCATTATTAGAACCTGTTACTTTATCTTTAGCGCCAGTTACCTTTTCTTTAACTTTATCTTTAATACCACTCATTGTTATTGCATGCATTCTATAACATATTAATAGAGCATATAGAATGTCTATGGAATCACTCTTTAGAAGAATTATCTATTATTTAATATTATGATAATTATATTTATATAATAATATTTTATAATAATATTCTATTATATAAATTATCTTAAATAAGAAAGTTATATATATTTTTCATATTAATATATTGTCGTATTTTAAAATAATAATATACAGTTTGCCAATTATTTCAAATTATTTTTTATATCAAATGTAAGTGTATTATATATGATGAAACTTGATACATAGATATAAGATCTGTGTTTAACATCTTTATCTGCGACGGTGTATTAATCGCCGAATTAGATATGTTGTATTGGAAATAGCAGTACTAATGTAGCCAGTTAGAATAGCATATGGCCAACAGTGATATTACTAACGACATCCTAGAAGGATAATTTGAAGTTAATGATGATCTTTAACAAAGAGTATACCAAAAGAAGTATTAAAAAAGATTGACACAATTTATAATATCGTTATTTTTTGAAAAAATTTTTTGATCGCAGGACCACTAAATCTGCTCTTTGTATTGCAATCATGACTCAAAAAATTCAATAAACTTTAATGTCCTATTGGACTGTGAGGATAGAAAGTTTTACACTAATTAGATATGAACACTATACGCTTATTCTTGTAACCAAAGAATGTCAAATAATAGTTCATCTTTCATCGAAAATATATATCATGTCGATTTATTTAAAAAGCATACTCTTATTTTCTTTCAATTGATCCTTGTCAGACAAGGTTGTGTCAAAAAGAAAATCACAATTATAGAAGATTGATAGTATGACACATAACAGCGATAACAATGAATTTCCTAGCACTATTATGAAGAAGCTGTTTAATTCAGTGTCAATTATTTGTAAAGTTGTTTATTTAATTACTGTCCATCGAATTATTATAGGATTGAAACTATTTAGAATACCATGGTTGACAAAATTGAAATCAGAAGATCAGATCCGTCTTCCCCATTTTGTTCCCGATCTATTCTCCTAGATCTCTTTTACTCAATATCCTTCCTGACCTAAGCTCAACATCACTTTATTCTAGCCATACTAACAATATTATGCAATATCTGATGTTCGTGTCAGCAATATTCTCATGTCACTGTCTGATTATCTCTTAAGCAATCTTAAGTCTACGTGGTCTCGCCCCAATAGTTCTAACGCTATCTTTTCAAATTCTTCTCTATAGTATGTCGAAGATTGTTAATCATGAATCTTGACAGCAAGGCCTCAGAAAGAATCTTTATCTTGTATGAATTATTGAATAGTATTAGCAACAATATATTCTAAAACTAATGCAGTTTATTTATTGAAGAAAGAATTTAGAAGAGATGATATATACCTACATTATTTACAATTAGAAAAGTCTTTCATAAAATATATATATAGATATTTTTAAATGAACCACTTTTGATTAGACTTTCAGTGATAGTAGATTAAGGAAACAATCGTCCTGACATTATGCCGATTTGTCAGTTCTAACCAAGTTCTGGTAAGGTATACGCTAATACCATTAATTCCACTATTAATTATAGCGATTCTATCGGTCAATCCTAACACTTGGAGAACATCTGATGTTCATCACTTTTACTTTGAGATGTTTGCAGTAATACTTGCCGCAGTATTAGCTTTCTATTATATATCGCGTGCTTCTACGTTAAATGATAAATTCAGTCTATTTGTTGGGATAGGATTTCTTACTAATGCTTTAATTGATTTGATGCATGCCTTAGTCTCTTTCAGTTTAGCGAATGAACCACTATTTTTGAAATACTTTATACCACAGACATGGTTTGCTGGAAGAATATTTCTTAGTGCTATGTTTGTTGTCGCAATTGTAATGTACTCAACATTATCAAAAGATTCAAAATCGCTTGCTAGTAGTAGTGCTGCATCATCTATAACAGCATCATCAAGACAAAAAGAAACATCTTTATTAAAAGAAGATATCCGATATAACAAATTAAGAAATAGACTCATACTTTCTTTAATAATGCTTGCGATTATGGCAGCAAGCATTGCCATAAGTTCTCTGTTCTCAGTCTATCCTGGTATAGTAATTGATGATTTTCCTATACATAGGCCCTATGAAATCCCTGCACTTGCTTTATTTTTAGTAGCTTTATTTTATTTTTATAAAAATCAATTTTATAAAATAAATGATGTATTCTATAAAGGAATCTTAGTTTCATTACTAATCGATTCTTTTGCTCAAATTATAATGTCTTACTCTGCTACATCATTTGATACAGCACATAATGTAGCTCATATTCTTAAAAATGCAGCTTATTTTGTTAATATTATTGCACTTGCATTATCAAGTATTCAATATAATACAATGTTGAGACAAAGTATTGCGAGCTTGAAAGAAAGTAATATCAGGTTGAAAGAAGGAGAGGAAGTAATACGTGTTCAATATGAAAAGCTAAAAGAAACAGATAAAATGAAAGATGAATTCATTAACATAGCAGCGCACGAGCTGCGAACTCCAATTCAACCTATACTTGGATTAACTCAATTTCTTCTGTCTAAAACAAAAAATATTAAAGATCATGAATTACTTGTTGTTGTTGTCAGAAATGCAAAAAGACTACTGAGACTTACAGATGAGATCCTAGATGTCACAAAAATAGAGAGCCATTCGTTAAAACTGAGCAAAGAATTGTTCAACTTGAATGATATAATAAAAAATGCTATAAACGATATAGCTACAAATAAAAAGGAAAGTAATAATCTAAAGCTATTATTCCAATCTGAGAAAGATATATTTATAGAAGCAGATAGAAGTAGGTTAATTCAAGTTATATCTAATTTATTAAGTAATGCTATAAAATTTACTAAAGAAGAAGGAGGTACGATAACGATTAGCGCAAAAAAGAAAGATACTCAAGTTATTGTTAAAATAAAGGATACAGGTACAGGTATAGATCCTGAAATATTGCCAAGATTATTTTCAAAGTTTGCTTCAAAGTCTTTTGAAGGTACAGGATTGGGATTGTTTATTGCTAGAAATATTGTAGAAGCTCATGGCGGTAATATATGGGCTGAGAATAATGCTGATGGAAATGGAGCTACATTTAGTTTTAGTCTTCAATTAAGTAAAGAACAGCAGCAACTCAAGAACATATAACAGATGAATCACTAATATTAGAAATAATAGTTACCATGAACCATTAACCTATTTAGAAATTTTAATTACTTGCAATAAATTACTACATCATTGTTTAGTAAAAGTAATAATAATAATTTATCTGCTATAACGACATTAATGGCTGATTTAATGTTATCAGTTGCTCTTACTATTATCATTATACAACAACACGAAGCATTAGCGCAAACAGACAGTAATTTTCAAGAGAGATGAAAAACCTAATTATGGAATTCAGAGACCAGTATCCTTCTAATTGGAGAGTAGAGGAAGGTGATGTATAAGCTGATGATTATATCACTGATATTGTTTCATTCTTGCACCGGTAAGAAGTAATTCAGAATCCTATGAACTATCTCTTTCACTATCAATAAATATTCCATCACCGATCTAAATAAAAATCTGAATGATTATCTTCATGGAATTACTAATGATTATGACGATACATTAAAAGATATTAAAATATCCACTCAGATACAAATAATATTCTTGCAGGTGGATATATGCAGTAGAATAACATAATTTTGTGGCAGCATAGGATAGAAAAGAGCATGTTACAAAGAAGAAAGGAAGAAGAGAAATAGGAGGAGAAGTTAAGCAAGTACTTGATGTAAAGTGTATCAAAAAGTGTGATATATATTAAATCAATCAGGAGAGGTCACTTTCTTCATTATATACTAGATCTTATGATTTGGGCAATTACAATCTTTTTAAACTTATATCAATCCTCACCACATTCATCTTCATATTACTATTAGATATAGATAATAAGATGACTGATTCCGATCTTTATGAAATACATGGTAGCAGAAGAGAGGAAATGACCAGATCGGAATCAGTATGTATGTTTTTTCAAATTTTAATTATATTTTGCTTCCGTATAAAATAAAAGTTTTCAATGTTATTTATTGGTTAATTACTCATTATTAGCTAATTTCTATTTCTTACTATATTTTTCTTCTATGAAACAATGATAATATTCTTATTGTAATTATTTTGATACTATATCAATATACTACTACTACTAATAATAATAGTATTAAATTCTATTTTTAGCAAGAAATACGATAATCTGAAGTCAATTTCATCTATGGAGTTTTCACACTATCTTTTAAGTTACTTTGTTAATAATAAATATGTCCCGAGATAAACCTATCAATCCTATATCGATAATTATTTTAAATTGTTTATGAGAAATGTCTAATAAAGTTGAGTGAAAAAGTAGAGGTTGTTACTGGCAGCTCAACTATTAGCAAGAAATAGTTTTTATACTTATGCTACTATACATAATGTTGCGAAATCACAAAGAAGAAAAGAATTAGCAAATAAAGATAATCTACTGAGGCAGATTATCGATGGATATATGTTATATTAATTCTATGATGTTGTATACTATTATTATTAATTTGTAAAGTAATACCTTTTAATTAGGAGATCAGCCATACTTTTTATGATAAAAGCAGAATTGAAAGCCTACACCAGATTGAAATTAATAATTTCACAAGAAAAGGTTGCTTAACTAATGGTAGAGAGGATCTATCTATGAGTTTTACCAACTTGCCTTTAATGAAACAGATTCATGCTAGGGTAAATAAAACCTTGGGCAATGGTATCCAGCTTAACATGTCAACAGAAGAATCCAAAAAATTACTTAGAAGACATGTAAACAGTAAAACAAATCTCGTCATTGTGTTTATAGATATCAATAATTCAACACAAATGAGCCTCTCTTTACCAGAGAATAAATTTGCATTAATGATACAAACCTTTGCTCAAGAAATAAGTATTGCCGCATCAGGTTATGGAGGATATGTCTTCAAATATGAAGGTGACGCTGTTATTGTGTTGTTTCCTGCAGGATATGATCAGGTAAAAGCATGTAAAAATGCATTGAGTTATTCAAGAGCGATATTAGAAATTATAAAAGAAGTTATTAATCCTGCATTTAAGGCAAATGAATTACCTGAAATTAAATTAAGAATAGGATTAGCTTATGGCGATGCTTTAGTAGTGCTTTATGGAAAGAGTTTAGAAAAAGCCCACATAGATATAATTGGTTCTAGTATAAGTATGGCTGTAAAGATTGCATCTGTTGCAAAGCCTAATCAAGTGTTGGTAGGCGAATTTATTTATAATATTCTTCTGTCATCATCGAGCAATAAAGATTTTTTAAACAATAGCAAGTTTGTAGAAGTAACTCTTGATCCATTAAAATGGAATTACCATTCTCACTTTAATCCTGGAAGTAGATATCGTGTATATGAGTATTTAGAGGATAATCAATTAGCATAGCCCTTAAATCAATATAAAGTTGTTGAAATGAAATATACTCTTCAGATTTCTTACAGGAAAGCTTATTCAGGGGATATTATTTTATTTTAGCAAAAGGTATATTATTAAAATAAACCGAACCGACATTCGGGTTCTAATCCCACGAATCCCTCTTTCACGGCACTTTAGAAAACCTTTAAAACTTTTAGCTCATCTATTTATCTTGAACTCATTTAATAAGTTATATCATTGCGGAAACCATTGGCACTACTGGAGTTCGGCTCAAATCTAAAAATAAAGAGAAATATCGCGATAAAACAAAGTATGATGTAAAGTAGCAGTATTGTTAACAGATAGTAATTTTTTATTATGATGTTTATTAGGTAATTTATAGTAGCAATACCTGTACCATGGTTGGTAGATATCTAAACATAGATTATTGTATGTGAATGGTATTTTTCATAGAATTGATCTAAGCTATAAAAATATAACCCTTTTAATTGTTGCAATATAATGTCTAGATCAGAACTATGTATATCACAGTTGTAATATACATGATACTCAGTATTTAATTAGTCCCTGTTTACTATAGTCGCTAAGATAAAATAGCATGAATGAAAATGATGAGGATCCATTATTATCATTAAATAAGCAACAAACACAACAGCGCATGTACCGACAAGACTTTCATCATCATCGTTCACATCAGCAGGAACAGAAACAGCAGTACCCACAACAAATACAAATAATACCGTTAGAAGGTCGTGCCTACAGGAACTTTATCAACGCTATCAAAACCTCAGCGACGCAGAGATCTTATAGCTTCTTTCTTCAAAAGTATATGCAATTTTACAATATTACAA
>DASQRW010000141.1:0-51405 GCA_035642715.1 Nitrososphaeraceae archaeon | reverse complement strand
TATATATTATGCTCTGCAATGACAAATGAGATTCGACAAATCAAGAGCAGATGAACGGATCGTATCATATCGTTAAAAAGCTTCAGGACTTTTTGGGTGATACAGCGCCAGTAAGCACATGGATATATTTATCTCAAGAATACATACTTACATCTTCAACCATTTATGGAACTAATCAAGGTCGAAGACAAAAAAATAAATTTTTACTGAAATGTTATGTATTATGCCCTTATTTATTCTTGGAATTCATAAGTAGAAATTAATGTTACATGATGATAAATGGGCAAGCAGCAAATCTACTGTTCAAGAAGACAAAATTAATCAAAGACATTTTCCAAATTTAACTGTTTTTAGAATTGTCATTATTTTCATCATATCATTCTTTCTTTTTGTTTTGTTCAAATAGCCAACTACGGTTATAATTTTCATCCTTAAGTCTAAAGTCCTTAAAGATCTGAAAATATGCTTGCTTGACCTTGTTTTGTTTTTCAAATTCAGATTGTATCCACAGACTCTCGAATATTGAAATGTACGAAGATACAGTCATTTCATTCTTAGAACAGCTCGCTATTCCAAATATTCCTTCAAGAGTATCGTTCATGTTATCCTTTATCTCTATTGCAAGTGAAGCTGTCTGGTCCACTACAATGATCATACTCCTTTTTTGTAATTGTTTACTAATGTAGTTAGTGTTAATTTGAAGCTCTTGCTTTCTCTCCTTTAACTTTCTCTGAACTATTTCTCGTATGTTTTTGTCATGTTGTGCTTGAATCAGAATTCTAACATTCACATTTCTGCCTACAGCTTCTCCTAATAACGATATTATTTCTCCATTCTCTGCACACCAAAAGGAATTAACAGTAGGAAATAAGATAAGGATCTCATCAACTGCTGATTTGATAATGCTGAGGGCGACTTCGTACGTTCTGTACGGATCTTCTATATTGCTATTTGTGAAGTCGTCACTTATCACATGCCTCATAATTTCTACAATCTTCTCTCTTGCAGGGATAGATTTAATCCATAGACTGTCGAAAAGGTACCGTTGCATTTCTACAAAGGATTTGTTTTTAATATGAATTAGTTGTATTTTGGAATGTCTTTTTTCTTCTTCTTTTTCTTCTTCTGCTATAACAGGCATGTAGCTAAAGAATTCATCCGTATCACTGATAGCCAAATAACCCGTAACTGCATCTGTATGTCTTAGTTCGACATACTTCATCATCTTATTACAATAATACATGTTTTCAGCAGTAATTTTAGTAATAAATCTTAATCTTATGCCCCTCAGTTTAAGCTGAACAATTAGATCCCACAGTGTTGAGTTACTCGATTGAATAGATTGCCAGGTGTGATCAAAGCAACACTCAAAGCTTTTCTTAGTACCTGAAATTACTTTTAATATAAAATTTAAAGGGTCTTCGCTAACATATGCTAATCTTATATCTTCAGGGTATGGATCAAGAGATGGTGGCACAATATTTCTTGGTGAATAATCCTTTTTAAATATAAAGGATTATTGATACTGAGATCTATCTACAAAATCAATTCATCTATGGAAGTAAATGGGAAATTATTTATAGTATTGACATATTTATAGATGTGATTTGGCAATATTTTTAGATGTTCACAAGGTGCCTTTTAAAGAAGATCATTTAAAGGAGTTAGTCCACTCTCCGGCTGATGAATTTGGTGTTAGACATGTAAATCTCTTCTACAACAAGGAGGCTAGTGTCTGTTTTTGTCTACTTGAGGCTCCGGATAGAGAGGCAGTTGTAAAACATCACGACAAAGTTAGCATTCAATGTGAATGGATTAGCGAAGTAACTATGGCAACAGAAAATCAATTCTTTCCTCAAAGTGATATGAATTCCGCTGCTCGATCCTATTAACTTTTAAAGAAAAAACCATATACTTATTTGAGTCTATTTGTTTGTGCTGCTACAAAAAGATGGATGATTCTCAAGCACATTTGTTAAACTCAAATGTCTTATAGAAAATATACTTCATTATGATAATGTAGGATTATGTATTACTTATAATACGCATTTATAACATACATATTTGTATATTTGTCTACGATAAAGATAATCAGATAAAATTGCCTTTCTTTACATGCATGTGTAAAACCGATGATCTCCATCAGAGGAAAATTCTGATTAGGTATTTAGAATTCTCTAATTTGAAACAAACGTGCATTAAGTATGCCAAATTCTCATTTAATTATAAAAAAAATACCATGAGTATAGATATACCCAACTATTGCAAAAGAGTAGACTTTAATATTTATGATTTTATAGACTGGGATCAGACTAAGTATCCTAACGATCCGTGTTTTGTAAGTTAGTAGACAGAATGTGGAGTGGGCTTGCTGAAGCTAAGGATATGCGAAGGGTGCCACATAAACCATTAATGGCCGTTATAATAATATGTATTCCCTCCAAAATTAATCCCAAGGAATAGGTAAAATTTGTAAATGTTCTTATAAGTCATTGTTAGATTTATTACCTTCATTTTGAAAAGGAGAAAATATGATAAATTTAAGAATCATGAGTAAGCGACTTATTCAATATGTATGTCAGAGCAGATGATATAAAGTCTATTGATTATATTGGAAAGCAAGTTGCTATAAGAGGATGGGTATATCGCCTAAGAAAACAAAAGGAAAACACTTTTGTCTTGATTCGAGATGATCGTGGCGGGATAATCCAAAGTATATTTCCAACCAAGAAAGTTACAAATCTGACTATGGAGTCCTCTATAGAAATCAACGGTGTCGTGAGGCAAGATAGTCGAGCTCCAGAAGGTGGATTTGAAATCAAAGGCAACAACTTAGAAATTTTCCATATAGCAGAACCCGATTATCCAATAGGAGAATACCAAAGCTCAGAGCTATTACTAGATTATAGACATCTCTCCCTGCGAATGAGAAGAATGATAGCAATAGCAAAAATTCGCGTTTCAATTTTAAAATATGCTCGTCAATGGTTTGTTGAAAATGATTGGATGGAAATAACTCCTCCAATTGTTGTTAAAGGTGCAGTTGAAGGTGGCTCCACTCTATTCAAAATAAAGTATTTTGATGAAGAGGCATATCTTTCACAAAGTGCACAATTATACCTTGAAGCAATGATATTCTGTCTGGGGCGTGTCTGGTGTCTTACTCCTTCTTTTAGAGCAGAAAAATCAAGAACTATTAGGCATCTGGCAGAATTTTCACACCTTGAAGCTGAAGCTCCATGGGTTAACCTAGAAGATATATTGAATATACAAGAACAATTGATCTCTTATATTGTCGAAAAGACAGTAGCGGAAAGAACAAAAGAATTTGCTCTGCTGAAAAGAGATGTTAGTCAACTAAAAAAAGTCAAAGTACCATTTGATAGAATACAATATGAAGAAGCGATTGAAATTTTACGATCCAAAGGATTCAGTATAAAAGAAGAAAATGGAAAAAAGCGTAGTATAAGAAAGGGTGATGATCTTAATATCGAATCAGAACGTGAATTAACGAGAAATACTGAAAAACCTATTTTTATAATAGGTTATCCAATTCAAGTCAAGCCATTTTATGTCAAGGAAGACCCCAAGAATGAAGGAATAGGACTTGCCGCAGATATGCTTGCGCCTAGCGGTTTTGGAGAAATTATTAGCGGAGGATTAAGAGAAGAAGATATTACTTCCATTACAAAAAGAATAGAAAAAGAAGGGTTGAATCCACATGCCTATAAATGGTATCTAGAGCTGAGAAAGTATGGATCCGTTCCACATGGAGGATTTGGACTGGGTATTGAACGCTTGATGAGATGGATTATAAATACAGAAGATATTAAGGATACAGCTCTTTTTCCAAGGACAATGTCAAGGGCTACGCCGTGAGTCTTGACGATATAATAATAATTAGTAAACCTTTGCTAACAAATATTGCATTCATACACTCATATTGCAGATATTTTAAACCTGTTTTATTAGAATTATTACATGTAAGAAGTTATGTCGTTACGACTGAACATGAAGAGAGTCTAATAGAAGTTTGGAATACTAATCTCTACTGTGGTTATATAACTATTGCAGCAGCAGGATATATATATATAATATGATATACTTCGAATTGCAGTTTCCAGAAGTTATGGATTACGCTCAACAATTCCTTTAACAAGTTTAAATTTAAGATATGTGGAATGTCAGTTAAATGTCCGAACAGCCGGAAGAAGGAGCTGGCTCTCTTTTCTTTGAACTCGCAGGTGACTTAAGACTATCTATGTTAATGAAATTGACCCAGAAACAGTACCGACTGTCTCAACTTGCTGCAGAACTCGATGCTACAATGCAGGAGGCACACAGAAATATGACACGCTTAATAGACTCAGGTCTAGTAATGAAAGATAGTGAAGGAGATTTAATCTTGACGCCATATGGCATTACGATTGTCTCGCTTATTCCCAGTTATGACTTTTTATTTAACCAAAAGGAATATTTTCTTGAACATAGCTTGGGAGAACTCCCTCGAAAGTTCATACAAAGATTAGGTTCACTTCATAATTGTGAAATTGTTCATGGAGTCATGGCAATTCTACAACGTTGGAAAATACTTTATGCAAAGTCCGATGAATATATCAAGGAAATTATGGCTCAGGTGCCTCTTGATTTGATAGAAACACTAAGCGGCAGAGTACAGATGGGGGTTAAATTTTCATATATATTTGCCAGCAATGTAGTAATACCTAAGGGAAGAAGTCAAATATTGCAAAAAATTGGGTGGCGCAATCTAATCGCTAAAGGTTTGGTGGAGAGGCGGATGCTTGACGAAGTTAAGATAATGACAATTTTCAACGAAAAGCAATCATGCGTTCTATTTCCTAATCTTAAAGGAGAGCCGGATCTAAATATAATGTTTTACAGTGAAGATAATGAATTTCATGATTGGTGCGAAGATTTTTTTTTCTATCAGTGGGAAAAAGCGAGCACATTTGACGAAGGCAAATTAAGCCCAGAAGTCTAGGCTTCTTTTAAATTTCAATATTAATTTGGTTTTTAGATAGTTTCTATGAACATTGTGATAATCAAGAAAACTGTAAGAGATATAAGAAAAAAAGAAAAAGCCTGAACTATATATTCAATTTTAAGTATAAGGTGATTTCTGCTATGATCTATCCGACTAGGACTAAGAAGCCAATTGTTATATTTCTAAAATAGTGGCCAGATATTTGATACAGCTATCAATTATATAATTGCTAAGATTCTCAAACAAGAACGACAATAGAGCGAAGTTAAATTTCTAACATTGCGTTTAATAACCAAGACGCTAAACCAAATGCTGAATGGCTCTAACGGATAAAACATGAACTCAATCAACAATATTGATCTAATCAATATCATAAAATATCTTTATCCATCTGATAATTGTCATAACTCAAATAGAATATCCCCTATTCTCTCATATACGCTTTTAATAATCATAACTGTCAATGGGCCTACCTCTTTTTTATAAATCCCAAGAATATCATAAAGTCATAGGTTTAGAATATTTCTAATATATATGCAATATTCATGTGACTCGTTATAATCCCAACCTTTCATTTATGTATTCAAAGTCGTACTTACAATCTTTATTTTCTTAGGGTTCATTTATCTATGTCAGGTTGGGCTATGATCATCATGATCCTAAAGTTCACTTATTAAACACTTCAATCTTCCTATCTGACCAATATGCAGTCTTTATTAGATATTCAGTCATTGCATACAAAATTGCAATAGGATATATACTATTTGGGATCACTTTTATTTACTAATATTTTGCATTTGAAAGCGTCTTAACACAGAATAGCTTTTGATATTGATGATAAGATATAACGTACGAGGATGAGTTTGTTATATTTTCCTCTAGTATTTACTGCAAAATAAAAATTTCATAATTTTTCATTATGTTTTTATATTCAATTTGAATTAAGCTATCATGCCAAAAGCCTTTGTATTGATGAATGCTGAGCTGGGGAGTGAAGATTCTATTGTTAATGAACTAAAAAAAATTGGAGGTGTAAAAGAGGTCTATCAGGTCTATGGAGTATATGATATAGTAGCTCAAGTTGAAGCAGATATTATGGAAAAGGTCAAGGAGACGATTACGTGGAAGCTAAGAAAGCTCAATGGTGTCAAGTCAACTCTCACAATGATAGTTATGGAATAATAAGTATTAATGAAAATCTCTTGCTCTCTCTATTTTCTTCAGTAGCTATGTGTGTCATCAAATATAAACAATGAATCATTAAACATTTAATAAAACAATATTCTTCAGGATTTTATAATAGCATAAGCGAAAAGTGTCTAAAATATATATCTATATTCAAAATATATAATAGATATTAATTCCTTTATGCATTATGCTTTAGTATGGACTTGTTTAGAAGAAAAAATAAGGAAGATCAAAAAGGCTTCAAGTGTGAATATTGTAATATGAAATTTGATGACAAAGATAGAATGAAAAAACATGTAAGAAAAGCACATAGTGAAAAAGGTGGAGATATGCCATCTTCAAATCCATTCGGCGGATTTTAGAGAAGATAAACGCAAAAACTTATTTCCTTATAGACCTGTCTAACAACTTAGAAATAAAATAACATGTTTCCCATTCACGATGACACTGAAAGAATTCATGGAAGGCCATACGTAAATTATAGCCTGATCGCAATTAACGTCATAGTGTTTGTATGGGAGATAATAGTAACAGGGTATTTCTCAGATGAGCAAGCAGTTGCAGAGATATTTAGTAAATATGGTGCTACACCAAGGTCTGTTCTCAACGGCGATCTACTATCAATTTTAACATCAATGTTTATGCATGGTGGAATAGCTCATATAATAGGTAACATGGTATTTTTGTTTGTCTTTGGGGATAATATTGAAGATAGATTTGGTCATATAAAATATCTACTAATCTATATTGCGTGGGGAGCGGCTGCTGCAATTATTCACAGCATCTTTGCAGTTAGTGCAGGAGGAGGAATGATACCTGCTGTAGGTGCATCTGGTGCTATTTCAGGTGTTATGGGTGCATACCTTGTCATGTTTCCAAGAGCTAAAATTTTTACCGTTATAATCGCCTTCTTTATAACAACCGTTCGCATACCTGCGTTAGCCTATATCCCATTTTGGTTCATTTTACAAGTGATCTTCGGTCTGATAGATCCTTTTGGCGGCGTTGCTTATCTTGCTCACCTAGGTGGATTCGTTGCAGGTCTAGGAACTGCATATACATGGAAAGTATTTTTGTCAGGAAAAAGTATAATAAACGCACCCTTCAAAACCGATAGTCAAATAATTAGAAAACAAAGACCAAAAATAGAGGAATCTATTTCGCAGGCTTCTCCTGAAGTCATCGAGGGACGAGATTTTTATGAAATTATAGCTGAAATTCATGGAGTTTCTGATGCAAGAGACATTAGTGCCAGTTTTGAGCCTGATACAGGAAATGTTAGAATTATTGCAAGAGGATCAAGGAACTATAACATCTTAGCAAAACTGCCAACAACTGCAGTCAAACCAACTGTTGAATATATCCATTATCTCAATGGGATTGCAAGAATCCATCTAACAAAGTAAAATCATCTATCATTCATATTTCATCAGCAAATAGAATTAACCATTTCTCTTTGAATAGGCATATATGCCCTTGTGGAGATAAAATTCCTCAGAACTATATCTAGATACTCATATAGATGCAGGAGAATTGATTACGAGTTTATACATCGATTAATGTCTCAAAGAGGCAGGAGACAAAAGTTTATAAGATATTTTTTGGACAGTTAATCTGTATGACGCAGCAAGCCCCTCCAGGGTCCGGAGGGAAGGTATCGCGGCGTGATTTTCTAAAGCTAATGGCAGCTGCAGGTACAGTTATGACCTTTGCGCCATTCGTAGATTGGGGCAAGTTTTTACCTAATCCTGCAGCCAATGTATCTGAAAGAGCTAAAGTCGAGCTTCCAGATGGATCACAAGCTAACGTGAAAACCTTTAAGGTTAATCATTCAGAAGCAATTATTTATCCAAGATCAGCAGATGATCCGTCACTAAATCGGGAAGCTTTTCGGACTTGGCAATTTATAAGGTTACCAGAGGAGCTTGGTGGAAACAAAAATGATGCTTCGGCTTTCAGAGTTTACAGCATGGTTTGCTTGCATCTTTGGTGTCTCTGGAAGTATTGGCCTGAAGAGGGACGGAAAAGAGGTGAATGTCCATGTCATGGCAGTATGTATGATCCATTGACTGGTATGGCATTTGCAGGCCCTGCTTCATTACAGTCTCCTCCATCAAATGTACTGCCCGTACTTGATTTAGAAATTGACAACGATGGAAATATATGGATAAAACCTCCAAATTGGAGCGTAAATGGGAATGGGATAGTGGGATTTGGCCGTTACATTACATAGAGAAAACAGTTTAGTAAGATTCCTTAGATGGGCCTACGCTGGCCTAGACCGCACTATATTCATGGCATTGAAATTTACATTTCCAGCAAGGTTCGTCAGCCCTCTTGGATTTCTAGGTATGCTTACCTTCGTCATTTTTATCATACTAGGTATTACTGGTGCCCTACTAATGCTTTGGTACGAACCTATTCTGGATAGAGCTTGGGACAGTGTGGAAAATATTAATGATACAATACCATATGGATTTCATATTCGTAATATCCATTATCATGCTTCTAATGCAATGGTTATGATGGCAATTCTTCACATGTACTATCAATATTTTAGTGGGAGATACAAGATAAGAAATGAAATTCTCTGGGTAACAGGAGTTATACTCGGAGTCCTTACTATTCTTGAAGCTTTTACTGGATATGATATCATCTTTAGTGAACGTGCAGAACTAGCTATTTCTATCGCTGCTTCTCTGACTAACTCTATCCCTATTTTAGGTCCACAAATGAGAGATGCATTTTTTGGTGCAGGCTTCCATGATTTCGTACTGCGGTTCTATGCATTCCATGTCTTTCTTCTCCCTATTGCTATGTTGGGTCTTATGGTAGTTCACTTTCCAAGATTTCTTGTATTTGATGTGCCTATGGTAATGGCAATTACTGGCGCAATCATGCTAACTGGTGGTGTATTTCCTGTAGAAATGGGTCTAAAGTTCGATCCAAATGTTCCGCCTGGTATCACCGTACCCGAGTGGTACTTAACTGGACTATACGCATTCCTCCGAACGCAATATGATAAATTCGTAACCGGTGTTGCATGGCCTGGCCTCTTCATCTTTTCGCTTCTTGTTATACCTTTTGTTGACAAATACAAGAAATTCTCTTGGAAGGATCGTCCGCTTATCACTGCAGTGGGTATAACAAGTCTTGCACAGATCATAGTTACTACTTATTGGGGATTTTATATTGATCCTAACAGAACAAAGTCTTTATTAGAAAGGTTGGTAATTGATCCCATCTTCTTTTACACAGTAATGTTATTGCTAGTGCCTCTTTCCTTTGGATTTACCTATATGATGATAAAATTAGCAAAGAATGCAGAGGCTAATGCAAAGTTACAGCCTAGGAAACCGGGTGGAAAGACGGCTATCAATTTTCCAAAAAAATGGATTTATATAGTGTTTGTTGCACTGTTGGCGTTTCAGGTTTATCTAAACATATCTGCATATTATGCTGTTCTTAATGGGATGAAGAACTATTCTTTGTTTATAATTGGTATCATAATGCTTGTTTTTGCTGGAATGTTTCATATTTATAGACATGGTACAGCCTTGGCCAGGGCACCTCCTCCAAAACCAACAACTCCGCCGACGACTGCAAAGCCTATGCCTGCGGCTCCTAAGGCAGTGCCACCTGTACCCAAGCCTACTACTACCGAGCCTTTAACTGCTCCACCAGTTCAAAAGGCTTCTAGTAGTGCACAAGTTGCTACCAAAACATCCGGAACAGCTACTACTACTACTACTACTGCTGCAACTCCACCAACAGATGCATCTGCTTCGTCTAGCTCAAAAACTGGCGATACAGCGAATGTCTTGGCAGAAAGATCTTCTACTACTGAAGTACATAAAAAATAGTCAAATAACCAGGAATATACAGCTCAAAGATAACAAATCATTAATCATGACCAATCAGCAGTGATAATTATTTAAAACCGTTCAAGCAAACAATTTTTTGTACTTATCAGATCCTCCACATGTCAAACCTTCCTATTTTAATTGTAACTGGTTACAAAGAACCTTTATATGCCAAAAACCCTAAAATTGATTTGATCCATGGAGAAAGTTAGAGAAAATCATGCTGGTGGTATTAGCATGATCGCCTTTATTGTTGCAGTTGCAGTAAGCATTGGCTACTACCAATATGTATATTTGCCTGAATCGAATGCAAAACCTAATGTCCCTGAAGCGGTAGCCAATCCATCAAAAACAGCACAGGTTTCGATTGCAAAAGGTGCATCTCTTCCATCTAATCCAGAGTTTTTTGTACCAAAAGATGTGCGTGGCGGATTAGGAGTTGACAACAAAATTGTCTGGACAAATACTGATACAACTGCGCACACTGTCACTACTGATACTGACTTTCACGATAAACTTAACGGTAAATTCGATTCAATGGAAACAATAGGCTTAGTTTCTCCAGGTAAGACGTTTGAATTTACCTTTACAGAAGAAGGAGAGTTTCCGTATCATTGTGAACCTCATCCATGGATGACAGGAAAGGTAGAAATCGTAAAGAGTTTTAGCTAACTTTTACTATCTTTATGTTAGTTATGTCACTTGCAACTTCTTTATGTTCTTGAATAATCGTGGCTCTAAATTTTACATTTGAGGAATTCGCTGATGGTACATGATTGGTAGTGGCAATAAATTTTAGAGTTTTATTATCGCCTATATCATCTCGGAATATAGAAAGTCTTGCGTAAGGATGGTTAATTTTTTTTCCATTGAGATCGGTATAATTGAAAACATCATTTGAGTTTTGTATCTGTGAATTAATTATTATACTATCAAAACGTCCCTGATAATTAAGATCTATACTACCATGAACATCTTTGCCTGAAGATATCTCTTTTTCCATTATCATAATTGAAATATCCTTGATTTTGCTCATTAAGATGTCCGTGCTCATTATTTGTCATATATATGATATGCTCATATGTAAAGGCGAATACTACTGAGAGTTTATTTTGAACTCCTGATATACAAATATAAGGTCAGAATATATACATTAAATTTTATCCACTTTATAACTATTACTTCCTTGCATAGACTTAAATGATAACATATTAAATCAGGTACAGTAATCACTGTATTTGTAGAACGTATTTGTCAGATCAAAATATTCCCACGAAAGTGTCCTATGTTAATGGTTATGGAATAAGGTATTTTGATTATGATAATGTAATTAATCAATCAGATGATCCCAAAGATCTCATTCTCCTCCATGGATTGGGGGCCTCTGCTGAAAGATGGTTACGTGTTATTCCAGATTTAGCTAAACATTTTAGAGTTATAGTTCCTGATATTATTGGTTTTGGATATAGTGATAAACCTACAGTAGAATACACTATAGATTTTTTTATCAAGTTCTTTGTAGATTTTTTAGAAAATCTAAATATTGATAAACTCAATATAGTTGGCTCCTCATTTGGAGGGCATTTAGCAACAGAATTTGCAATTAGATACAATAATAGAATAGAAAAATTAGTTTTAGCTGCGCCTGCAGGAATGATGAGGTCTTCTACTCATCATCTTGATCAATATATTATGGCAGCATTGTATCCCACTTATGAAAATGCACTTAGAGCATTTACGCAAATGGCGTATGATTCCAGTATTGTTACAGAAGATACTATCAAGGATTTTGTGAACAGAATGAGACTTCCAAATTCAAAGTATGCATTTATGTCAACCTTGCTCGGAATGCGAGATTCGCCGAGACTTCCTGGTAGGTTATCAAATATCCCTACCCCAACATTGTTGGTATGGGGGGATAATGACAGGACAATACCATTGCAATATTCGAAAGGATATGAAGAAATCCCACATAGTCAGCTTGTAGTAATAAGCAATTGCGGCCATACACCTTATGTTGAAAAACCTATTGAATTCAATAGGGAAGTACTGAAATTCCTTGAAGATTAAGAGCATTAATTTAACACTAACGTTAAATAAATGACAGTACAAATTCATTTAAATGAGTGACATCTTTCGAGCGGATGATACAACTGATGCATTTAAAAAAGCAGTGGAAAAGGGAACTGAAGTTCAGAGAGACTTTATCAGGCAATATTCTGCTACACAGCAGGATATTATGCAGAATTTTCTGTCTATGCTTCAGGGCTTGACGTATTACTATGCAATGTTCAAGACAACTGTTCAAACAGGAGGCAGAATTTCTATTCCAGAAGCTGAGAGACAAGCATTGAATATTGAAGAGGGTGATTTGGTTCAAGTGATAGTAATACCGATAGAAAGAAAACGAAAGACTGCCCAAGAGGGATAATTATCCTAGAATATTTATATAAAAAATAGTTAAAATAGTAGTCTTAGGTTAGACGTATCTCACACAAATAAGTTTAACAAGCTACTATTGTGACCGTGCTTTGAGCCATTGACCAACTTTTGGAAGAACGTTGTTCTGGGAATAGCTGCTAGCTATAAGTCCAACATGACCTGTATGAAAGCGCATTAATCTTTTGTCAGTACTCGATACAGAGTCATTTAGTGGTAGACTACATTGTGGAGATACAAGATGATCTTCTTCTGCAACTATATTTAGAAGTGGAACCTTAATATTTGATAGGTCAATAATTTCATTTCCTAACTTCATCTCATTCTTGACGAGAAGGTTCTTCTGTTGTATATCTTCTATCCATTGTCTGTATGTTTCTCCTGCGATAGGTGGTGTGTCAAAAATCCACTTCTCTATTCTAAGGAAATTCTGAACAAAATTCTCATTATCTATATTCTCAACAAGATTAATGTATTTATTTACTCCTTGTTTAAATGGCTTTAGGATCGAAAAGGCTGCATATAACTGCTCATAAGGTAAATTACCAATAGAATCAAACGTTTTATTAGCATCCAAATGTCTGGACAAATTGCTAAGGACGGTGGTATCATTTTCAGCATCAATTATAGGTGCAATGGCAACTAGATTTCTAATTTTTTCTTGATGTAAAGCAGTATACATCACGGACATTGTTGAGCCCAAGCAATAACCATGTAGAGTTACTTTGTCGACATGATTCTTTCTTCTGACAATCTCTATACAATCATCTATGTACCAATTAACGTAGTCATCAAATGAAACGAATTTGTCGACGTTTGTTGGTGCTTTCCAATCTATAAGGTAGACATCAAAGCCCTGGGCTAACAAATTGCGAATCCAGCTCTTATCAGGTTGCAAATCGAAGATATATGACTTGTTCATTAAAGCATAGACGATCAGTAGTGGTGTCTTTGCGGTTCTACTGAATAGCGGACGATAATGTAAAAGCTTGTACATTCTTGTTTCTGCCACTACTTCATGTGGGGTGTTACCAACTTTGATATCACCTGCAATATGAAGTACGGCTTTAGTTTTCTCTGATTTCCGATAAATCTCTTTGATCTCCTCAATAAATGTTGAGATATCGATGTTTTTACTATCTTCAATTATCTTCTCTAGAATATTTGTAGTTTTATCACGCACTAGAGTTTCCTTTATCATTTATTTTAAACCTCCTGCTGCTTGTCATTTGATCTATATTCTTTTGAAAAAGCATATAGAGGATTTATAGAAGACGGTTTAATTAACTCAGAGTGTACATCAATGATCTCATCTACCTGTCGTTGCTCCTTCGCAAACATATCGCACATCTTACTTTGTAAATCCGTTTTCTTGATATTTTTATTATATTTAACATTGTATTCTATAATCATACGAAGGTCATCCTATCCGTGACTTTAGAGCATAGGGTGCTACATGTATATTTATCCATGTTATTATACTTTATTAGAAAAGATATTGTCCTTAAATGTCTTTAATGCTATACACCTATTAGTAAATAATAATAATGATGATGATGCTTAGAATAGGAAAATAACTTTTTAACAGGATACATATTGTTTCTATAGGGCTTTCAGCTTATCATGTTCTATCATTGACTTTATTAATGGCATTTCGGTTTGAGAACATTATTATGTATATTACATTCAAATAAATATAATTTCTAGTAGTATTCTAAGATATAATGCACTCGATATTAAAGACATCTAGCTTCATATAAATTATTTCCCAACACTAAACATTTTATAAAGGATAATTCAACTTTCTCCTAGCCATGCTAGCTGTTTAGCTCATAACCCACATAGTGGAAGAGTCTCTTTGAAGCGGGCTCGTAGCTCAGCATGGATAGAGCGCCTGCCTTCTAAATTCCTGAGGAGAGCCGGAAGTCGTGGGATCGAAGCCCACCGGGCCCGCCATTTTAAAACCTTCTTTTAATATTACGTCATTTGCTGCTAAATGGATTCAATAAATAGATTTTTCTTGTACATTTCTAAACAATTTTAAGTGGCTTTCTATGCATTGACGGTTTGTATTTAGATGGTACGTGATAGTAGACTTAGAGACCTAATAAAGCTGGCGCGAGACGGGGCGACCAAGCGCAACTTTAATCAATCAGTTGAGCTAACACTCGTACTGAAAGAAATAGATGTAAAAAAAGGTTTTAATCTCAATGAGGTAGTAAATTTACCAAACAAGCCTGCTCGTAAAGCAAGCATCTGTGTTATTGCTTCTGGTGATATGGGTACACGTGCTCGAAGAACTGAAATTGAGAGGGTAATAGAACCAGAAGAACTGGACAGATTAGGCACAAATAAGAGAGAAGCACGAAAAGTGGTAAAAGCGCATGATTTTTTTGTCTCTGACACAGCATATATGGCAACGGTTGGTCGCTCATTGGGACAATTTTTAGGTCCGAAAGGAAAAATGCCAACACCACTGCCATATGGTGCACCGATAGAAGCTATTGCAACTCGTTTTAGAGATTCTGTTCGTGTAAGAGCAAAGAATCAGTTAAATGTATCTGCCAAAATTGGAGATGAAAAAATGGATGATGATCAACTTGCAACAAATGCTAGTGCTGTAATATCAGCCGTCGAGAAAAAACTACCACAGGGAGAAAAAAATATTCGGAACACATTAGTAAAGTTTACGATGGGTAAGCCAGCCAAACTGACAACATTAAAAGAAGAAGAAGACCAGAGAAAGAAGGCTGAATAATAGAATGGTATCTGATATTAAAATACAAGACAGAAAAAGCTATCCCAAAAAGAAACGTATGATGTACGATGAACTACAAGAACTTCCTAAGAGTTATGATGTGATTGCACTTTCAAAGATGACCAAAGTTCGGGCCACCCAGTTAATGATGATTCGAAAAAAATTAAGAAATGACTTGAAGATTCTGATAATTAAGAATAAGGTTGCACAAAGAGCATTTGAAAAAGTAAAGAATGTACCTGGATTAGAAAGTCTGAGTAAGGAATTGGAAGGACAGTGTGGATTAATATTTACTCAAATCAGCCCGTTCAAATTAAATTTGATATTTGACCAGAATAAAGTATTTCTACCAGCCAAGGGAGGAGACATTGCCTCCAAGGAAATTTCAATCCCTGCAGGCAATACGGGCATTACTCCAGGCCCAGTTCTCTCTGAGTTCAAAGAGGCAAACGTCCCAACAAAGATAGATCAGGGAAGTATATGGGTAAGCAGAGACACAGTAATCGCTAGGAAAGGTGATGTTATCTCACAAAAACTTGCATCCTTAATGAGCAAGCTTAATATTAAACCGATTGAAGCAGGTATTGCTCTTAACTTTGCTATTGCTGCAGGGTTGCTATTAAGGGAATCCGATCTAAAAATAAATTTGGATCAATACCGTAATGAAATGTCAAGGTCATTTCAAGAGGCTCTTGCATTAGCAACAGAAGCAGGATATCTTACATTAGAAACGGTCATACCCTTGCTGCTAAAAACTCATCAGAAGGCAGTAGTGCTAGCTTCTGAATCGGCGTATATTTCGCAGGATACTGTCGCACTTGTTCTTCCTAGGGCTCAATCTAAAGCCTACACAGTGGCAAACGAAGCAAAAAAAAGCGGATACGAACCCCACTGAATTTAGAAAATCTGCGAAAAGGTGTCCATTTTTGAAACATTGGACGCTACCATCAATTTTTGAGATTGGTTCATTGGGAAATTTATTACTGATACATAATAATCCATAACTACAATTTTTAACAAATGAAAATGAAGTAGTGAAAGATTATCCAAAGAGTGATGAGAGTCCTTCCAGTGCCTCTTCTTCCTTCTTCTCTTCCTTCTTCTCTTCCTCATGCGGTGCTGCACTTGCAGCCGATGCTGCTGATGCTGCAGAGGGTACGGCGCCTACAGTAGCGGCTGATGCAAGTGGCGCTGCCTTTAGGGCTTCTTCGATATTTATTTCACTTAAAGCTGCAACTAGAGCCTTCACCCTAACATCATCTGGAGTAACTCCAGTGGCCTTTATAATATTCGCAATATTATCTTCTGTTATATTTTGCTTTAACTTATGCAATAATAAAGCAGCATATACGTATTCCATACTCAAAGAATTGTCTAATACTCACCATAATATAAAACTTTCAAACATCTATAGTACTTTTGTACTTCTTGCTACGGCATAAAGATGATCTTTAAGATCTTTTTCGTATAATGAGTTCATTTTTTCTAAAAGTATTGTTCGCGCTTGCAAACGCTCTTGCTCCGTAGCCGCTCTTAATACATCTGCAAACATGTCGGGAAGATTTTCTCTTATCCAACCATCTAAAACAAAGAAACGTTTTTCGTTTATCCATATTATCTTGCTTGTCTGCTGGTCAATTTCTTGATTGAAACTACCTGTTTCAACTCTGTCTATTAGCATAAAGATGCAATTGTTCGGATCAGGATTATTGAGAACTTCTCTAGGTCTATCTCCCGCCTGACCTCTTTTGACACGTTCAACTAAACCTATAGGACGAATGTATGAGCCCCTTACTTGAATTTTGTTTCCGTTAGCAGACTGAACCATACCTATGATAAGTTTATTATAATTCTGATCACCTTGGACCACAAAAACATACTCACCTGGCTTTATTCGACTTCTGCCAAACATCTGTTGATAATCCTATCATAAATTATATAATATTTGCTATTTATATTATATTTATAGCGCCTGCCTCTGTGAAGAAATAAAAAGCAGTCATGAGAGAGTCCACTGCCAATGGCTTAGGAGTTCAGAAATTATTATTATTTGTCCTAATCAATGAAAGATTTAAAATTACATTTATTAATCTATGCTACGAACTCTAAATAGGATAAAATTTGCAACGATTCGATGAATTAGATATGAGGATATTATCTGAACTAACTAAAGATGCAAGTATTTCAGTACCGCAACTGAGTAAAAAATTGAATGTAAACGCATCTGTTCTTTATAGTAGAATAAAGCGTCTTGGAAAACGAAGTCTTATAAAGAAATTTACAGTTATCATCAATGAAGGCATGCTCGGAATTAATGTAAAGGCGACTGTCGGTATTAATAGAGATCCCAAACTAAAAGAGCCGATTCATTCGGAATTATTAAGGATACCAGAAGTTAGGTTATTGTCGGAAGTAACTGGCAGATTCGATATGATTGTTAATGTAAATGCACGAACCCTCGAGGAGCTTCACAATATAATAATCGAGAGGATTGGCAAAATTGAAGGAATCCAGAATACTGAAACTTTTGTTGAAATGCAGAGAACGGAGAAGGAGCCTGTTTATGCAGTTCAGCCAACGCTATCTAGATGAGAACGATTGATCCTTACTTTTTTAGAATATATGTATATTATTTTATTCTTTATACTGAATAAAATTAGCAGCTAGAGTTAGATTATCAAGCAATATCTAAATATAATATTTTAGCACTTTTTCTAAATATAAAGTCTAATTATGCAATCCTAACAATGCAATATTAACATTATTGTAGAGTAAACATATAATAACTTTAATTCAGTAGGTTCAAATAATGCATGCAAGAATCTGAAGTGAACCTTTTGGCATTTGTGCAGCGAAAAGTTATAGAAATCCTCCAGACATTGAAATTAGCTAAGAAGACAAGCAAAGATGACTATTTCACACACCTTCGTCTAGTACTTCTAGGTATGGCTGTTGTAGGAGGAATAGCTTTTGTAATCAAGTTAATTGCAGAATTCATCACTTCTACTGGTGGAAAAACTTAATCTTTTACTCTATTTCTTACAAAGGTAGTGGCACATTTAGATATCTAATCACCTGTTAAAAGATATCTCATTTGCATAGGGTTTTAATATATATGTCTTTATCTATCTTGCTCTCCTCGTGTTTATATAATTATTTTATAGTAATTTAAAAGCTTTTTAAAAAGTAAAAATATGAATACATAGCGTTTTTGTTTGCCTATAGGCTCTGTTAACTTAAGTTAAACTTTAGCACTATGTTATCCTAACATAAGCTAAAGCTGGGTATGTCCTAACAAGCTCATGAATATAGTGAAAAGCATATCAGGACAAATCCAGCTGTAATTGCATATATGTGCTATATACCTGTATTTTAATTCTAGGAGTTATATAGGTCTGCATCAAAATCTTTACAAGCAATTACCAAAGATCCCAGGTATCTACATGGAAATAGATACAAAAAATACTCAGAATATGCAAACAAATTCAAAGTGGATAGAGACATTTAGTTAAGGAAATATATGTAGATGATACTCATAGATGGATGGTCAAAATTATTGGTTATGGATAGCTTATCAACCAAATACATATACATCCGTATTTGTTATTTCATATATATATATATATATATATATATCAAGAGAAAGAACGATTTTGTCTGTTATCAGTTTTTCAAGCAGAGCAGAACGAAATTTGGAAAAAGGAAACCAATCTACACTGATGGCGCTTATTACTGATATGATGATTATATGCATGTAAATGGTTAAGGCTTAAGCACATAATATATGGAACTGAACTTAAGAATATTATAGAAAGATTTATTCAGCACAAATAAAAGACAGAACTGAATGCTTTGATGATGACTATTTTCCATGTAGAATAAAAAAGTGAGATAGACAACAACAACATGTCATAATTGGCTGAAGACGTTTGTTTGTTTATTTTATTTTTAGAGATGAAATACTGATAGGGTAATAAAATTTACAATATTTTTTATTAGATAGGGCTAAGTTAACAGAGTCGTCTATATGAATTTATAGCAGATGTAATCTAGAGCAGCTAACTAGTTTGAAGAGCAATATTACTTGATTTCACAAATACTATCTTTATAGGTCAAAACAACGAGAATATTATCTTCTCTCATTATCCTAACAGATATACCAATCGAAAAGACATTAACCAATACCCTAATACTTCGAAGTATTTTAATCACCCACCATATACTGAATGTACATAGTGGTAAAAAAGTCGAAAAAAAAAAAATATTCTATTGCTACTCTCGGGTCACATTGTTCGCTCCAGATACTAAAAGGCGCGAAAGATGAAGGATTTAATACATTGCTAATATGTGAAAAAAGACGCCTTGGACTTTATAAAAGATTTAACTTCATTGACGATATGATATTAGTTGACAAATTTAATGAAATCTCAGATGAATCGTGTCAACAACATCTCAGAAAAACCAATTCTATTATTATTCCACATGGAACAATGATAGCTTATATGAGCAGAGAAGAGATTGAAAAGATCACTATCCCTTTTTTTGGAAACAAATGGATCATAAAATGGGAAGCAGATAGAAAACTAAAACAACAACTAATGAACGAAGCACTATTGACTACGCCAAGATATGTAGAATCAAAAGATGACATTGAAAGACTATGTATTGTCAAACTACATGGAGCAGCTGGTGGTCGGGGCTATTTCCTAGCCTGGAATAGGCAAAGTTTCGAAGAAGCTGCAAAAAAATTGATGGATCAGCGAGTTATTACTAGTGAAGATGATTTATACATACAAGAATATGTAAATGGTGTTCCAACCTACCTGCAATTTTTTTATTCTGCAGTTACAAATGTACTTGAATTTATGGGTGTAGATAGAAGATATGAGTCGGATGTTGATGGTATGGGTAGAATACCTGCTAAACAACAACTAGGCATTGAAATGCAACCATCGTATAACGTAATAGGGAATATTCCCCTTGTTCTAAGGGAATCGCTGTTAGAAGAAGTGTATGCTATGGGAGAAAGATTTGTCAAAACAGCAAGACGTCTTGTTCCACCGGGAATGACAGGCCCTTTTTGTATCGAGGGTATATACGACAGAGAAGGAAAATTTACGACATTCGAGTTTTCAGCAAGGATCGTCGCAGGAACGAATCTGTATCTTGATGGTTCGCCATATTCAGGACTAATATTTGATAAACCTATGAGTATGGGCAGGAGAATAGCTCATGAGATCAAGATAGCGAGTAAGCAAGGGCGGATCAATGATATTTTAACATAAGACTTCCTAAATTGTTATCAAAAAGAAACAGAATAAGATTATGATATGAAAAACTGTATAAATATATAATATTTCTTATAAGTATGATGATGTAGAAGATACTTTCCAAATATCACCAATTTTCTAACTCCTTCTCTCATCTGTTTTTCATTCTTTTATAGGTAAGGAACATATGCTTATGAAAACTATTGTTATACAAAGACTTTCGTTTTCTGATCTTTTTTATAGTATATCTGAGAAGAAAAGAAACTCATTTGGACTATCATTTAACATTTAACAATACTTCTAAAAGCAGTAAAACTATTAAGGATTATTTATACATTTAACATGTGGTCAATCTTAAGGACATAGTAGACGGAAATATTGTCGGATCTGGATCTGACTTTATAGTAATACAAAAAAATAAGAAAAGATTCCTTATCGAGATGAAGATTATCAAAATACAAGAGCTGAAGAATGCTACTACACCATATGGCTCACATTTTTAATAGTAATTTTATTATAATCTATCTAGTCAACAAATTTGGCGTAAAAAGTTAAATCGAATCTTGTAAAAAGTTAAATTGAGTTACCAAACTAACATCAACATTTGAAAAAGACTACTGCTGAACTTGCACAATCACAAATGAAGCCAGAAACTACCGTAATTGCTATTCCAAATAACGGAAAAGGAAGAGTCCGTTATGATAAAAAAGCTGAATCAGAATTCTTTGTCGATAATTCTGCACTTGCTGGCTTTACTGGAGAGCGTATTCTCTATATGGCTGTCCGCGAGTTAATTGAAAATTCTCTTGACTCTTGTGAAATCAATCATATTTTACCAAATATTTCATTGTCATTAAAAATACTAGATCCGGAAAATGAAATGTGGCTTGTTAGTTGTCAAGATAATGGTATTGGAATTCCCTCAGATAAAGTCCCAGTAGCCGTCTGTTCTTTTTTGACATCTGGTAAATATGTCGAAAAGCAGCAGCGCGGCCTGTTTGGTGTGGGACTAAAAATGATCGCCGCCTTTTCTACTAAGGATACAGATCATCCTCTAAAGGTATGGACAAAAACACAAGAGGATGGATCAGAATATTACTTTGAACTTAGAACAGATATTGGAACAAACAGGCCAATTGTTCTTTTAAAGAGGACAATTAAAACAGGCGAGAGTCGGATTCAAGATGAATATGGTTTTAGAATCGAAGCTGTATTACGTGCTCGATTATCGCCCATTACAAAGAATAAGATTTATGAATACATTAGCCAGACTAGTATTGTAAATCCATATGCTATTTTGACATTTGAGACTGATGAAGGTAAAGTTGTCTTTGAAAGAAGAACGGAGATAATGCCACATCCAGCAAAGGAAGTGTTGCCTCATCCTGGCGATATGGATTTGAAAACTCTGAAAAAGGCAATTATCAGATTTATGAATCAAAAGACAACTTTGCAAGGTGTATTATGCAATTCATTCCAAAAGCTTTCTAGCGAAAAAGCTAAAGAGATCATAACCAAAGCAGATGTAGATCTCAAGATTGCTGATAAATATGATGAACATGAATTAATTAAAGTAGTTAATATATCTAAACAGACTAAATTTCAGGCACCTAATACTGAGCATCTTAGTCCTATAGGCGAAGAAATTCTAATTGCTGGAATGACTTCAGAGTATACTATCGTTACAAACAAAGAAAACACTAATTCAGGTGATCAGCCTCAGCAGCAGTTATCAACAAAGGTACTAAGACCTGTTCTAACAGGATATTCATCGAGAACGTGTGTAGTTAACAACCGACCAACCATAGTTGAATGTGGAATCGCTTACGGAGGTGACATAAGTTCCTTTAAACTGTATAGGTTTGCAAACAAGATTCCTCTGCTATATGATGAAGGTTCTGATGTTGCAAGAGAAGTGGTTTCAGAGGTTGAAATTAACAAAATGGGAATTTCGAAAAAGGAAGTAAAAGAGCAATTTGCGAATCCAGATTCCAAGTCCGATCGCGCCGTAGAATTGCTTCCAATTCATATTTTTTTCCATATTTGTTCAACTAAAATTCCATACAAAACTGCTGGCAAAGAAAGTATTGCATCAGAAGGTGATTTAAAGCGATATATGAAAGCCTGTTTAGCTGATTTATATCGAAAGGTGAGTGCTCAGATCCGAAAAGAGTTAAGAATAAAAGAGGCCGAAAGCCGACTAAGGCTATATAAGCATTATATTCCTTTGATCATTAGTGCAATCTCCGAATCAATTAAGGTGGATTCAGAGAAACTATCAGAGGCATTTTCCCAGCTTGCAGAAAAACATGTCAGGGGAGAGAGTGCAGATACTTCAAAACACACAAAAGCAGATAAAATAACGGGAGAAAGGATTGAGGAAGAAGCAGACAAAACAAAAGAAAATGAAAATGAAAATGAAATCTTAAAACAAGACTCGACCAAACACATGATTTATGCTTCGAGGGAAAAGAAGAAAAAGAAAATAAAAAACAAAACAATAACTCGTAAGAAAAAATCTAAAAAGTATATTAAAAAGGAAACAGGATCAAAAGATCGAATCACTTTAGATACTTTTAACAAAACGAAAGCGAGGAGAATATGATTGACTGCAGCAGACAAACGCCATCAAGAAGTCATCAAGAAAATCAAGTTAATCATGAGAGACGTTAATGATGATCTAATGGTTCAGAAAACAATGCCAGTTTTAGATGTTCCAAAAGTTGGTTATGATAATACAATTTGGTCCGACGAGAAGCGAATGCTTACTATAGGAAATAAAATGATTCAGGTCAGCCCAGATAGTACAAAAAAAATTCCTACTTTTGCACAGTATCTGGTCATGGCAAACGCTATTAGAAGGCTACTTGATGAGGAGATGGAGAGTACTATAAGGGGTATGTATTATGCTACACTCAGCACCGTAGGAGACGAGAAGAATAAACAAAAGTTTTGGAATTCACAGGAAAATTCAGATGACGCCATCAAAGCATTGGAATTGCTGACAGGCGTTCCCAGGGAAGAATTTTCAGTTACATCCAAACCTAAAGGCATGATATCTGGACCTATTACACTTCGCGTAGGAGGCGATATTATTGATTGTAATCTAGGAAGTAGAGCAACATCACAATTAATTCCTACTAATATCCGTGACGTCGAAATCGTTGATGTAAAGGCAAACTTTGTAATGGTCGTAGAAAAAGATACAGTTCTGAATAATATCCGAAAATCTGGATTTATACAAAAATATAATGCAATTTTAATGACAGGTTCTGGAGAGCCGGATAGAGCCACAAGGATGATGGTCAGGACACTCAATGAAGAATGGAAAAAACCTGTTGTAATTTTTGCTGATGCTGACCCGTGGGGCCTTGGTATTGCATTGCGTTACAAAATAGGTAGCGAATCACTCAGTTATGATAGTGACAGATTAGTCACCCCAAACGCAAAAGTGCTTGGGATGATGTTTTCTGATATCTATGACTACAATATTCCCGAAGTGGCAAGGTTGACAGCCTCTGATGAAGATATGAATAGAGCTAACGATATGAAAAAGAAGCCATGGCTACAGGACAGACAATGGCAGAGAGAATTAAATCTGTTCTTGAAACGTAAAGAGAAATGCGAATTAGATGCATTTTTCAAGCATGGATTCAAATACCTTGCAGAAACTTATATGCCGCAGAAATTAAGAGAAGTAGGATTGATCTGATATCAATGGTTCATTCATTCATATTTAGAATTCAAATTTACATTTTGTTTAATTATTATTATGCGTTAGACAATTTAGCTAATACTAATGATGCATTGTAGTGCATTCAAAAATTACCATGTCTCTAACTCTGAATAAATATTTCAATATGTTTTAATTCATTAAAAAGAAAAACTATTATAAATGCTAAACTTAGTTCAGCATAACCTCGGCAATGTATTCATCGAATAATTTAATAATGATCCAAAGTTTCAAACTGGAGATAGCATTACACGGTTAAAAAATGCAATAAATAATAAACATCATATGTTGACATCAACAGTAAATGACAGATCAAATTGATCCTTATTTCAGAAAATCCATGTTGTTTTCCTTCTAACCAAATAACAGATGTGTTTATTAGTAATACTCATTCAACTTACAATTTATGACAGATAGGTTTTCACTTAATTGAATATGGATTTGTATATAGTCTGAGATGACTAACATAATAGATAGCAGCAAGAGAAGTTATAACGTAAATATAAAGAAACTGCCATTATTTTCTTTATGCATGCTTTGTTTTATTTTGTCTCTTTATCCAGTAGTAAACTGTTTTCGATTACCTAGTGAATGAAGTTGGGATAGTGGCAGAGATTGGCTTAACTCTTGGATATCCATTACTATTCCATAGTAGCCTTTCACATTCTCCAACGTTGATTCATAATGTTTCTTATTATTAGATGCTGTAGCGTCGGAAATAAGAACTACGTCATACCCGATATTAAAAGCATCTCTTAAAGAAGTCTCTACACATATTGAAGTATCTATTCCACAAAAGATAAGCGTATCTATCTTAAGACTCCTAAGCCATACTCCTATCTCAGTATCGTGAAAGGCTGAATCCCTTCTCTTCATAACTACATGATCGCCTTCAGAGGGCTTAATTTCATCGACTATTTTTGCGTCCCATGTTTCTCTCACACAAATAGGCTTCTTCTTTATTCTCTCTTCTCTAGATTTTGGCAAAATTTTATGACTCCTAGTTAAAAGATCAATTCCAGAAGATTCCCTGACAGCTTGAGTATAGAAAATTGGAATTCTAACATTTTTACATAAATTAATAAGATCGCGTATCTTTGGAATAACCTCTCTATAGTTGGAGGTTTCCATTCCTAGGAGATCATATGAACCACCTTTACTAACAAATCCATTTTGGACATCTATTACTAACAGAGCTGGATTGATTGTAAAGTCCTTTAATTGTATCGTCGTGGCCATTCCTTTTCCATGATGATTTAGAAGAATATATGAGTTTAAATATTTATGTTTAAAGAAAACTTATTTGTTAGTAAATGAAGTTCACTTTACTGAAAATGTGTGATCAGAACTATATTATTGCAAGTGCTATTTTTTTGAAATATTACATTGATATCTTAAAAATTTAATTTTAATATTTTTCAATGGTTATGATTTTCTTTAATCCGTTAACAGGATGGATAAATTTATAGGATTGCTTCACAGCAGATTATAAGTAACTGCGAAGAATACAATAAGATAATGGTGCAATGTACGGATCAGAACAAAATCACGAACCTTATGATAATAGTTATATGATAATTGGAGATATCCATTTGCTATTCAGAATATAAAAAATTATAGAAAAAATGGATTTAGAGAACAACATGCATTATTATGTTGCATTACATTATAAATGCAATGCTATAGTTTTTATTATTAATTTTTATCTCAAACTAATAGGATGTTTTATAGTCAGAAATAAAGAATAATATAATTTTATGGAGTTAATCTAAATATCCGATTTGTCAGAAATAGTATTATGGTTCTTGAAGCAAAGTGTCCAGAGTGTGATAAAAGGGCTGAAGTCGATGAGGAAATGATTGAAGTAAAATGCAAGCATTGCGGATTTCAAGCAAGGTATGATGATTATGTGGAGATGATGAAAGATAGGGCAGTAGGTATGACCGATGATTTTCAAATGAACTGGGACAGACATCCGATATAGTTACATAACATTCATCACATTTTACTCCAATTGACTCAAATAAAGGTGTGGAATGTAGAAGATACCATTTGTGAAGATAAGTTAATTATAAAAGAAAGGACTATATTAGCAAACTTGAGCAGTGCATTAACTTTTATCGTAGTATCACCAAAAGCTGCCTTTGTCAGAGCATGTTAGTTCATTACCACAGTTTCGACAGCGGAGATGGCAGACTTGAATTGGTGTCATTATGAATCCACATCGAAGACATACTACTGAATTCCTGCCTCGAGTTTCATCTTTGACGTTCATACTAACTTAATGTAAAGTGAGGTTTTTATTCTTTTCAATTCTGCAAAGGTTAATAAAGACATAACCATGCTTGAATTTTATCATGGCTCACTTTAAACTTGTTGTTTCTGATAACAAAGGTAAAAGTATTTCCCAGGAATTGAAAGATAGGGCAGCCAATCCATTACTGGGTTCAAAGATTGGGGAAATTATTGATTCTTCTGTTATCGGCATTGCAGGAGGTAAGATGAAGATTACTGGAGGAAGTGATAAATCAGGAACCCCTATGCGTCCAGATGTACATGGCGGAGTGAAAAAGTATGTTTTGCTTTCTAGAGGAGTAGGAATGAGGAATACTACTGAGGGAAATAGAATAAGAAAGTTAATCAGAGGAAACATGATTACTGAGGAAATATATCAACTGAACTGTTCCCTTGTGGAAGGCAGTCTACCTGAAAAAGCAGCATCTTCAAATACCAACGAATTTGCAGATGTAAAGAAGTAATAAATTATTACAACTAAATTTCTTTAGATTGTTGTTGATATCCATTATGAAATAAAAATTTTGAGGCAATTAACTTAATATCCCTCTAGAAATTTACCATCATTATTGCACTGGAAAGAAACATTACCAGACTGGTATATTAAGGAATTTGGTTACCAGCCAAGCATCAATATAGGTACATCTGGTCATGTTGATCATGGTAAAACAACATTAATCGAAGCCATAACTGGTATCTGGACTAGCGCACACAGTGAAGAATTGAGAAGAGGCATTACAATTAAAGTAGGTTATGCTGATGCAGCATTTTATAAATGTCAGGACTGTCCACCTCCTGTTTGCTATTCAACACAGCCGACTTGTGCTAATTGCGGAGGGAAGAGCGAGCTAATAAGAGTTGTGAGTTTTGTCGACTCCCCTGGACATGAAAGTTTGATGGCCAATATGTTATCCGGAGCGGCGTTGATGGATGGATCAATTCTTGTAGTTGCAGCAAATGAAAAGGTACCTCAACCACAAACCAGAGAACATCTTCTCGCACTTCAAGTACTTGGAATACAGCAAATAGTAATTGTTCAGAATAAGGTGGACTTAACCGAATATGAAAAAGCACGGGATAATTACGAAGAAATTAAGAATTTTGTAAAAGGAAGTATAGCAGAGCAGGCCCCAGTCATTCCGGTATCAGCACAACACAAACTCAATATTGATGCGCTAATTGAGGCGATTGAAAATGCAATCAAAACACCTCTTAGGACAAATAATGCACCAGCTATAATGCATGTATTGCGATCATTTGATATTAACAAGCCTGGTATTCCAATAAAGCAAGTTAAAGGAGGAGCAATCGGCGGAGCCTTAGTCCAGGGAGAATTTCAGATCGGAGATGAAATTGAGATTCGCCCAGGATTCTTAGAGGAAAAGAAGAGTAAATATGAACCAATTAATTCTACTATCGCTACACTTGGAACAGGAGCCGGTATGGTAGAAAGAGTAAGACCAGGAGGACTTGTTGCCATTGGGACAAAATTAGATCCAACTTTCATAAAAAGTGACTCCTTGATTGGCTCTGTTGTTGGTAAACCTAATACTCTGCCAAAAGATGTGGAAGACATTACTGTAGAGGTTCATCTTTTTGATACAGCAGTTGGTACGCAGGATATGGTAAAAGTTGAACCAGTAAAGGTAAAGGAGTCATTGAGATTGAATATAGGTACAGCAGCCACCGTCGGAACAGTTACAAATTCAAAAGACAGTAAGATAGAAATAAAGTTAAAAAAACCAGTATGCCTCATACCTAAGAGCAGAGTAGCGATTAGCAGAAGAATAGCAGATAGATGGAGACTGATCGGCGCAGGCATGGCAGTTTAATAAATGGATGTTCTTTGTGATACCAGTTTTTTAATGGTTCTTGTGTCTACGCCTATAAGACAGTTGGACAGAGTTGAAAGCCATTTAGGCAAGCTAAATATTTTGGTTCCTAGTATTGTAATCGATGAGCTTAAACTTTTACAGCAGAAGGCTGGACCTAAACGTTCCATGATAGCGAAAACCGCTATTGCGATTTCACAGGCCAGATTTAAAGTGATTGAAATTGTAAAATCACGGCACGTTGACGACGCAATAGTTGAATACGCACTTAAGCACAACTGTGCTACTGCAACTATCGATACTGCTTTGCGTAAAAGACTACTCAAAAATAATGTGCTAGTAATTACAATCAGCAATAACCGATTAATCATTGCAAATAGCAGAGATAATGAACAGATTTAAATTTAATTTATCATAATATAGCAGTAGATAAGTAATATGTTTGATTATGAAGGCATCCAATTTCATTGGATGGGTCATGATGGATTTCGAATAGTTGGTGATAACAAAAAAACAATCTATATTGATCCGTTTCAACTACAAAAAGCACAACAGAATAAAAATGATGCAGATATACTTCTGCTTTCTCACAATCACTTTGATCATTTAAGTATAGAAGATCTAAAGCATGTTATTAACCCTAATACAACTATAGTTGCAGCTAAGGAATGCATTGAACAATTAAAGGGAATAGAAGTAAAAGAATTAAAAGGTGTAAGGCCAGGTGATAAATTAGAGATAGAAGATATTCCAATTGAAATCATTCATGCATACAATACAAATAAAAAATTCCATCCAAAAGATGACGAGAAAGTTGGCTTTATTTTTACAATAACTAATCAACGCATATATCATACTGGTGATACAGACATAATTCCAGAGATGAAATCTGTAAATGCTGATATAGCACTCGTTCCTGTATCAGGTACATATGTTATGACATCAGATGAGGCTGCTCAAGCAGTAAACGATCTTATCAAACCAAGAAAGCTTGCAATACCTATGCATTATGGATCAATAGTTGGAACAGAAGAAGATGCAGAAAGATTCAGACAACTCGTGGAAGTATGTGAAACAAAAATCTTAGATCGTGAATGATTAGAAAAGAAAATGTAACTACTTCATTCTTTTTAAAGATTTAAATACGATTTCCTTTTTTTATATAAATGAAAATGGCAGCAAAGAAAAAAGCAGCGAAGTCTGCAAAGAAAGGAGAGAAGTCAAAGTCAAAGAAGTGATCATGTAAATGATCATTCTTGTGATATGTTAGTTGACTGTCATTCTCTCCTTCTTTTATCATCTGATGCCTTTTGATCATAATCATAAAAGGATAATTTTTATTAATCTCTTGTTTCTGTACTTTATTTTTGATTATCTTTTTCTCTCAAATATTGCTATTATTCAAATGCTAGTTTTGATAAATAGGATTCAATAATTTTATCAAGTTGAGATACCAGGGATATCTGTATCTGCTGATATTTTTATATAATTTATTTTTATTATTGGCAGTACCTTAAAAAAGAGGAACAAACATCAATTCCCATTATAATGTTAGATACCAGTAGGACGCTTCTCAAAACAAGAGGGTTTGAATTCCAGACAAGACATCTTTTAATAATTGCAGTTTTGGCTATTGCCTTTTCTACAGCATTTATTATGCGATCGTATCCAGCAAAATATGGATTCTATCTTAATGAATTTGATCCTTATTTTGATTATCGTGCTACTAAATTCATTGTTGAGAATGGCCTAGAACAATACTGGCAATGGCATGACACAATGTCTTGGTATCCAGAAGGACGCGATATACCTAAAACTTCCCAATCAGGCCTTCATATAGTCTCTGCTTATCTCTATATGATCTTTGGTGGCGGCAGCTCTCTTTTAGACTTTACAATTATTCTACCTGTAGTCCTTGGTTCACTAACTACAATTATTGTTTTTGCTCTTGTGCGGACACTGGGTGACACTACGGCAGGCATGTTTGCGGCTCTGCTTTTCGCATTCACCCCTTCTATCATACAACGAGGGAATCTTGGATGGTTCAAATCAGAACCACTTGGACTATTTTTTGGATTACTTGCAATTTATCTGTTTATTTCTGCAATCAAACATCATGAAAAAAAGTATGCTATTGCTAAGGCTGTAATTGGAGGCCTTATACTTGGACTTGCTAATGCTTCGTGGGGAGGAGTTCAATACTTCAGCATTCCAATATCAATATTCTTTATTTGTCTTCCTTTCTTTAGAAAAGATATACAGCTTCCAATGTATGTTGCAATTGCATTTACGATATTTACGCTAATATCCGCCGGAGCATTTCCAAGACCTGGGATGTCTTTCGTATTAGGTTTGCCTGGTATTGCGTTGATCGGTGGTACAGCATTTTTAATTATTGCAAACTTCTTGAAAAAAATAAGTCAACCAAGAAGAGAGATCCGGAACACTCTATTTCTTTTGATTGCATTCTTTGCAATCACAATCAGCTTTCTTTTAGCAGGAACATACTATTCTTCTTCCTTTAGATACCTTAACGCAATTAATCCGTTTCTTTCATCACAAAATCCTCTTGTTGAATCAGTAGCAGAACACTTTACACCAACAATTGTAGATTATTTCACAGACTATTCAATACTGTTGATGTTCGCTGGGCTCGGCGCCTGGATAGCGTTCAAACGTAGGGATGATATGTCATTATTTGCATTAATTATAGGACTTACAGGAGTCTATGTTAGTGCGACGTTCGCTAGATTAATGGTATTTTCATCGATAGGAATAATTGTACTCGCCTCATTAGGATTATATGAGGTCACAAGGAGTATTCTAGAATATAGAGAACATTTAGCATCAAGATCAACTACATTAAAGACTGCTAAATTAAAGAAAAGGTTTGAACATGGTAGAGTACAGACGCCAATAAAAAGAATTATTAGAATTGCGTATGTTGCGATAATAATTTTTATGCTTTCAATTCCATTGTTAGATTATAGAGGAATAATTTATCCACAAAATTCTAATTGGTTAAGCTCTGCTGATGTACCTCCGTCGATAGCAAATGGTGGAACAGGCTATCGATTACAAACTGATGACTGGATAAATGCCTTGGACTGGATATCAAAGAATACTCCAAAAGACGCAGTAATTGCTTCATGGTGGGACTATGGTTATTGGATAACAACCATGGGCAATAGAACTAGCTTAGCAGATAATGCAACTATTAACCAAACAAGGATTGAAACTCTGGCTAAAATGTTTATGGAAGATGAAGAAGAAGGGATTAAAATTGCTAAGGATTTGAAAGCAGATTATATTTTAGTTTATGTAGTAGGACAAAGATATAGTGGAGTCAATGGGACTTCATTTTATACTTTGGGAAATGGAGGCGATGAAAGTAAGAAGCAATGGTTCATTAGGATAGGAGGCTTCAATGAGCTCAATTATCTAGAACAGGACGGTTTTACTCCAACTCCACGATTCTGGAATGGAACTCTTCTGGGTAATCTGATACCATTTACACCCGTCTCTTATGCCTCATTTCAGGAAGGAGTTCTGACAAATATCCAACCACAATATCAGCCTGGCAGTATGGGACTCTATTCAAAGAACATCAAATATCCCGACAACATAGAAGATAATCAGCCATTACGGTTGGTATATTCATCAGATAGTTTCAGAACAGACGATCCAGGTCTTTTCTTTGGAGTTCTAGTCTATGAGGTAAATGATGATTACGCTCCAAAAACATCTACTACAGATTTATCGGAAGAAAATAATCTGCAGAATCCTACTTCGTTATCCCAACAAGGCGATCGAAATTCTACTGCGGCAGCAGCAGCAACTGCAGCTGATTCATCTACATGAAAAGAGATCGCAGTAATTAACACTACTCAGGGGATAATTAAAATGGAATTCTTTCCTAATGCAGCACTCAAACACGTAGAGAACTTCAAAAGACTTTCACAAAGAGGATTTAACAATAGGACACTATTTCATAGAATTGATAAGGAATTTGTTATACAAGGTGGAGATCCAAATACAAGACAAAATGGCACCGGTAGGGAACAATGGGATACTGGACATCCAGGATTTTCGTTAGCGGAAGAATTTAATACCATTCCACATGAACGCGGAATCGTCTCAATGGCACGTTCAAGTGATCCTAATAGCGCCGGTTCTCAATTCTTTATAGTTCTCAATGAGGCTCCATTTCTAGATAACCAATATACGGTGTTCGGTCGAGTTATAGAAGGTATGGATGTAGTAGACAAAAAATAGAAGCGTTACCGATGGTTCAGAACAATCAATCAGCAGACTTAGAAGCAGCAAGAATTCAATCTATTAGTATAAATGAAAGATAGTCATCGCACAGACAACAGCTTTATTTTTTATTTACGTTTAATTAAGTTTAAAATAGAACAATGGCACCATATTAAACGCTCCTTATTGTTATTTCATTATTGTAATAATATATATATATATGTAAAATGAACTATCAATACGACCATTTATCTCTCTAATATACTATTCCTATATTCAAATTAAAGAGATGCATTTTTTGAGCAATTAAACTTCTCATTGATAAAAATATTTTTACAATAGATTAATACATGGCAAATATAAAAGCCAGATTGATAGTAATCAGATACAACAAGTTCATTAGCTTTTTACAAGAAGTAAATGTAAATTTTTTTGCAACTTTAAAATATTTTTATCAAATAATGATTGTCATATTTTGATCTATGACAATTACTTGCTTTTCAATTTATCATTACAATTATTATTAATTAATTATCATTTGAATTAATCTAGTACAGCTTTCGTAATAGAATAATTTGTGATAATTAAGATAATTTTATTTTGAAAAAGACAACTACTTGATTATCATTTCTTCTTGGATTCTAACAAAGCAGCATAGATAAACGGCAATAGGATAGTTGCTTCGCCATGGATAGTTGTCTGCTTAGCCCTTGTTCTTACCTTGCTCCATGAAATGGCCTCTGCTATAAGGGCGCCGCTCAAGCTCCCGTCCCATTCTGATGCAGTTGTAATGTACACTGCATAATCCAATCCACCTCTAAATTGATTCCACCATAAAGTATGATGTTTTGAAATGCCCCCTCCAATCATAAATGCCCCGGATTTTTTGGCTTCATAAACGAGATCGGACAACATCGTTTCATCTCTTAGAATATTAATCTTAAAATCTTTGTGATGTTGGCTAAAGAACCAGATCTGACTCCCGACTGCACCATCCACTATTCCCGGAATTATAACAGGGATATTGTTTTTATGTGCCCAATACAAAAATGATGATTCATCAAGCATACTCCCAATATGGTCTGTAATTTCATAAGTGGAAACCTCACGTTTACTCTCATTACTGTACATATCCTTTAGGCAAGTCTGTACCTTTTCTTCAATAAGGGGACCATAGCTATTCATCGGAACAAGTACATTGCCTAGGCGGTGAATTTTTTTCTTCAAGAGCATAGAATCATCCATTCTAAAGTCACCCGCATAATATTTATCATAAGTCCTTGCAATGTCGTGATCAAGAGCACCACATGTGGTAATTATGCAATCAAACATTTGATTTCGTAGCATATCACGTATAATTCCCCGAGCACCTGTAGAAATTAGAGCACCTACAAATGAAAGAAATTTTGTACATCTTGAATCATTTTGCATTCTTTGTAGAATATTAACGCCATCAGAAAGATTTCTTGATTCGAAACCGCCAGAATCTGCCATACTGTTCAATATTGTGCTAGTGCTACTTGTTTCTATTGAATAATCCTTAATATGGTTGTTTAAAAAATTGCTTTTCTTTTTTTTCCTTTGAATAGTCATAAAGCAGTATTGTTATCACTATAGTATAAAATATATTGCTAGCGAATTTACATCTTAGAAATGCCTAATTTAGCTATATGCAATTACTTATTATCGAATTATATGTCGTCTTAGAAATAGTCTCTGTGTTGTTGTTGTAGAATGTCTTATTACTTTGCACTATTAGAGTTCGTTCAATCTTTTAAATGCCGTTTAAAGAATAAAAGATTGCTTAGTTGAATTGAATCCCAATAAGTATAAAAATAATTCCATAGCGATTGGATACATTTCAGCACTTTTGGCTGCAATCCTTTTTGGCTCGGTATCTACGATGGGAAAAACAGCATTAGCTACAATTGACCCGCTCTTACTCTCCTCTCTAGTTTATCTCATATCTGCAGCTACATTGACGCCGTTAGCACATAGAACAAAATTTACATTTAAAAAAAAAGACTATCTAATTGTTCTTGCAACTGCAGTTTCTGGTGCTGCAATAGCTCCAAGTATGTATTTCTTTGGACTTGAACTCACTACTGCTACAGATACAGCACTTTTGGCAAACGGAGAGATTGCGTTTTCTATTCTATTAGCTATGTTATTCTTCAAAGAAAGACTAAGGCTTATTGGTTATCTTGCAGTCACAATGGTTTTAGTCGGAATTATTATAGTTACAACTGATATTCCATTTTCTTCATCCATTCCAGTAATAAATCTAGGAAATTTTCTTGTAATTTTAGCAACGGTATTCTGGGCAATAGATAACAATCTGAGCAAGAATATTGCTTACAAAGTAGATGTAGCAAGGCTTGCACAGTTAAAATCTCTCATTGGGGGTTCCATATTACTTCTTATAGTATTCCTAATGGGAATTTCAATAAATATAGATGCAACGCAGCTATTACACATCTTTATACTTGGTTCTGTTGGTTTTGCAGCTTCTCTTTATTTTTTTCTACAAAGCCTAAAAAGAATAGGAACTGTTAGGACAATCCTAATGTTTTCTATGTCATCGGTATTTGGACTAATATTTGCAATATTGTTTCTCAAAGAAGGTATCGGAATATATCAGGTAGGAGCCATTGCAATCATGATATCTGGCATTTATTTAATGACAAGAGAATAGTAATCAAGGTATTAGTGATTAACCTCTGTGAAAGAGACTTTCTATGAAAGAGACATTTATCAGCCATCTATTAAATAGTTTGAATTTTGAAAGAATGACATTACCTGCTTCGCCTAGGTACGAAGAAAGTTGCTCATGGTATCTTTGGCTTTTCATGACTAGTTTTCTTATCTCTATATATATATATCAGCATAATTTTAATCTCTACTTTAAAATGTGTCAAGCGTGTTATCTTGCAGCATTAATTGAAAATAGTGTGTAAATAGCATTATCTTATGGGGTCTTATCGTATCTAATAGTATAAAATACAAAATGGTAGAGTTGACCTCTGATCATTGCTCTGATAATATAAAGAGAATTAATAATAAGTCTCAATAATAGTTCTAGTGATAATATCTTTTTTTTGCGTAAAATACTTCCTCTGTCTGAAATAAATCTTGTATATCGCCGGGAAGAGCATCTTCTTGAATAGATGCTTTTCCAACGGCAAAATCTTTTAAGAAGTTATCACCTACTATTCGTGCTAACTTATTTACTGGATATAAATAAAGATTATCTACCCATGAAGGATATGACGGTCGTACATATCTATATGATTCTGTAAGTTTCATAGTAAAATACCACGCCAAGCCTTCTCTAAGCTGTTGGGTGTAATCCGTGTTTATTATTCCATGTAATAGCTCATGTAAATAATGACCGAATTTCGCTAGATCAAACCTTATGATGATCTCCCGTAATCGATAATCAGTTATTGAAACAGATTTAGTATCAGCATATAGTTCTAAAGGCGACTCATGTCTTCTGGATATAAACTGAATTTCCATTTCCCAACCACCACGGCATATTACAATATCAAAAGATGTTCTAACACCAAAAAATTTATCAATAATATTATTTGCATTATCAATCAGTGCCAATACCTTTAGGATTTCTTCGTTAGTGACTGTCGTAAGAAATGTTACACCATAGTGTGAGTTCGCTATATGTGACATATCTGTAGTGTTAATTCTAAGACATTATAATTGATAAATGAAATCATAAATATTATTATTATTATTATTTTTATTGTGTATAAATACCTAATGGCTATCAGAACTATCGGTTATTTGAAGTCCTAGTATTATTAATATCATACAAATAAATTGTAATATAAAATATAACATAATGTGGAATCAATCAATTTGCAGTTGGAATTAAAGCAAGATTCAATTAGTGTAAGAGCAAACTTGTTGCAAGGCGTATTAGTGGACAAAACATTTGAGGGACAAGATTGCTATGTGGAAATGCTAAGTTTTATTAAACAAGCATATCCTAATGATCAATATCTTACTGCCGCGATAGTTCTAAAATAGATTATTCCAGAACAAACAATTGTTTACTACATATATCTCAATGTATTGACAATAATCGTGCCAATAGAAAAAATTAACTGAAAACAATAGTAGAAGACATACTCTGTTATTTGTGCTTTTGTCTTGTCAAAGTATCACATATCACATGGATATATAGCAGACTGTCTTCATTTAAACAATCTATATTCTCTATCCTATTGTGCTTGCAATAGGCTCGATACTGTTGTCTATAATAACAACAAGGTTCGATACAGCATTCTATAGAGAATGATTTAGCCTCGATATTCATTACCTAGCGTCACTAAGCTCCTTGATCGATGACATTTTGGTGATTATTCAATGTCTTAACTAGCAAACTAGAGACCGCTTTTTCTACGTTTTATTTCATTATTATCTGCCAACTGTTCTACTTCAGCATTTTCATGTGTTTTTGCTTCTTCTTCTTCAGTTTGTTCCGGAACATTAAATTTTTCATTATATTTTGCAACTCTTTGTGCCTTAGTACTCTTTTCTTCTGATGACGATAATGATGATTTGTTTTCTTCATCACTCATTATTTGTTCAATTTATTCTGCACCTTATAATAAAAAACAATTGTAGTATTTAGTATTCTTTTTTTAAAAATATGACTAGCAAAACAACTATCATCACCAGCAATATTCAAGAACCAGCATCAGTGGATAGGCGAGAGGAGAAGTTATCGCATTAGAACCAGAACACCGATTTACGAGCCCATAATAGATGACACCTCTCCTGAGCTTATTCTTTGAGGCACCCATTTTGATATTGAGGACGAACATGTAATAGATGATGATAATTAAGTAGATTATGACCTGCCAGAAGTATAAGATGGTGGAGGAGGTGATGACATATCAATAGCAGAAATCATTGGAGCAGATGAAGATCTGTAGAATTTTCTGAGGATAATTCAGGAAATGATGAAGATGAATCTAGTAGCAAAGATGATGAAGGAGAAGATGATGATACGTCAGTAGCAGCAGAATTTGGTGGAGGAGGAGATGCAGAAGAATGACGTCAATAAGTGACAAGTAAAAAGCTAATCAAGTAATTTTATACTAAATAAAGTATTGCTCATAGGATAAGGTATGCTGGTACTCGGGAATTTAGTACATGCAGGAGGCGTTGTACAATCACAATATTTATGATTGTTTTAGAATTGGCTCTGATAACTTACCAACTATGTATGACTATATATTAGTCGTTCCAACTCTTTTGTCTTTGAATCATATCTATGATTATCAGCTCTTCTCGGTGTAAACTGTAAAAAACGATATTGCATATTCTTAATCATGTCGGAGAACACAAAGAAAAAAGATCTAGCACCAAGTAGAACTGAAGATGAAAAACCTCATCTAAACGACTATTTGAGTAAAGACAAAGAATTAACATCTGATAGAAAGAATGGTCATATTTGTGACGATTGTGGTAAATCGTTCTCTACCATGGAAGAGCTTACTAGTCATTATAGGAAGGATCATCCTGAAGCACTCTAATACATATTTCCTCGCTTCGTATAATGATTGAAATATCATTATCATGCTCAGTTTTTATCTAAAAATTTGATCGTAAGGATGTAAGGTAAAAACTTCAGACCAATCGAAGTTGATGACTGAAACAAGCAAAAGTGGAGATGGCAGAGGTATTTTCGTATTTCTTAAAGAACTCTTGGAGATCATATATTACTTTATAATAATAACACTATTTCCATTCTCATGTCTCTACACTCTGTGCTTCTTCACGTTTAGCAATAGAAGCATCAATTTCAGGCCATAGCTGCAAAAGCACATCCGGGGCATTTGTTCTGATCCACTCAGCCATAGCTTTTTCTTCAGATAAGCTTTGGGCTAGAACAGATATTGCATTAGTTACACCCATTTTTTCTGCTAGCTGCATTAGCATGTCATAATGTACAATTTCGGCATTTTCTATTACTGCGTCCTCTTTAGCTTCCTTTAGCTCTAACTCCGCAGAAGTCATCATTCTTCTAATCATATTCGCCATTGTTTTAGTAGCCCAAGGAATTGGCAATCGTGCCTTATCTTTTGTTGGATTTTTTCCACCAACATCTGAGATTAATTGCTTTAATCTGTTCTGTTGTTCTCTTGTCTCCTCTAAATGGAGTCGAAGTTTTTGTTTTACATTTTCAATTTTTGTCTTCTTTATTCGCAATTGCAGCCGTTCTACTGCTGCATTTTCCATAGATAAGGCCTCATTTAAGTACAAAGTCATCTTCTCGCTTAGAGTAATTTCTTTTCCTTTTGTTGGGGATACCTTCCTTCTTACTCTTCTTTTTTCTGTTTGTTTACTCTTTCTTGCTTTATTCTGAACCATTATTTATCGATCTCGATGCCTTAACTTATAATTAATTGCTTTTAACGGTTAGCTACTCTTTTTCCCAAAAAACTCAGAGATATCTTGCTAATATTAAAATAAAGTACATTGAATCATTTTCAGCATTAAAAAACTACGTGTGTCTTTTTCAGTCCGCATTATGTGTTTTTACATCTGTAGGACTGCTTGTACTATCGCTACTTTTATTTCCATCGTCCTCTTTCTTTTATCTATTATCTTTCCCATTCTCCAAGACATTTCCAAAAAACTAGTGTTGGTACAAAACCCAATGCAATACATGTAATGGATTCTCATGTGCCTTCCATAGGAATAAATATGTACGTGTGATATATTAGATTCACTCAACATTTTTTGTTATCATAGACTACTCTAATAATATAAAAAAATAAATAAATATTGCAGGACATTCGATAACCTTATACAATCTTTGCAAATCCTTTGGCTTAGTAGCTAATATTATGTTTATACACGAGCTTATGCTAGCACATTCTCTGTCTTTTACAGCTCATGGAAATGAGAGCATTTGTTTATTGCAACGAAATTAAGCAATAGTCATCTTTCAAATACCTTTCAGATTCGTATTGTCCTTGATTTCATAATGTGAGACTGTCTCAATCCACTTTAATAAGAAATAGATTTTGTCAATTTTAGATCCAATTGTCTTTGAATGTTTCTAAAAAGCGGAATGCCACTGGCAAGAAGTATAGGATGAATAGAGATCATTATTAATTTTTTATCAAACTTTTTATATCAAATTTTGTTATATTAAAATATGAACGCATTTGATAAGCACAGAAAAAACTGGACAGCTTGGTGTGAAGATTGTAATGAGGTGTTTGATGTATTATCGACTGCCAATATGCACCGCGATCAAATGGGACATAAAATAAAAGTAACAGAATTTTGGATCACAGGAAGATCATAGAATATAGCGATGATAATTGTTTCCAAGACTAAAATTGTTTGTTATACTAGCCCTTCCTTATTCCGCTAAAGGACGCATTAAGTATGATCTTTCTTGTGATTCTTATTACTTCATACATAGCATTTCTAAGATCACTAGCAACACTGCCAAGCATTCTCACTAAAACGCCAGAATTATAAGGAAGGATTGTTGCTCCTGCTGAAATCTTGAAAAACTTCTGTACACTTGAATTTATCGCTTCATTTAATTCTGCCACGTATTTTGCCATTGTAAGTATGTACATGCTTCCAACAACATCGAAACTACCAAGTATTCCAAGTGTCTTCAAGTTGCGTTTCTTAGGTTCCAATATTGCGATATCTATGAACCTTATTCTCTCTTTTTGATTCTTTGCCAAAGCCTTCATATAACAAATATCATATTCAAATGATTCTCCACTTGCAACCCTACCTGGTACTATGATTTCAGAATAGACCATGGTTGCATTATCATGAACATTCAAGTTAACTGTCTGGTAAAAACGAGAGTTCCTGTAAGGAATTATTTGATCAGGAACAAATTCAAAGTAGCAGCCATCGTCTACAACGACATTTACTATCTGTGTTGCAAAATTATTCTCCATTCTATAAATTCTTGTTGCGCCTTGCGTCGTTATATGGGAATATGCGTTATTCTTCAATTTTATATCCATTCTGTATCTATCTCCCTGAAGTATGCCTCCAGAAGGAGATATTATGTAAATGTATGCCATCGAAGGTATGGACTCTTCAAGGTATAATGCTCTCTGTGTGAACAAAGGAACCTTCGAATATTGTTCTTTGACAACAGTTTTTCCTCTTTCTAGATCTCCCTCTAATCCTAATGTCAGAGCTCCTAGTTTTCCTGCTTTTCCTACTTCAAGTTGTTTTAACTCTGAGTCGTATACTAATACTTCCGGAGGTATATCTACCGGAATGTAAAATTCTAAGTTGTTCATTAATATATTATGACCTTGTCATTTTGCAATAGCCTTTGGAGGAGATTCAAAGAGAACATCTCTTATTATATGCTCTGTTACCTCATTGACTCCTTGACCTTTCTTAGAGTTCACAAAGACATACGGTTTGGTTCCTCTTACAGACTTGGCATCTCTTTCCATGATGCCAAGATCCGCGCCAACATGAGGTGCAATATCAATCTTATTTATTACCAAGAGATCACAGCTTTCTATGCCAAGCCCTCTTTTTCTGGGATATTTATCGCCGCCAGAGACATCTATAATATAGATAAAATAATCAGCTAGTGCAGGACTAAATGTGGTAGTAATATTGTCGCCTCCACTTTCAATTATGATCAAATCGAGATCATTATGTTTAGCTTCCATCTCCTCTACTACAGATATATTCATTGATGGATCTTCACGTACAGCCGTATGAGGACATCCACCTGTTGCTAATCCAACCACTAAATCCTCTGGCATTAAGCCCTTTTGTCTTGCTAAATTTCGCCTCATTCTATCTGCATCCTCTCGAGAGACTACATCATTTGAAATTATACCTGCCCTATAACCTCTAGATGATAGTATAGGAACGACTTGCTCAATTAGCATGGTTTTTCCTGAACCAACAGGACCACCAATTCCTACCCTAGGAATTCGTTTAGTACTCATATAAAAAATTACGACATGATCAAGTAATAAACATTTTTGAATCCAATTTTTCATGTGAAATCTGAATAATATCTATCTCTGGAGCAAACTGCCACATGCTTATTAATGGTCTGTCAATGTTCTTTATCATGGTATCTAAAATAGTAGGCTTTAATTCATGTATAATTCTCTGACCTTCAAAATGTTGTAACATCCCTAATCTTAATGCAGCTCCGACTATGCTTACGGAAAAAGTATAAAGCATCATAATAGCAGATTTTTGCTTTGGGATCTTTAGAGCGTTACTTGCAACGGCCATTACGGTAGAATATACTCCTGAAGCTTGTCCTTCTTTTATTGCCTGTTGATATCCATTCATTAATTTATTATCAGTTATGAATGAGGTCAAGCATCTTAAAAGTTGAGTACCGGATCTAGTAGATGCGTCTCTTATCTCTCTAACAAGTTTCATTGAATATATCATTTGATCTACCTCTAACAATTTGGACAAATCGGATTTGTCCGCATAGTCATAGGCGTTTCCTAATGCAGTACAATCTGCTGGACCAATTTGATGTTGCACATACACTTTTATCAGATCACGTAATTCATTTGCATTCTTTATCTTCTTGCTATAAAATAATGTTTCAAGACCATTTGATGTAGTATACATACCAGTTGGAAAAAAAGAATCAGAAAGCTGTAGGATACTTATTTCTTCTATATTCATATTGTCAATGCTCATGTATTGCTGTGCCCTCTTCAGGTTCAAAGACCATCTTTGTTTTATTAATTTCAAGGTGTTCAGCTATTGGTGCGAAAAGTTTCCTAAACATCTCCAATTCACTATCAGCTTGAATTGGAAAGTAAATTTTATTTCTCTCTAACTTTAGAGGACGATGTAGGTTTCCTATTGTATGACCAACTCTTATTGGTACTTCGATAATATCGTGGTCGCGTATGTTATCTTTAATCTCGATCATTGCCACATTCTCTGGTTCCAATTCCACTATGACCATCTTATCTTCTGTTACCATAATAACATCGCCGTGTCTTAGCCGTGTACCCTGGGGAAGGATCAGGGCAATATCAGTGCCTCTGTTAGATGTCTTTCTCATTCTAACTCTCTGCGACTCTAATCTGCTGATTTTAATTGCTTCACAAACTTTCTTATCAGACATTTCATTATATTTTCTCTTAAGGTTCGTATTCTTGTTGATGTTTCCAATTACGGAATCAACAGTGATCAATTTCTATCCTTCTTCCTACTTATTTTTTTTGTCGTCGTCGTCAATCTTGATTTACGAATCTTCTTTACTTCTTTAATCATATCCGATAACCTTTGAGTATAGTCGACGAAACCATAATGACCAAAAGATGATCTGTCAACAATTGCAAAAATAAGCCCTCGATCTCCTAATCTGACCTTGGCATCATTTTCAAATTTTTCAACAATAACACAATTTGTAATCTTGTGGTCTGGATAATCAAGATTAAGATGTGACGCAGGATCGATTAAACCTGACATTGATTGAAGTCTACCTGCGAGGACGATTCCATGTCTTATTTTTGTTGGATCTATTACGATTAAATTCTCGTCAACATTAGACTCCTCAACGCAGTGACGAACCAACATTATCTTATATAATCACCTTTTTATCTCTGATACTGCCTGCTGACTCAGATCTTCTGCTGCTAGGTTTTTGTCTATTCTTAAAACAGATTTAGATATCTCTCCTGCAGCCTGAAGAGCCATCGTCTTAACTAATAACGGATCAAGGACACCTTTTTTCCACATATCTACAACTTCGCCTGAATTAATATCAATACCAAAACCACTAGGCGACGCTTTTGCTGCCATAACCTTTTCTAATCCATTAAAGCCTGCATTTGTTAATATCTGGCGCATAATGCTCTCTAAAGCTGAGGTGACAACCTCAAGACCAACCTGTTCGAGACCCTTCAATCTCATATTATTTACTTTTTCAATGACATGTAATTCCGCAGAGCCCCCGCCAGCAACAACGCCTTTATTAAGAGCTGCTTCGGCAGCATTTACACCATCTATAGCAGCCCTCCATCGCTCAAGAGATGTCTCTTTGGTCGTTCCAGATACAATCATGGTAACCATATTTCTACTCAAACCATTCTCTATGTATATTACTCCATTATCCTCATCTTCATATATATGACCTGCTCTGCCTATAATATCAGGTTTTTTTAGATCTTCAAGCGTTCTGACACTCTTGGCGCCAGTATATCGTGACAGATATTCAATTTCTTCTGTAGATATACGTACGACAAATACCTTTCTTGCTACAAGAAGATCTTCTATAACTTGATCTACTTCAGGTGACGCTATCAAGATGGTATTTGCGTCAGTTGCTAGCATAGCATTGACTATTTCTTTTGATTTGATAACCCTATCATTTTCCATACTAAGTATTTCTTCATACTTGCTGTTCTCCTTAAGCCAAGATTCTTTAACCGGTTTTAAATCTAATTTCGCAATCATAATCCTTGCTTCTTTTATTTCTAAAGGCATCTCAGGATCCATTCTTTTTCTCTCTAGTACTATGCCATTGATGATCCTGTCCTCCATATTGGTTCTTCTAATAACCATGATTGCCTTATCAAAGTTGTAGGATCCATTATACATTGCATTCTTTCCTACCGATCTCAGCGCTGCGATTACTAGTGAAGAGAGTTTTTCTCCATCCAGCTTTGATGATAGAGATGTCTTGATTACGTGTTCTAATTCAATCTCATTTAGAGTAATCTTATTGGCTTCTTCTTCTAAAAGCTGACATGCATGATTGACTCCGCTCTCTATACCTTCTACAACTTTTGTTGGATGAACTCCTAGTTCCTTGATGAGTCTCTTGCCTTCCTTTATCATTTCAGCTGCCATTACTACTGCAGTCGTTGTTCCATCACCAACTAATTGCTCCTGTCTTTCTGCTATCTCTACAATCATTCTTGCAACTGGATGTATTGCGCGTAGAGAGAGCAAGATTGTTACACCATCGTTTGATATATGTCTGTTCATAGCTTGATCTATTAGTAGCTTATCTAATCCCTTAGGTCCTAAGGTAGTTCGTACCGTATCAGCCACAGCCATCACTGCATTGGAATTGGACTCTAATGCATTGAACTCAATGTTCTCAGCCATAGGCCTCCATACACCATAATTAGGATTTGACATTAGATATTACTCTCTACCACAGAGTAAAATAAAGATATATCAAAAAAGGATAATAAAAAAGAGGAAAGTATTTTCCAGCCATAGTAGTTGGTGCTATGGCTATTATTATTATTGTTGTTCTTCTTGTTAAATTCCTACTATGCCATGAAGTATCTTTGTGCTGAAGAGAGTTCCTTTGCAGGATCTACAGTTGCAATTTGTCCATCCAATTTTACTTCGTATGTCTCTGGATCTATTGATATCTCAGGAGTCTTGTCATTCCACATCATATCCTGTTTGCTAATATTCCTACAATTCTTTACGGGCAAAATCACTTTTTCCAAACCTAATTTCTCAGGTACTCCTAGCTCAATGGCTTTCTTTGACATAAAAGTGAACGATGTTTTATTCGCCGCCTTTCCTAATGCTCCAAACATTGGTCTGTAGTACACTGGTTCTGGTGTTGGGAGAGATGCATTTGGATCCCCCATAATTGACCACGCTATGAATCCACCCTTAAATACCATCTTAGGCTTTGCAGGAAAGAATGCCATTGGATACATCACTATGTCTGCATACTTGCCTACTTCAAGCGATCCTAGATATTCTGAAACACCATGTGTTATTGCAGGATTAATTGTTGTCTTTGCAATGTATCTTTTTGCTCTGAAATTATCATTATCGCCTGTCTCCTCTTTATATTTGCCCTTCATCTTCTTCATTTTGTCTGCAGTCTGCCATGTGCGTATTACTACTTCGCCTATTCTTCCCATTGCTTGACTGTCCGATGAATACATACTCAAGACACCTTCATCATGTAAAACGTCTTCTCCCGCAATAGTTTCAGCTCTTATCCTTGACTCTGCAAATGCGACATCCTCCGGAACTGCAGGGTTAAGATGATGACAGAACATCAACATGTCAAGATGCTCATCTACTGTATTCACCGTGTAAGGTCTCGTTGGATTTGTTGAAGATGGCAGTGCAAATGATTCTCCAGCAATCTTCATAATATCTGGCGCATGACCGCCGCCGGCACCTTCTGTATGATATGTATGCAAAGTTCTACCGTCAATCGCGTTTATAGTATCTTCTACGTAGGCGCATTCATTTATCGAGTCTGTGTGAATGGCTAGCTGTGTATCAGTCGCGTCTACCGCTTTTAAAGAGGCGTCTAATACTGAAGCAGTTGTTCCCCAGTCTTCATGATCTTTGAGTCCGCATGCTCCTGCTTCTATCTGCTCCATTTGGGTTGCTAGAGACGGATGAGAATCATTCCCCTTTCCTAAAAATCCCCAGTTCATAGGTGTGTCTTCTATCGCTTCTAACATTCTGCTCATGTTAAAGACTCCAGGTGTACAGGTTGTTGCACACGTTCCATCTGCTGGACCAGTTCCCCCTCCTATCATATTGCAGATACCATTGCTAATACCGTCTATGTACTGTTGTGGGCATATATTGTGAACATGTGTATCAAAGTGTCCTGCAGTACAAATAGTGTGTTCACCAGCTGTAGCTTCAGTGCATGCTGAAACAATCATCTTTGTATTTACTTTATCCATGATAAGGGGATTGCCTGATTTTCCAACTCCAGCTATTTTGCCATCCTTTATTCCAATATCAGCTTTAACTATTCCTAGCACAGGATCTACAATAACCGCATTTGTAATTACAAAATCAAGAGCACCATCTGCATTTGTGACACCGGAAGCTTGCGCCAACCCATCTCTTATTGTTTTTCCTCCACCAAACACAACTTCGTCTCCTGGTGTTAAAAGATCTTTTTCTACTTCTATCAATAATTCTGAATCTCCTAGTCTGATTTTGTCTCCAGAAGAAGGACCATATAGATCTGTATACTGTTTACGAGTTAATTTTAGAACCATTTCTCTTTTCTCTCCTCCTATGCTCCTTTAAATCCCCATTGTCTTGCCTTCTGAAGTGATGCGTTCTTGATATTTGAAGATTTTAGACCTCCCATGGTTAAACTATTGAATCCATATACAATGCGCTTACCTCCTAATTCACATAATTCTACCTCTTTTGAATCTCCTGGTTCAAACCTTACTGAAGTCCCTGCTGGAATATTTAATCGGAATCCATAAGCTTTTTCACGAGGAAAGTCGAGTGCTTTATTTACTTCAAAGAAGTGTGTATGAGAACCAATCTGGCAAGGTCTATCACCAGTATTCTTTACAGTAATATTGATAGTTTTTTTATTTCCATTACAAGTAATAGGATTTGCTGACAGAAGATATTCGCCTGGAGTCATTGCTCTATGAACCTCCCGCTTTGGAATTTTTTTTTAATTCGGGACTTTGATTTTTTAATTACCATTTTTATATCACCTATTGAACAGGGTCGTGCACCGTTACCAATTTGGTGCCATCAGGAAATGTGACTTCTACTTGAACTGTATGTATCATTTCTGGTATTCCCTCCATAACGTCGCCTCTCTTCAATACTGTTCTTGCCGAGTTCATGAGATCGGCTACCCTCTTTCCTTCTCTAGCTCCTTCTACCACATAATTTGCTATATAAGCAACTGTTTCGGGGTAATTCAATTTTATACCTTTTTTCTTTCTTCCTTCTGCTATTTGCGCAGCAGTCCAAATCATCATTTTATCAATTTCTCTTGGCGCTAACATCAATTCTCTAATATACCTCAAAATATAGTAAAAACTTGAGTTATTTTAAAGTTCAAAAAATTAACATATATATAAAATAATTTATGCTTCTCAGAGTTATTTGATACTGAATTTCTTCTAGATAGCCTTTTATTTAGTCGATGTCGACTAGAATTTCATTCTAACTTTGTCACATTGACTGGGAGCACAACGCTTAGCCAAAAATGTATTTGTTCAAATTTTCCATTTTTATTTACAGGTAATGTAAAATCATATGTCTTATTATTTACTGTCTTGATTTTGAGAAAATTTTTCATTATCATAGTACCGACCATGTTTGTTACCCTTGTTTCTATTCCCTTTCTAATAATAAATTGCTGTATATCTGTGTATGGGATATAGTAATTGGATCGATCTCTTTTTATTATATCCTCTGACGGATCATTATGTTGTTTCTTCACATAGGAGCGCTTTATTTTTTTTGATAATATCATATAAGGAATTGGCGCTAATCCTGCAACATAGCCCAAGTCTACAAACTTATTGAGAAAGTTCTTCTTGCGAACTATTATTCTAGTAGTTGTAAAGTCAAGACAAAAATTATTACTCCATCCTCCTTTTTCTTCAGAGCTTAATCTTAAAATAATTTCTTCAAAATTGTTCTTTTTACACCATAAAATAAAGTCTTGAATTCTTTCTGAATCGGACTTGGCAGATACTGTCTCTTCCTCTGCAAATTTTAAAAATTGCTCAAATTCAAATTGATTCATTAACTTATGTAAACACTGCTCTGAATAAATTATATGTAAAGGTATATTCTATTATCTATTTAATAAAAGAAGAGGAGAGAAGCTTTTCTTCCTTTTATTCTATCTAGGGTGGCCTTGACCATCCAATTCCTGCCGGGATATTTTCGAAACCAGATATTCCTAGTAAGAACACCCATGCAGTAAATACAAAAGGTCCTGTCAGAGCAGGTAGACCCCATATACCAAAAAATCTTTGTAGAGCTGGCATTACAATTACGCTACATGCTACTGTAGCAAATACAGCTATCAGAAATGATTGGGGAGTAAGGGGAATAAAACTAGTTAGAGCTATCATGACAAGTACCTGATTAAATCCATGTAATCCCAATCTTATTTCTGCTGTTGGTAGTTTTGTAAGGATTGCAAGGGCTACTCCTATACCTGAACCTATAAGTGCCATTAAGCCAGCCAAATAAAGCGGAGAGAATTCATTCCATTGCGATGTATAACCGTTTGTAAACCATGGTCTATTCTGTCCTGTAAGAATGGGTGCAAGTTCAAATGCAAGTGTAAGACCAACAACCCAGAATATTCCTGTCTTCCAATTCTCAACAAATGTAACTTGTGATACCCCCTTTAGGGTAGCTATCATGAATTCTTTTGCAGTCCATTTGAAATTTTTATCTTGAGTTTGAACTGGATTGCTACTTTCCTTAATCAATTCTTCCTCTTGCGGAGGTGGAGGTGGTCCTGGCCATATATCGTGTCCAAATCTCTTACTAGCATACATCAATGCCCACGTAGTGAAAATAAAGGAAGATGTAAAGCCTGGAATCGCCCAGGAATTAGTAATCCCATCTAGGATAAACAAATCTCCCATAAGATGGGCCATTGCCAACCATGTCACCGCAGTAGCTGCCGCACCAAAGACTGATAAGAAGAAGGTAGCTTTATTTGCTTTCACGAAAGGACCAGACCACAATGCCATACCAGTCAAAATAGAGTTGTAGCCAAATAATCCAAAAGCTACAAGTCCATATGGCGCACCTAAAACAATAGCCGTTCCAGCGCCTATTAATCCTGATAAGACCATCATTGCACCTGCTTTTCTTGATGCCAGAAATACTCCTGCTAGTATGAGTATTCCTGTTATTGGAGAACTAAATAAGGGGACTTCAGAAATTCCATTGAAGAGAGTAAAGAAGAAGTCCAGTATTGGATCTCCTGTAGCATAATTTGGGACTGCCATGAATTTTTCTTCTGATGAAGTATTCTTTAATGATTTGTAAAATATATTGATTTATTAACTGATTTATTAACAGATTGTATTTCTTCTCTTAGGTGTTGCATAAGTTTTGAGACAAAGAGAAGAAGATTTGCTAATAAGTCGGCATTTATTTATACCCATTCTTTTCCTTTCACATCGAAATAATTTTTCATTGTATTAGATGATTGTAAGAAAGTTAGGTTATTGTAAGAATATTAATTCTTTTAATTATTTCTAAGGATTTATTTATTTATCTATCTTCACTCCATAGGTATTATTTTTGGTATGGATCATGAATTAAAATATGATATTAATAAAACGCTTACTTGTCTATCTTTTTTATACATTCAATCATTTTTTGATATGCTCTTAGGGAGCAAATTTATTGCTTGTTATCGGCTGACTTGTTATTACCATATTATTAATTAGTATATGTCTTACATTCAAAATTAATTTAGTCGATGTCGACTAATAAGCTCTTAATCAGCACCACCAGATCTTTTTATCGTTCTTTTTTTGCAATAATGCATTCGCTATATACTAAGGCTATAGCTTCTGAATTACAGGTTCATATCTATGTTTAGTATTAAAGTATTCATTATCATTAAAAAATTAATACTATGGAAACAATAACAATTTAGAGTTTGGTTTTAGAATTATTTTATACATTATTAGATCCTATATTTTTTGTTTTACAAACTCTAGAAGAGAATATCCACACTTCAGCACCTATCGGTATCCTACTTCTTGGTGTTATTACGGGATTACGTCATGCTATAGAGGCAGACCATATAGCAGCTGTTTCTATGCTAATTGCCTCGGATGAGAAAAAGAAACTCAGGCAAGCTCCAGTTTTAGGAGCATTATGGGGATTAGGACATACAGCATCGCTGTTTGCTGCAGGACTGATTGTATTAATTCTTGCAATCAATATACCAGAAAAAGTAAGTAATACTCTGGAATTTGGCGTTGGAGTTATGCTAGTATATCTTGCGATAACAACATTAACAGGATTCAATATAGGCAAATTCGTAAAAGGTTTGCTGCATCACGATAAAACACATAGCCATCCTCATTCACATAAAGAATATGATGTCATTCATACTCATGAGCATAACCACTATCATTATGAGAAAGAACATCAACATGGACATAAGGCATTGCTTGTAGGGATGATACATGGCATGGCAGGAAGTGGAGCATTAATGTTAGTAGTTCTATCAACAATTGGCTCAATTCCTCTTGGTCTTGCATACATTACAATTTTCGGTGCGGGTTCAATTTTGAGTATGATGGCACTCAGCACAATCATTGGTTTGCCGTTTGCAAAGGCCAAGAGATCTGCTAAACTCAATTTTGTATTAAAGTACGTAGCAGGAGTTACAACCCTAATGATAGGCGGTTGGCTTATGTATGAATTGGGAGTAGTAGAAGAAATTTTTCTATAATGAAAATGGGTAGAAAAGTAACCTAAGAATTTCAAATGGCCCTCTTAAGGATATCTGTGCGGTAATTAATGAATTCAGTAGGCTATTCTTAAGAGAATAATCTCTCTTGGCAATTGAGAAGAATATTATTATAAATTACAATTATAATAATATATAATTTATTGATTTTTTTCCAGATCGTCGTTATGCATCATTATGTCAGTCGATAGAAAGAAGATTTTTTCTTTCCTTTAACAAAAATTACTTATATTATCCTTTATGTTAAAAGATAGTGATAATAAATGACATCTGGCAAATATTTTAACAAAGGTGTAAAGGCATTAGATTCCCCTCACATAGGCCATGTTATAAGAGAAACTGATGACAAAATTGTAGTGTTTGGAGGTGGAGACGACAGATACGATATACCAAAGTCAGATATTCAGCAGGTTGGTGCAAATGTTCTCATTGGTCTTCCTCTGTATGAGATAGTAAAGAAGTACAAGGTAAGTCGTCAAGAACCTTTGCCAACAGGTAAG
>DASQRW010000140.1:0-6580 GCA_035642715.1 Nitrososphaeraceae archaeon | reverse complement strand
TTCATATGACCATCATCGAACTCTTCATAATAATGCTTGATATTCATCTTCTTAAGTTTAGAGTGTAGTATCCTTGCACCCCACTGAAGATTAAACTCGTCTCTTGTTCCGCAGTCTATGAATATTAATTTTAGCTTTTTTAGATTACTTCGGTATTTCTCAATCAGTCTCACCGGGTCACAGGCGAGCCATCTATTCCAGACTTTTTCTAACATCTCTCCTGTCTCAATATCGAAAGGTAAATCCACACCCATATTTTCTGAATTAGAATTCGGCGAATAATGAGCTGCCATTGCGAATATATTCAATGGAGGACCATCGCTTTTTTGATGTCGATTAGGTTTCTTCCAAAATTTTTCGAGCCACTTTTTTGGGCTGTCATCTGCCGCCCTAAAAGCATCAAGAGCCTTTGGAAAATCTGGAAGATAACAATAGTGAAAAGCTGCATCTCCAGAATGGTCCACTAATCCCTGAAATATTTCTGGATGGCGCATACCCAGCACAAGCGCACCATAACCTCCAGAAGATTTTCCCCAGACCGCATGGTGGGATGTGTTATATGTTTTATCTACAAAAGGCACAATTTCATTTATAACATAGTCTTCATATCTTCCTGTAGCAGACGAATTAATATACTGATTTCCTCCAAACCTTGTAAAGCAATCTACTAAGACCAGGATCATTGGACCACTTTTTCCTTCTGAGATCAATCTATTCATGCGGGCTTCGATGTTCTCCCCCAGAGGATCAGAGTTTAACAGCGTTTTTCCATTGCCGCCAAAGCCTGCCAATCCAAAGACTGTCACGTATCCTTTTGAATAAGACTCGGAATAGCCTGGAGGAAGATATATGATAACTTCTCTTACATAAGGATCCTTTAAAGGATTGGATTTAAGAATGGTGCTTTTATGTGTATGAGTTATTACTTTTCCCTTAAGTCTTTTCAATTATTTTTACAATACCTAATTAGATATCTATTGATTAAAAGCATTAGCTGGACTAATTTTAATTTGTAATTCTGGATCTAATCTGGAAAAAATGTTAATATATATATATATAGACAGAATAGTAAAGTTTTATGCTTAGCATTAATAATAATTTGCTATTCTCGGTTTTGAGAATTTGCGCTCTGATAATGCAGAGGGAGAACGGTTTGTAATATGACTAGAGATACCACAAATAGATCTATTTCAGTTATCCTGGCTTTGTCATTGGCTGTTGTGATGACATCTGCAATGCTTTTTAATGGGTTAAAAGAAGCAGCAGCACCATCAGAAGACAAGCAGCAACAACAACAACAAGCAAAATCAAAAGTTATTTATATGATATATGAAAGTATAAACAAGAATCAAATCCACAATGTCCAATATAAAACAGACAACTCTGAATTTAAAAGAGCTCCAGAATTTACTGATATTACAGGCTATCTGAATACAAATCCTGACTTAAAGCTAACAGACTTGAAAGGGAAGGTGGTACTTGTTCATTTTTGGACGTATACATGTATTAACTGCAAACATACTATCCCTCACCTAAATGGGTGGTATAAGAAATATGCCGATGAGGATTTCACAATTATTGGCGTTCACAGTCCTGAGTTTGATTTTGAAAAGGATATTGGTAATGTAAAAGAAGCAGTAAAGAGCTATGATATAGAGTATCCAGTGATACAAGATAATAATTACGGAACATGGAATGCTTACGGAAATCAATATTGGCCTAGAGATTATCTTATTGATACGCAAGGATTCATAAGATATAACCACATTGGTGAAGGGGATTATGATCAAACAGAAAAGGCAATCCAGTCGTTACTATCTGAAGGAACGAAACAATGAAGTAAGGCTTAATTTTTTGCATAGTCTAAAGCAAAGCAATTTGAATAAGATTGACCATAAATAAAAATGGAATTGCCTTTTATGGTCGGTTATTTTCAAACATTTTCCGAGACATTAATAGTATTCCTAACTCCAGAATGAATGAATGAATTTTTCCTACATGCTGTCTATACTCGATTAATAGCCTTCCACATGTACAATGATAGGAATATACATTATGGAGTAATCTTTAGCATCTCTTTTAATGCATGATAGTGTGTATGTGTATCATCAACTCAATCTTCTTTTTAACTATCACACCAATGATATACTACCTCAAATGGATCTCAATGCAAACAAATTTGACATAATAACATAATATTTAGGCCCTGCAAAGTACTTCGGCAAAGTACTTCGTTATATGGTATGAAATCTATCAAAATAACCAATATAACTTAGGTTTTAGGTCTAAACGCATCTAATAAAAAGTTATTTTTTCAATAATAATAATAAAAATGCTTGGACGTTACCATCTGGTTAATTAATCTACTATGTCAACAAAGAAGAAAATGAAAAGAAACATTATGTACCTCTAGATGGCATATAGCAATTAAATTATGCATACGTCGATTACTTCAGATGATATTATTATAATATTTTTACTCTTATTAATTACTATAACAATAGATAAACCTCTATATCACGAGGTTTTCGCTGCCTCGCCTGCATTTAATCGTCAGGAAATCACAGATGAAGCCCATGACGGCATTTATTTAAATAGAATGGGACAAAGCCAGACAAAGGATGAGTATAACGATACACTAGACGAATCGACCGATATTCAAAGGGTTACTTACTTTAGTAATGGAACGGTTTTAATTGCCACACTTTGGTTGGCTTCTGGATTTGAGGAGAAGCCATCCGCCAATGGAAGCAATGTGGCTGTAAGTTATGGAATATTAATTGATGCAGACTCTAATCAAGAAACTGGAAAGGAAGGAGTTGACTACCTAATAGAAATTCAATGGAGTAACAAAACTCAAACATGGAATAAGGGAATCATAGAGTATTCATCGCCTGTTCATAGTAGAACAATCGATATACAAGAGAACTACACTGGTTTCTATAATAGAGATGAAAGATATGTGCAGTTATCTGTAAATTTAGATGACATACTTTCTCCTAATCCGTACAGAGCAATGTTGTATGCAGGTTATATATATAATAATTCTGACAGGAAAATAGACCTTAGTACGTGGGTCGATATACCACCGCCCGTATATAGTATATCAACATTACCAAACCCTGTCATAGTAAGACAAGGCGAACAAAAAATTATTGGAACACAACTGAAATCAACAACTGGTTTTGTGCAAAATGTCATTGATTTTATGCCTGTCGAAAATTATTCGAGTATAGAATTAGAATTCCTCCGAGACAAGTTAAACAAATCTTCTTATGGCATCGAACCTGCAGCTTTTAAAATTGATGTTCCAAAGAATGCACAGGTTGGACAGTACGTAATACCCATAAGAGCAAATATATCAACAGGCTCAACGTTCCCATATTATAAATTCATTACATTCTCGAATGTGAATTTGCCATCAAATTCAACAGATATTTTAACAAAAGGACATAAAATTGAGTCAGCAAATTTGACAATATCTGTAGTAGAACCATTATCTGTTCAAGAGCAATTGAGAGACTTTTGGAGTGTATATGGAGGTCCTATAAATTTAATTGGAGCAGGATTGGCTGGAGGACTAACAACATATTTGATTGATTATTTAAAAAGCCGCAACAAGAACAGAAATAAATAAATAAATAAATAAATAAAAACTTGACTAATAATAATAATCACTCTAGTCTCTAGAAATGATTTATGTTTTTACCTCGTTATCATATATGAATTATATTCTTGATATATGCATAGTTTATGATGGCATACTCAAACAAAAAAAGATAAGAAAATTAAATCTAAATAAAACTAGAGAATAATATATATGTAATAAAAACTTGTAAAAATAAAATAATGAGAATATACAGAACTAAAAGAGGTAACATAAGCAAATTATTGATATCTAAAACAATACTGCTATTGTTGTCAGCAAATATCATTATTATGACCCCTATACAATCCATAGACACAGCTAATGCACAAGAGCAGACAAGATTTGTTCCACTATTTTTGGCACCTATAGCTACATCTGGAGACAATGTATATGTAACATGGTGGGATAACAAGACTGGTAACTGGGAAGTTTTCTTTGCAAGAAGTACAGATAATGGAGAGACATTTGGTGATACCATTAATTTAAGCAATGCTATGGGACGTTCAGAAGATTCCAATATTGCTGCATCTGAAGACAATGTATATGTAACATGGTGGGATAACAAGACTGGTACGAGGGAGGTATATTTCAGAGCAAGTACAGATAGTGGAGAGACATTTGGTGATACCATTATGTTAAATAGTACTAGTGGTGGAGGCTCCTAGTAATAAGAAACCAACAAATTCAGCATCTGATATATCTTTATTTTATCTAAAATCTAATTGATAATTTGTGATAATATAGATGCTTATTTATTTATATATTTATATATTTATATAAATATAAATGCCTTCCTTAATATGCCTTTAAAAAGTACGATACGACTAGAGAATATCTTTTAAACTCTGCCGAATGTATTACCTATTCTATGCATTTATCTATTTTTATTATGTCATTTAACGCCCCTTGCTTTATTAAATAATCAAGTTTGATTATAGTAACAAAAAAAGTAGATGAGTAAGTTAGATTAAGGAAATCAACTTTATTGCACTAAAACAAAATCGAGAATAAAGAGATTAATATTAATCACTAGTTACTGAAAGGCATGTTATTAGATAGATGTCTCATAATTTTATTATCATATTAAAATCTTATATGATAGCTGTAAGAGCAGAACAATTCTATAAAGATCTAAAATAATCATCTCCTTTTTTCTTTACGAACATTTTCTATCTGTTATAGATTAAAGAATGATAATTTAAAAGACCCGCCATTTTTTCTATTATTTGTTATGTCCGTTACTGGTATGCTATCTCTGTTATCTCTGTATCTCTCTTATTCCTATCTGTAGTCTAATACGCAATCAGGTGTCAATAAGAACAGAGAAGTAATACTCATACATTTACAAAAAATTAAGGCTATTTTTTTCTATTAACCAATTAAAACATATGCGTTCTGTGTTGTATTCTTAATGGCCTTTTCCATAAGGATGACATTCATATATCGATGGATATAGATTATTATGATTATTACGGATCAAAGAGAAAGACTATTCAAAGCATCAAGAGGAGCGCTATTGCAATCTTATAGCCCTTACTCTAAATTCAAAGTAGGTGCAGCGATAGAAGCAATAAAAGCTGGTGCCAATAAAATATTTACTGGTTGTAATATAGAAAATGCTTCTTACAGCCTTTCAATATGTGCAGAAAGAGTTGCTTTATTCAGAGCTGTTTCAGATGGCTACACTTCATTTAAAGCTATAGCAATTTCCTCCACTAGTGATAAACCAATTTTTCCATGCGGAGCGTGCCGACAGGTACTTGCAGAGTTTTGTAGAATATCCAGTCTAACAGTATATGTTGACAAAGATACATCTAACTACAAGCTGGATGAATTATTTCCTCATCCTTTCAAAAAAGTCGTATCCAGGTCTTGAGACTATTTGGTTGCAGCAGTTACTATTAACATTTGGATGAAATGACTAATCAATAAAATCGACACATCCCAATTGTACTCTCTGTTACTGAATACTAAATATATTTTGCAAAATAATAATTGTGATAAATTCAGATTAACAATCTGTTCTGACTTTATAGGATATCATAAATGTGGTGGATATGCAATTTGTCCTGTTTGTAAAAATGCAATCACAAATTCGCAATACTGGTTGTACATAAGTCCACATCCAGGACATGAAAATGATAGCCCCCATCCACCAAGAGAGACAACCTTTAATTCAAGACAAGGTACAGGAACGCAACGCTCGACTCAACGATGGTCGTAATTTCTATCTGTACTATACCCTAAAAATGAAATGATGACCAATATAATATTATATATATATATAAATATACATATATATATCAAATTAAGCAGATGATCTACACTTACATTAGTAATCGCTATTTTCAGTTATCTTTTTCATGAAAGAGTTATCAAAGCTTTATCGAGAGCTATTTGGAATAAGTCTTGTGTTAACTCTAGTAATCGTCATTTTACATAACATCGGTAAGATCCTTGGAGACAATAGATGACAGTAAAGGAAATGTTAAAGGAGGATATGGTTATACTCTTCTACTTATAACCGTTAATTACAAACTTTAGACTGTACATGACCCATTGACCGGCCTATATGAACCTGAAGCTTGTCGTTTAGATTTGCTTACAGCATTTCTTCTAGCTGAAAGAATACATTAGGCATACCGATAGACTATCCAATGAACTATTGTGACATAACTTTGGAGACATCAATTTCATTGTATACTAATTCCTATAATTTGTAGTTGACTTGTTCTAGGAATAGAACAAATAGGAATTTTTGTATATTTTGTAAACTTGCTAATTTATATAATTCAATTATGCCGCAACTATATGGCCGAAGAAAAAGTAGCAATTATTACAGGCAGCTCCTCTAGTATAGGATTTGAAACTTCCCTTATATTGGCGAGAAATGGATTTCATACTTATGCAACAATGCGTAAGTTAGAAGTT
>DASQRW010000139.1:0-4457 GCA_035642715.1 Nitrososphaeraceae archaeon | reverse complement strand
AAATGTTTTTAGCGGTGATGAAAATAAAGATTTTTTCATAAAAAAGAGTTCTTCTAATGCTCAACTCTTATCAAAGTATAATGAGGACGGTAGAAAGGAATTTGTTGTTGGTGCCATTTTACCATTTACAGGTTCCTTTTCTTCTATAGGTAAACCTATCAAGGTAGCATTAGAAAAAGCTGAATATGATGTAAACAAATATTTTGAAGATATTAATTCTTCTTCATCATCGCCACACTTCACTTTATTAATGGCAGATTCAAAGACAAGTCCAGAAGAAACTCTCGTAGCAATAAAAAAATTGCATGAAAATGGTGCAAAAATCATTGTAGGACCTGCAATCGGTAATACAGTTAACGCTGCCAAAGAATATGCAGATGCTAATAACATCATCCTTATTAGTTACTCCAGTACTTCGTCATTACTTTCTATCAAAGGAGACAATCTTTTTCGGTTAGTTCCTGATGATACACATCAAGGTAAAATAGTTGCAGAAAGAATGATTAGTGACGGTATAAAAGTTATTGTTCCCATTTGGAGAGGTGGTCTATATGGAAATGAGCTCTATAAATCTACTAAATCTTATTTTGAAAAACTAGGAGGAGAAGTAGAAGAAGGTATTAATTATAAACCTTACACAGGCAAATTTGCCACCAGTTTACATAGGATAAATTTCTTAATGTGGAATCAAGCATTAGAAAAATTAAATGCAATAGTCTCTGATGCAGTAAAAAAATACGGTGCTAATTCTGTAGGTGTATATGTAATCTCTTTTGACGAGATAACACCTATTTTAATCCAATCCACCCTTTATGAAGACCTAGGGAAAGTAAGGTGGTATGGCAGTGATAAAATAGCACAAAATCATCAGATAACAAAGAATGTTGATTCAGCATCATTTGCAATGAAAGTAAATCTTTCTAATCCTTTATATTCAATAGATAGTGAGTCAAAGAAATCTCATGATCTGAAAGAAGTATTAGAAAAACAATTACATGAAGTAAGTTCAATAACATATCCTGCACTAGCCTATGATTCTTATTGGATAGCATCGCTAAGCCTTGATAAAAATAATACTACGTTTAACTATGGTGATGAAAATTTAACCAGATCATTTAAAGAGATCGTTGTTAAAACTGCGGAATCATTTGATGGCATATCAGGGAAAATACAACTTAATGAGGCAGGAGATCGTATTGGTGGAAATTATGATTTTTGGATTGTTGCTAAAGATAATGACACACAAAGCTATGAATGGGAGAAAGAACATAATTTCGGTCATCTATCTATCCGCTAGAGAATTCATCTAAGGTAAATTGTTATTGTTTCGCAATGCCCCTTACTACTCTCATCGTCAATATAATGAATTCTTTTATTCTTTCTTATGTAATCGTGTGCATTTTCTCTACCTAATTCTTCTTCTTTAAAACGCTTAACTTCTTTATTATTATTATCAAGTGGTTCCTGTTTTGAAATTTGTTTTGTTAGCCAGTCTATCATTTTATATGTTGTGAAAGCAGCAAGGCTATAATCAATGGTTCGGCTGGAAAAGGTTGACCCTTTGCATTAATTGCAGCAGCATAGTTGTAACAATCATTTAGCATATTTTGAAATAATTCTCTATCCTCTTTTGAAGATAGGCTATTTGCAAAACCTTTCCATGACTCAATTTCTTTAGTAAGAATGTCTTCATTTGGAAATAAACTCATATGATGAATCTCATCTCTTTTACTATTACTTTTAAGAATGAAACCACCAATCAGACAGGGAGAGGTTATCTTTTCCTTGGTAATATCATTAATGTCTATATCTTCTTTCAAATCTTCTTCTCAGAGCTATAGCTGTAAGACCAAAGGTAACTGCTCCACCAATGATTTTAATAAAAGTCTATTATTCCCATCTTGAAATCTCCAGTAGGAAGAAGGGGAAGAAAATCTGCAAGACTTCTTTCAAATGCCTTTAACCACTGTGAAGGATCTTCGGCCTTTTGAAAGCCAATGAAATAGTTCGCTGTTTTATTGACCAATTTATTCTCATCTATTACTTGATTATTATTCAATGAGCCATTAGTGTTCATTGTACTTGTTGTATAGTTCAAATTTGCATCATTAATAACTATAGTGGCATTTTAGGTAGGTTGAAGAAGTGGATTATTTTGTGTTAACCAAAACAATGTTGAGAGTAATACAATAACTAAACCAGCAAGTGGAGGTCTCCATATACTTTCTCCATATCATGATAGATGATAGTACCAACCAGTTAAAGAGAATAAGATCTTCTAAACCAATTATTTTCTCTAATTTCAAGACTATTTTCTTCTTCTTTTGATGGAACTTCTCTATACATTCTTTTCAATTCCATTTCCCTTATAAAGAACTGGCCTGCTTCATCATATCTCATTCTATATTCATAATTCTCTCTAATACTTCTATATACAGTCTTGATGCTGCCTAAATTGAAGTCTTTTGATGTATGACCGTCTTTCTCTTTGATTTTCCCTTCTAGTAGCCTTTCATCTATTATCTTGAATCTATCTTCTTTAACCTTCTTTCCTCCCCAGAATTTATTATATTCAACTTTCTTTTCTCCCCATCTTGCCTTATCGTTAAATCTAACTCCTGTTATGTCTGTGTTCATAAAACAAACATTAGAGAGATTTTCTATGTCAAAGATAACCTTATCTTTTCCCTCAAATAATACATAATTGAATTTTGTTTTACCATTGAAGTGTCCTAAGTATGTTTTACCGTAGAACTCAGAATTATTAAAGTCTGCCTCCTTTCCTTCAAATTTAGCTCCAGAGAAGAATACTATTTCTTGGAAATGAGCTTTATCGAAGTATGCTCCTCCTTTGAAACAAGCTCCAAAGAAGTCTGCTCTTCCTTGGAAACAAGCGTCAGAGAAAACCGCTCTTTCTTGGAAAATAGCTTCCTTGAAGTCTGCATACCCAAAGAACTGTGAGCCAGAGAAATATACAGGTTTAGTAAATCGCTTGTTAATATTTAAATCTGAAAGACTAAAGTCTGCAAGCTGAAAACCTATGCAGAATAATGGTTGGTTGTTAGATATAGCATGGTTTACTTTATGCTTCAATCTAGCCAGTACCTGCAATTTATGTACTTCATAATCGGCTATCACATATTCGTTCTCCTTATTCTGAAGGTAATCTTTGTCAAGGTAATATTTGTCATGAAAGATACACAAGCCATTTTTTATTTGAACAAAGTACTTGGGATGGATTCGAAACATATTGACGCATTAATCTTCAAAGGACAATCATTATACGGTCTTGGGAATCATATGGGAGCAAAATATTATTTTGACAGTGCTTTTGAATTAGACCCTAGTAATAAATTATTGAAGAGAATATACAACAACTCAACTAAGGAGTATATTAACAGCAACAGCCAGAATAATCTCATTTTCATTACATTTTCGATTATAAGATATGGTAACGCGTTTGAATATACATGTTCCAAAATCATAGTATAAGCAAACGTGCAACTTTTATTAGGGAAAGCTTCTCCAGACCATTAATATTGATTTAGTTATTGCTATCATTCTTGTTTTATTGGGTTTTGTAGTTGGATTTGTAGGCGGAATGGTTGGACTTGTCCTTGGAGTATTGCGACTTGCATTTATCATTTTAGGAGTTGAATCTTCATTCTCTCCTTCCTCTTCTTCTTCTTCAGTAAGTGTTGCTGCTGGGACTAATATTGGAGTAAGCACTTTTGGAGCGGCTGCTGCTGCTATTAGACATTTTCGACAAAAAAACATCTCTCTTCAAACGTTTTTAATTATGGCTGCCACAGGTTCTATTGGCGGTTTCTTTGGTTCCGTCTTCACAAAATACATTCCTGTTACTCTGTTACTTGGTCTTATAGCAATAATAGTCTTGTATGAAGCATTTGTATTAATTAAGAGTTCAAGAAAGAAAAAGGACGAAGAGATGAGAAGAAGCAATAACAACGAAGAAGATAACAACAATTTGGATCTGATTCATGGTCCTAGTAGTGCTCTTCGTTCTAGTCCTTCTAATCCTCCAAATATTTCAGGAGTCTGTAACAAGCAATTTATTTTTACTGAATCGTTCATAGGATTTGGAATAGGATTCGTTGGAGGACTTGTAGGCTTAATCATTGGAAGTATACGTTTGCCTGCAATGATTTCTGTATTAAAAATGGAAACCAAAGTAGCAATTGGAACAAATTTAGCAGTATCATCTTTAACTGGTGCATCTAGTTTGGTTGGACATCTAATTAACGGAAATGTTGACTTTCTGATAATGATCACAATGGGTCCTGCTGCAATGCTTGGAGGATACATGGGAGCGAAATATACCAATAGATTCAGTGAAGGAAGTTTGAAACTGATTATTGGTATTGTATTGATAGTAGTAACAGGGTTTATAATTTGGCGAATATTCTATGCAATTGGCTGATGCAGAAATCTGCTTT
>DASQRW010000138.1:0-3792 GCA_035642715.1 Nitrososphaeraceae archaeon | reverse complement strand
AATCCTCCATCAGTGCTTTTCTTTATGTAGATGTCGTAGTTTTTATAATCGCCGTTGTAGTTTGTGTTATTATTGACATTGTTACCATGACCAAAAGGATCTGGATTATTTTCTTGCCACACCATATACACATTCTTTCCATACGAAGCTATTTGCGCATAAACAGAATCTCTAGTATTATTGGTTAAATTAAATGGCTCGGTAAAACTTATTGAATTACCATTATCATCATTAGTATTGGCATCATCAATACTTTGTGCATAAACTTGTTTATTATTTGTATAAGCAGTAAATGAAACTACACTAACTATAATGTTGACTGCAAGTAACATTACTGCTAATTTTAAAGATGTGACTGTTTTCTTCATCATATATATGATTATCAGAGTTGGCTTATTATTATATTATATTGTTAATGTTCTTAGATAACAAGTTCTTATTATGTAATTTTTTGGCTTGAACTATTTATTCTATATATATGTTCTATGTCTCTAGACACCAATAGGAAAATCGGATCAAATAAGCATGCTTTTAGTATATACCAACTGGAACATTATAAAAAGTAAATGTTTCTATGTTTGCTGTAGTGGCAATACCGTTTGATAATGTTATCTCTTTAAGGTTGGTCAGAATTATGATGATGATAATGAAAGATTATAGCGAGATCTTAAATATATCATCATTAGCATATTTAGTTAGTATGCTATTATGCAATCACCAAATACTGGTAATAATGCAAGCAAGAGAGATCAAATAGAAGAACAAGAGAGGAGGAATGAGACGAAAGAAGAAAAAGAAGAAAATGGCTCTTCAATATCGGTAACATCTAATCATACTACATTAACTGATTTTAATCTAACTGATAAAAGTATTGAGATCAAAGGCTTAAGCTCTATACTAAGCAGTCAAAATAAAATACATAAAAAGATACAGTTATGGACAAATAAATATCAGAGCGAATTTGCTTTAAGATTAGTAGTAGATGATGCAACTGCAACAGATCAATCACAAAATTTTCTTGCAGTTACAGATCCTAAAGCAGATTATATTAGAGTAGTAGCAGAAATAGATTATTTTGGTGATTTAAAACATGGATGGGATTATACCTTAAGACGATTATTAGAACAATATAAAGAAGAACTTCATGTACTCTCTTTAGGAAAGATAGGCCATAATACTAATAATAATAGTAAACCTAACAGAATTACTATCAAACTGATTCCATATATTAAGTGTCATTATTGCAATCTAGAATTCAATAATGAGGAAGAAGAGAAAGAACATGAATTAGGATACCACATTTAGCAAAATTTTGATTGCTTTTCAATGAAGTATCGATCCTATCTGGTGGTGGTAGCTGATGATTAGTGGAGATTTCGTGCTGATTGGCGTTATTCTAAAATTATTATTATTATAGCAACGCAATACCTTATACTTTGGGTAAATTCCATCTATGTTATTATAAATGCCAATTATTATACATGTGTATGCTGTAGTATTGGTTGAAAACAAGCATGGACAGATTATTTCTTTGTAGTAGTGATACCTGTAGTAAGATATCTACCTACCTACCTATCTATGAGTTCTTATAAATTCCCTTAAAGCAGCTGCTTCTTCTCTATAAGCTTTGATTGTTTGTATTTTACCATCAGGACATACTGCAGTTACAATTACAATATTTACTTCTGTATCTGAAGCAATAATAGGAGGTTGTACCTTTTCTATTTTGCAATTGGCATCAAGTAATTTCTTTAATTCAGAAATAGAATCAAATTCAGTGGACAACAAGATATACTACTACATCTATCTCATTTATTGATTTATTTTTGGGAAAGAGAGAGAGCGTTAGTATCCTAATAACAACAATAAGAGCGAACTGTGGGATTACAATACATTCCATATGTAAAGGAGTCATCTACTTAACAATCTTTTATTATTATTATCGGTTTGACTTTTTTTAACTTTTATGGTTTTTCATAGCAATAAGTGTAATAGATAATTAGATAAAGCATAGTGTGCTAATTTTAACGTTCATTGTAAATGCCCCTTCCAGATAGGAAAGAAGTTGGTACGTTATATTATGAATATGGAAAGGATAAAAATAAACATGTTTTATTTATACATGGTCTTGGTTCATCATCGATTGCTTGGAGAGATATTCCACAAGCTTTATCAGAACATTTTCATACAATAACTGTCGATTTAATAGGTTTTGGTGGAAGCGATAAACCAAATACAGCAGATTATACAATCAAAGGATTTAGCAAATTCATTGTTGATTTCCTCAGAGAAAGAATTGGAATAAAAGAGAATGAGAAGATAAGCATTGTGGGCCACTCATTGGGTGGCTATATAGCTCTGCACAAGTCGCTATAGAGAATAAAAATCTAATAGAAAAGCTTGTCTTGATAGATTCATCAGGTATGCTTAAGGAGCCAACTCCGTTGCTCAAAGATTATCGTGTTGCAGCCATGCAAGAGGATCCAGTATCAAGGTATGAAAAGGTCAAAAGGGTATTTGAGGATCTGTATGCGCGTCCTTCAAGGCTGCTTCCTGTTTTAGTTGATTTGTTTAATTACACAATTGAAAAGCCAGGCGCAAAGCATGCATTTAAATCAGCCTTCGATAACAGTACATCAACACAGCTTGAATCAGAAAGGTTAAAACAAATTGAAGATATCCCCTGTTTAATCATATGGGGTGAAAAGGACAAGCTTATACCAATTGAATATGCTAGTATGTTTATAGAGAATCTCCAAAGAGCTAAATTTGAAAAAATAGAAGACGCAGGTCATTCACCATTTGTTGAAAAGACAGCCTTGGTATATGAAAAGTTACGTACATTCTTAAGCTAAGATGACATGATATACGCTATACATTAGTTCTTATTAATAGAAGGGTAACCATAGAATTTGTACGATATATACTCTCTCTTAGAAGTATAATCTTTTCTAAGATATAAAGCAGCCAATTTCAACAGTGTTGCTTGTATGAACAGGTTCGGTAGGATATAAGACAGATTTTACTCCTATTTTGCAACCCAATTTATTACAGCATACATACATACCCTCAGTATTAGGAGCTTTTGTTTTTATTCTTGACTAACCTATGAGCTATCAATTATACCTAATGCCAATAATATAATATCATAAAGAAGACGAACAAATGGGAGAAAGAAAAATCATAGAGAAGAACACCAAAGACAGCTGAATTGTATATATGTCGACGACATTAACGCTTATACTCATATACATGGGTATTGGTCCAATTTGTCAATTTCTTTCTCTCAAAAATAATATTAATTTGCTGGTGTATCTTCTTCTTCTACTAATTCTTCTTCAGTTTCCGATTCCTGCAATACTTCTTCTTCTTTTGGTTGACTACTCATTTTATTATCCGATATAGGTAAGAGGCAGACAAGTTTAAATGGGTTGCAATAAATAATCAATTTTTCTGATGGGTATACGAGTTTTCAAGAGAAAGGATAACAACATTTTTTTCGATCTTATTTTATTATTCCTCGGAGTTAAATTTTCAGAACATACTTAGAAAAAAGTATGAATTTCCTCCAATCAATCCAACACATATCGAAAATATAAACTAGACAAAAAAGAAGATCCAGACTTACTTGAATTGACAAAGATTGTAAGATGGGAGCCGATCGGCCAAAATACTGCTCTGCTCTTAATCCACACAATCGTCAGGTTTATTTGTAATAGCTATAGACCTTAAGATTAACAGTTCAAATAGTCACACTATTATTTGAGTATAATGCAATTAAATAGACAAATT
>DASQRW010000137.1:0-31087 GCA_035642715.1 Nitrososphaeraceae archaeon | reverse complement strand
AGAGATATTACAGATTCATACTAGGAACATGCCATTAGATACAGATGTAGATCAGGATAGAGTTGCAGCAGTCACTCATGGGTTTGTAGGTGCTGATCTTGAATATTTGTGCAAAGAGGCAGCCATGAAATGTTTGAGAAGATTGCTGCCTGAACTTAACTTGGAAGATGAGAAACTTGCTCCTGAAACATTAGACAAATTAATAGTATCTAATAATGACTTTGAGAATGCAATAAGAGATGTAATGCCATCTGCCATGAGAGAGGTCTATCTCGAATCACCAGATATCCCATGGTCTGCGATAGGCGGACTAGAAGAAGTCAAGCGCGAATTACAGGAGGCAGTAGAATGGCCATTAAGATATCCTGATTTGTATAAGGAGCTTAAACATACCCTTACTAAGGGAATCCTATTACATGGTCCCTCTGGTACAGGTAAAACACTACTTGCCAAAGCTGTAGCTACAGAATCTGAGGCTAACTTTATCAGCGTAAAGGGACCTGAATTGCTGAGCAAGTGGGTTGGAGAGTCAGAGAAAGGTGTCAGGGAAATATTCAGAAGAGCAAGACAAGCAGCACCGTGCGTAGTATTCTTTGATGAGGTTGATTCAATCTCTCCAACAAGAGGAGGCATAGGAATGGGGGAAGGAGGAGTAGGAATACACACAGGAACAGAAAGGATGGTATCTCAATTGCTCACCGAGATGGATGGAATTCAGGAAATGCACGGCGTAGTAATAATAGCTGCAACTAATAGAATAGACATGATTGATACAGCTTTCTTAAGGCCAGGACGATTTGACAAAATAATATATGTACCAAACCCTGATATGAAGACAAGGGAAAAAATTCTAGAAATACATACAAAAGGCAAGCCCATTAGCCGAGATATAGATACAAAGAAAATAGCAGATAAGACAGAAGGATTTAGTGGTGCAGATGTATCAGCAATTGTTAATACTGCAATTTCTCTGGTATTGCATGAATACCTTCAGAGATATCCTAGTCCAGAAGAAGCAGCAAAAAATACATCAAAAGCAATTGTATCAATGCAGCATTTTGAAGATGCAGTAAAAAAGATAAAGACTCAGAGAGAAACAAAACCAGGAGAGACAGTTGCTCTATCACACTACAGGTAGTAGTAATTGCTGGAGCAATAGTGGTATTTGGAAGATTTACTAATGATGCAACTGAATGATAACAGCACCGGTAATTACATACTGCTACTAAAGACAGACGCTATTAAACCAACAAAATCTAACTTAGCTTGTTCTGGTCTATTAGACTGTGAAGAAGAACAATGAGCCTTGGAGATATTCCTGAGTAAAATGATTATATTAACTACAAGAATTAGTAAATAGAATATCCTTATTTAATAATAACGGCACATGATAAATTTCAAATATACCCTTGTCGATATAAAAGATTTGTTACATCTGCATGCCTTTCAATCCTATTATAGTGCATATATATTCATGCAGTAATCATCATCATCATCATCATCAGCTGGCATTCAATATCGCTGCAAAGAATATGGCAGCAGCAGCATGACTTTTAATTCCTTAGAAAAGCTTCAAGAGCATAATCAAAAAAAGCATGGAAAGTAGACATCATCTTATCTCCCTCTCTGTTTGGTACTTCAAATCTTATTTTGCATTATAATGACAGCACGTTATTGGACTCAAACTAATCAGCATCAGCACTAGCACAATCAATACCATTAAGATCTATAAGAAATACTGCATAACAGAACATATAGAAGAAAGGAAAAGTGCACAAGTCCCATAAAAGAGCTTTAATGACAGCCTATGGAAAGAGATAGAAACATTGCAATGGGTCTTGGCTCAGATGCCAGATCTTGATAACTTAGGGATGAGGGTGGTGATATTATTACTAATGGAAATAAAAAGAGACAGATAAAGTTCCTATTAGGTATATAATAATAATCGTAATTATAATAATACTAATCTAATATGAGAGTAAGTATATACTTTCAACAGCCTATACTATACCTGCTAGAATCTTATTGCATCTTTCACAAAACTTATCATCCTTGAAATCTGTATCCTGTAATGAATTGCTAAAATGCATTACACATCTGCTAATTTGACAATGTCTTAATCCAAACGTATGTCCTAGCTCATGTACAGCTTCTTTGATTACTCTTTGTTCAAATAGATTGTTATTTTTATCCGATTTGCGAACATAAAATTCGTCTCTTAATCTAGGAAGATAAATTGCTGCTACTCTTCCTCCTAAATGTGCTTCGCCAAATACAAAATTTAGTTCATCTGAATATGCATCGAGATCACATATAGCAAGTACTTTTGTGGTAATGTCTGGCTCACTATATTCTAGTAACCAATCAAGCAAACTATCTGATATCCATTGTTTCCTAGCCTTATCAAATAGATGTGTTGGAGGCATTGTTGTTGTTGATGATGATAATGATTGTAAAGAAGAAGATTGCAAGCTACCACTATTGATACGCACATTGTCTCCAAATATCTTTGATAAATGCTGTATTAAAGGAGAAACTATAGTAGTATAATACTCAAATTCAGAAGAGTACCATCCTATGGGTCGTATTACAATCTGCATTAGTAATCAAACTAGATACCATGCTTCAAATATATATTACACAATTAGAATATGATGATAGAAACAGAAATATTTGATAGATCTTTATCTATGATAATAGTATTTAGCATAAAGCTGCAAATAATATTAATCGCGTGGATTCTTTTCTTTCCTTCTAAAACTAAATTTTAATTGCTAAGAGCAAGAAAAAGAAGATGAAAAAACATAACAGAAGAGCAAGAACTAGAAGATGAAGAGAAATATGATGCTCTCTAATATGACGAGAATACATCTTATGTATTATTGTTCAAAAGAGAACATCCTTAAGGTACCGCCCTTTATACGTAATTAATTTCAATAACATTTTGTTATCTATTCCTTGATTCTTTCAAGATTACAAACAAAATAAAATATTCAGATTCAAATCAATGTTTGTCACATCCCTATGGCCCGAAAATATGTGAATTTTGTTCTGAATTCGACCTGAACCATTGAAGCCTTTTCATATGATAAGCTAATAAGACATCTATGCAGAACCGGATTCAGATCCCACTTTACCATTTCAGGGAATTTTAAAAAAACTTTAAAGCCTAGCATGTCTATGTTATATTAGGAAATTACTTTTTTGCGCCGATATGCTCAGTAGTCCCTCTGGCACCACTTTTTGAAGAGACTCTAATCTGAATTCTCATGTATCACCAACAAATCTAAAAACAAGTACTAATGCATCAGGAAATTTAGGGAAAATATAATTTTAAATAGATCTATAACCATTTGCTCTGTTATTTAATCTTAGAGAGAGAGTTATAATATAGGATAAATTACTGAAGTTCTTTTTATTTATAGCAGGAATAAAATAGTATTTCTCTAAAACAATTCAGGCTCAATTTATAGCATAGCATTAGTTGTTTCTGCAAATATAAAATATAAAATCACCATTACAATTTCATCTTATATTATAATTGATGGATTATAATAATAATAAAACTACAGTTTGAAGTAATTTTCTTCAATACAAAATGAAGTTTGAAGATAAAGGTAAAGATATTCTTTATTCAATTAAATATCACACTAGTAGTTATTGACAATATTATTTGTTGGATGGAAATGATATGTTTTTGAATCTACTGTAAAATAATATTCTCATTAAGAAAACGTTTTATAATGATATCATAATCATTTTAATAAAGAGAATAATTGAAGCCTCTATATTTTTTTTAGGAGTAATTATTACGATAGTCATAGGAAATTCTATTATTGTTTTAGCCGACTTAGATAGTAAATTAATCTATTCAAATTGGATATTGATAATAAATTCTCTTATTGCTGCAGGGCTTTCTGCAATGATTCTCTTTAAGGATAAAGATACTAATGAAGAAGATAAGACTAATATTTTTCTAACACTTGGCCTTGTTTTCTGGTTTATAGCGAATATCCTCAAATATAAAAATAATAGAAAACCAAGTCAGACTCTATTACAATATTATTATTATTGAAATATCACCATGAAAAATAAATGATAAAGCATTTTAATTTTTTTCAACAAATTCTTGAATACATTTTTTTTATTGGTAGCAATCAGATGGGATAAAAATATGTGTCACTAGTTGAGTGTATCATCTCTTCTTCGATCACATAGTGAGATGACAATTTATCAAGTAAATATTTTAGTTTATGTTTTCTAACTTTGGTATATTTATTGTCGAACCTTTAAGAAAAGAGGTAAAATAGGCGTTTAATTTCATCTGATATTGAAGATATATCTTATCGATAGATGTACTATAAAGGTTATATATAAGATATAAGAACCAATTCCGTGCAAGACAAGAAACCGTTGATAGCTATTTTAGCAACAGTAATTACATCTATGGTCTTCATGAATATTGGAAATACAACTCCTGCTACAGCTCAGGAACCCGGTGGTACAGTGGTAAGAGACTCTTCTGCATTGCTTCTTTCCGGGCAAATAATTCCAGGAGGGAGTTTCATACATCTATATGATACCACCCCATACCAGATATTGAATGGACATGTAGCTGCAAAGATACCATGTGATGATGAGTCAAATTCTACATTGACACTACTCACGGGCTCGGCACCAGACTTTCAACCAGCTGAATTAGAATTAGTTCAAAACTTATCAACCCCAGGTGAACTGTGCTTATATCACGTTGACCTGCCACAGGAAGGTGTGAATGTAACCACTGATTTAGCTATTCAAAATCCGGGTGAAGAAGATGTGGAATTTCCAGATACTAGTACAATAGTTATAGGTATCAATGAAATTATGGCTGGCGCTGAAGAACATGGTTAAGATGTAGGATGATGAATGGAAGGTACTACTGCTATCACTAACATGACCTAATAAGTCGCTAAGAGCATGTGAAAGGAACTATCTTTTCATTTCTTTATTTATCTTTATTTATAGTTATCAATATCGTTGTTCTTCTCAGTACTGATAGTCTTCATACTGATTTTTTGGGCTACCAAGAAAATAATAATCTTGCCTATGCACATATTTTTGGGGCAGGTCAGACAACAAAAAATATTGATAATTATAAAATAAAATTTCGAGCCTCTCCTTCTGTTATATTAACAGCCAATAATTCTACTAACAAATTGAACTTTAGTATTCAACAGAACAATACAGATGTTTATAATGTATTTGCAGCGTTAACAATAAAAGAAAAAAATCCTGATAAGATTATCGCACAGATTCCTTATAGATTATATGAATTTGGCGATATCACTTTTCCGTACGTCTTTGAAAAAAGTGCTGATTATCAGGTAACATAAGTGGCTAAGATAACTGGAGATCCAAAATATGAAGAGAATCCATATCTAATGCTTACTGTTAACACCTTTATTTACTTGCTTCAAGCTACTTCTTAAATCAGTAATGCTCTTTGTATAAAATAATGCACTGGCTATTATACCTGTAGCTACTGCAGGACCAACAATGTCAGTATAATTAAAACCATATTGAGGAATAAAATCATTATCTCCAATATTAGATTGGCTTTTATTGCTTAAACTAGTAGTAGCAGCAGTTGTTACTGGGCTTCCAGATTGTAATGGATTAGCATTGAATGTTATGACACCAAGAGCATTTCCTCCCTGCTCTGCAAACCATATGTTCCCTCTGAAATCTGAAGTTAGCCATTGAATGGATGGATTTGGTGAAGGTACTGTTATTTCCTTATATTCACCGGTATGTGGATCTATTGTTGCTATCTTGTTTATAGTATTCTCAGCAATCCACAAATTTGTGTTGCTATCTAGTGCCATTCCCAATGGCAAGCCATTTGAATTAAAAGGTGGATATTCTTTGAATGTCTTTGTTATTGGATTGAATACTGATACTGTATGTGAATCATATTCAGAGATATAAATATCGCCGGTAATAGGATCGGCAACTAACGCCATAGGACTGGCCAGGGTATTGTTTTTGCCTTTTGGAGAATATTCGGTAACATTAAAGTTGTTAGTTGGATCTATGTTGGCTATTTTTCCTATCCCTTCAGCAATCCATATTTGATCTAAAGGATCTATTGTGATAGCTAATGCAGTCGTATTTGTAGTTGGCAACTGAAAGGTTGTGAATTTCTGAGCTTGAGTGTTAAACCTCAATATATTATTAGTGCTTGTAGATGTAAGCCATACGTTATCACTTCTATCTATGGCCATACCAGATAGAATGAAATTTGGACTTGGAATTTTGTAAATCTGGTTTGTGTGGGTATTTGGATCATACTGTCCGAGGTGTCTCATTAAGGGGTCAGCATACCATAGTTGATTATTATGGTCTAAAGCCATAACAGTCACAATACTAGTATCATTGATATCATGTTCTGTAAATTTATTTGAGTTTAGGTTAAACTCAAATATTCTACTACTATCAATTACTGTATCTCCTACCCATATTACATTACGACTATTATCATAGAGAGGGTACAGAGGTTGGCTATTATTACCAGGTATTCTAAATTCTTTTACATTAAACTTTATTTGATCCAGGTTGGGTTTGACAAATAAGTTATAGGTTGCAACGATATTAAGTGAATTTGGCTTATTCTGAAACGCTTCGACTAGTACATTCCATTCCCCAGATAAACCAAAAGCAGCATTAGCAGAAAATATCCCCTTAGAAATTTTCTTTGTTTCTACTTCTATTGGACCTATGCCTTGTTCTATCTGAGTAAGTTTCATCTTCACAGATTTTATATCCAGAAGATTTCTGTTTTGATTCAAAAATGATATTTTGAAATTATTATTACCTGGAGTGAATGGCTCTATTATTAGCCTGACTCTGCTACCATTTTCTACGAACTTTGTAAATGTTTGATATTTTATATTTTCTGAAGGCAAAGTCTTAGCCTGTGTTTGTATCTGTTGTTGTAGTTGTTGTTGTTGTTGGCTCTGGAACTCGCTTGCTGGCAATCCTGTATTAACCAATACGGCAACAGCTGCAAGTAGCAGAATTCCGATAATTGCTTCAACCTTTGTACTCGTGTTCAATTTTGAAACAGCATTCTTATGTGAATTGTATGGTCTGTATGAATTAGAGGGGGAAGAAGAGGAAGATGGTAATTCATTATGATTATTATTTGCTGTTTGCTGGGCCGCGCCTTGTCTTCTTTTCATTGGACTAATTTTTCTACTACCAAGATTTCTTGTCAGTAATGTTGATGATGATGTAGACATAGCAATAGCAGCGACCTTTAGAGCTTGTCTGTGTATTACTATCTGATTATATCCTCCTATACTTATCATAACTGCAGCGAGTACTAATTTTGCTATAAGCGCTTTTCCGTACAAAGATGCTAAAGTTAAGAATATATTATTTTCAAGAATATATAACAGAAACGGTCCTGTAATTACTATTATTCCAAGTATCAATACAGTGATAGTTGAAAACCTTGGAATTATGATTGACACTGCCGAAGCTTTAACATATTCATCTAGGGGTGCTTGCTTTATTTCAGGAACTACAACAAAGGCAAGGTAAATCACAGAACCAATCCATATTGAGGCTGCTAAATTATGAATAAAATCTATTGTAATTGGTATTGTGTTACCAATAGCAGCACTGTGTCCGATCAAAGTAGTAGTCACAAGTATTGCAATACCGACTACTATCATAGTCAAGATATCATACTTAGATGGAATTGCAGAACTTGTTTTTTTCAACTTTAGGTATACAACTGCTGCAATAGCAAGTATTACAAAAGATTCCACAGTTCTAGCGATCCATATGGTACCAAACTTTGTGGCAATAGCATCAGCTATTCCAGTATTGATAGAATAAGCTTGAACATAAATCATGCCGAAATCAGATACAACTAATATAACAGAACCAATTACTATCAATCTTACTAGACTCCTGTCAACTCTATTCCTTGTTTGTGCAAAAGCACTTTTCAACCAATTAATTTTAGACACAGGTTTCCATAACCATAGAGTTCCAAAGGCTGCACCAACAATCATAACTTGACCTACTAGTGCAGGAAACCTTGCGATTGCATCAAGTATTGATAGTTGAGAAGAAGACCCTGACGACTGCTGCAGACGTTCACTTGAAATACTATTTGGAACTACTGCCTCACCTACTCCAAATACAAAAGCATTGTCTGTAACATGACCGTCTATTTGAGAGAGCATTTTTATAGAGACTGTGTATATTCCATCCTTGATATCGGGGGAAAGTGTAACACTTAATGCAGCTTCATCCCCGTTAGCATATTGTACGTTCTTGATGTCTATCTGCTTTCCGTCTGGACCTATAACATTCAGTTTACTGTATCTTAGATCAACAGGTTCACTTAGGTAAACTTCGACTTTTGTAGGCGGTGATTTTAAAGTTTGTGAAGAAGAGGGATTGCTATTTATCACAAAAGCATGAGCATATGATTCAGGTATATATGGTAAAGAAATCGACATTAAAATTGAAAATACCGCAACCACCATAATAGAGCTTGAAACATGATGGTAATATGGTCTAGCAAAATGTCTGCTCATTATAAAGTATAATATCGATGTTATGTTTATAGCATTTTGCCTTTATAGTATATTCACCAAAGAACCACAAAGATTCAGACCATGATTCTTCGTAAATGATAATATAACAACGTATATTTTCAATATTAAAATGAAATTTAATGTAATGGCCTTGATGTTTGCTGTGTTATTTCTGATTACTGTTTTTATTTCTAACACTCACGTGCCTATATATGCTCACATATCTGAGACATTTGGTAATTTTACAGTGGAGGCCGGTTGGAGTAATGAGCCACCAATTGTCGGTGAGATAAATAATGTTATTGTTCAAGTAAACAAAGGAACTGAAAGCAGTTATACTCCAGTAAGAAATGCCTTAGCTGGAATTTATCTCCTGGTAAAGTACGGTGGAGTAACAAAGACTCTTGATTTTGAACCATCCGAACAGTCAGCAGGACTATATGAAGCTAAGATGATTCCAACAAGGCTAGGATCATATAGTTTGGTATTGAATGGAACGATACAAGAGCAGAGTATTGTCAATGCTGAAATACCATTAGATGACGTAGAAGGAAAGCAAAAGCTCTCTTTTCCAGATTCTGGCGATTCCATTGAGGGTAATACTAATACTCCTGCCACTAGCATTGGAGCAAAAGTTGAAGGAATCCTCAGCCAATTAACAAATGATATTGATGCTACTAAAGGTGATATAGATATCTTGGCTAAAAATGATGCAAATATGCAGAAATCATTTCAGGATGTGAAAAACACAGCAGATAGATCCTACATGATAGGTATAACAGGAACGGGCGTTGGTGTTGCAGGAATAGTAATAGCAGCGGTAGCATTTTCTCGGAAAAGTTCTTAATTTTAAAGTATCTTTAGTTTGTTACTTATTACCTAATACGAATTATATCAGTATACGCTACTACTCTAATGAATTTTTTTACTTTCTTTCTTATTCCATAAATTAGTCCAGATATTGTTGTAGCAATGTCAATAATGATACATATTCTGGATCTTATAGCGGACAGGAGAAGAGGAAGAGAAAAAGAAAGCCAATGAATTAACTATCCACATAATTGGAAATGTAAACACACTATACACTCCCTGTCTAAAAGATGTCATATTACTACATTAACACATCTAACAATACTAATTTCCGATAAAAACATAAAATTTCTTATCGACTACTGCTAGCGGCTTTAATAGATCTATTTTTGTTTTTTACATTATATTGCAGATTCTCTGACTTACTGCACTTTAAGTGAATTAGTAGAAACTTCGCGTATGAACTTAAAAGTAAACTTAATACTACAATAAAGATAAGAAAAGTAATTATCTAATCAATCTTAATTATAGGTCTTTTATATCATCACAATTGCTCCATAATTTCTGTATAATTGTTCAGAACTTTATCTACAAAGCTTTCTTTGTATTTGTTAAGTATATTAGCAATTATGTCTCTGTCTGCAACTCTATAAAGCTGATGATTCTCTTCATATATTATCGATAATATTCCAGCATCTCTGAGCCGTTTAAGATGCCATGAGACAGTAGATGGAGCTTTATTTACATGATACACAATTTCATTAAAGGAACACAAATCATGTTGCAGTAGGAATATAGCTATCTTCCTTGTAACTATATTTCTAAAACAACCAATAATATCTGATTCCTCTTTTGGAATATTGACAATATAGTACCTTGTGACCCTTTTATTGTGTCTATCGATCCTTATCTTATTTAGCCTTTCAAGTATTGTCAAATGATAACTCAATACACCATTTTTTAATTGAGTTAAACGTAAAAGCTCCTTGTATCTGATCCCTGGAGTATTATAAATATATTCTAAAATAACCCTTTTGGTATCGTTATTATCGGTGTTTATTGCAGTTATCTCTTCTTGCCTGCTTAATTTCAAAATTTGTTATTCACCTTAAACACTCCAATGCCAAATAGGGTAAGCATTACAAGTAAAATTATGTGCGGTATCTCTATGTTAACTCCAGGAATTGTCGTATCCTCTACTTCGATCGTAGAATAATATACATACATTATTTCGACTATCGCAAGTGAGAGAAAACCAAGGGACATAAATAACAACCTGGCACCACCATTTCTCTTATAGGCAAGAATTGATACAACGTTAAGAAAGATAGCTATAATGAGACTTACTATATGAAGGAAAATATGATAAATCATATTTGTATGTGTAAGGTGTGGAAAAATCACAGGGATAGTCAATATAGAAATTACCGATACAGATATAATTATAAATAATTTGTATTTACTAGTGATAATATTCTGTAATGGTTCTCCTCTTGACTGCATAACCAATATTAGTTGTACATTTACTCTAATTTAACTAATATGGTACAAACATCGAATGTTTACTGCATTAGAAAAAACAAAACTTGTATTCTTCAAGTTTTCCTTTATACTAAAAATTCCTACATTGATATGACGTTCCGATAACGTTTTCTTATAATATATATATATATGTATATATATATATGTTCTGCATTCACTACAATGAAGTAAAATTACTTTACAAATATTATGGAGCTAATACTGTAATAATTACAGTATACACAATAAAAAGCAATATCGTATTCATTCACCTATTTTACCTATTAATTATTAACACATATCTGAGAAAAGGAAGTTTTTACAACCTACTATAAAATTATGTTGATAGGGAAATAAGAAGCAAAGAATTTTTTTAACTATACTGTATTACTACCTTACCTGGGGTGTTAAATATCAAAGAGCAAAGGACTAAAGCTGCACGAAATATCAAAATTAATAAGAATAAATCCAAGATCTTGAAATATATTGTTAAAAATCCGGGAGTAAGATATAGGGAGCTTTTAAGACTAACAGGGCTAGCCAACGGTGTACTTTCTTATCATCTGAAAATTCTCGAGGTATCAAGAGGTATAAAAGTTAATAGGCACGATAATAGAGTAACAAGATATTATCCAAAAGGTATTAAGACTAAAGAATTTCACGTTATAGCATACATCAGAAATAATACTACGAGACAGATAATAGAATTATTGCTCAAACAAGGTCACTCTACTTTTAAAGATATTGTAAAACACACAAACAAAGTACCATCTACTGTCTCATGGCATCTGAAAAGGCTTGCCAATGTGAAAATAATCTCAGTTAGCCACAACAAGCTTCATGTATATAAAATAAGGAATAAAGAGAAAGTATCTAAAATAGTTGCCAAATATAGAAAAACAGTAGTTTAGATTTAGTATAGCATAAGTTAATAGATAAATATAATTTATATAATTCAAGTGTTGATTTGTCTATTTGCTCTTTTTATCCATCAAGAGATTTATTTTTAGCATAATTATATGCTATATATATATATATATATATATTAAATAGATTCTGTAAACTTACCAGCTCATAATATGTAAACGTCTAGCAGAAATAGCAAAATAGTTTACACTGCTCCCTAAAATATTATTTTTAATGGTATCAATGTATCAATGCTATCTATGCACATATATCTCCTCAAATGAAAACCTGGGGATCAAATTATAAAAGAAGAAAAAATACCAAAATTCAATTCTCTTAGTTAAATAAGTCCAAAAATTAATGAATTTTTTAGTTTACTAAAGTTTAGTGTTTAAAGCTCATCAAAACCATCCATATAAAAAATCTTATGGCAGATAGCACATTAACTTGATGGATGTATCTTTAGGTCTGATGCTATAAAGACCGCAGATGGTGATTTCTTCATAATACCTCCATTTCTAAAACTGCGCACTCATTAGAATGCATAATAGACAAATGCAGAAAATCATTCAATTATGTCAGCATCTTTTAATATCTAATTGCTCGATAAGGGTGTCAGACACTCTTTTCACAGAGAAATAGAATGATATTACTATTATCCCTTTTTTAATAATACCTTTTTAATCTTTATTCGAGAGGTGTACTATAAAGTTTAAGACCTAGATACAAATGCTTGTCTTATATGCATAAAAATTTCTTTTTATTAAGTCATGCCGTAACAACATTATTTCTAGTTACTGTTATCGTGTACTCCTCATTTGCAAGTAATGTTTATGGTCATGCAGCTCCTGTATCATATTCTCCATCGGCAAATTCGATTTTTACACAAAATGGATCCCTGCCTACAAAAGTGGTAATATCATTTTCAGAAAGGCCAGAACCAAAAGTAAGCTATATACATGTAACAAATGCCAAAAATAACCGGATAGATAACAACGATTATGCAATTACAGGGCAAAACGATAGACAAGCTGCTGTTACACTAGATATAATAAACTTGCACCTGGAGTTTATACTGTCTCCTGGCTTGCGTTATCTCGCGATGACGGACACATAACAAAAGGTTCTTATGTATTTACCATCAAATCTGCACAGGCAGGTCAGACTATCTCATCTAATCAAAATAATACATTCTCTGATCAAATCACAATCGATAATGTAAATTTGCAGTATAAAATAACACCATTTTATGCTGGTATAAGTAATAGCTTCAATGTAACACTTACTGATGCATCAGGTAAGTCTTCTACAAATATAAAGAATGTCATAATACAATTTAATAACATACAGGCTGGAATAGGACCAGTTGTCAAAAATTTGCACAAACTAGAAAACGGAGTATATATCACTGAGGGAGGTTATTTAAGCCAACCTGGTGAATGGGATATTAAGATTGTAGTCCAAAGAAATGGAGCATACGATCTGAATCACTTTTAAAGTGACAGTTAAAGCTCCTCCATAAAAATAATGATGACTAATACATACATTTTGTTTATATGACACGGCTGTGTTCACTTAACAACGAAGCTGGGAATTGTTCTATTATATATATCAATAAACATTCTAAACCAATTTAAAATGTGTTCTAATTTACATCTTCTTTCCTTTCTACATGGATATATCCATCAAAACTTTCAGTTCTATCTTTATTTTGGATACTGAATGGTTCTTCACAATATACTTTTCTCATATGGCAAATGAATAATATGATGTTGTTTTTTTTGTTTGAGGAATTTACAAGCTTGAGGATATAAGTATGTACCACCATCAGTAATAGATATAGGATATTTTCCATACTTTCCTACTGCTAATGATCGTATGTAAAATGCGCTGCAATAAGCATATACTCTTTTCGTATGATAGACGTATTCGAAGAATTGTCTTAGCTTTTAGTTCAGTTGCAATCTACATAACCAAACTAATTCATTTCCTCCTTTCATCAGAGTTTCATCATCATCAACTATAAATTCATAAATCCCTTTTCTTTTCATATGGAATGTCTTCTCGGGCTTGTAATACTGAAATCCAATTCCATATTGAAACATGGTTTCTCCTCACGAATAGCGATAAATGCTGCGATGTCCTCTTAAAGATAGACCGAAAAGTACAAGTGTAATGCATAGAAGATGTACTTTTAAGATGTTCTATTTCTTAAGAGTATAGGAGAGAAGTAAATAGGATATCTTCAGCTATAGGTTTAATGTTAACTGAACAGAGCCTAATTCCCCTTATATTTCTTTAAATGAGTTAACAGAATCATATATACAGAACTATACAAATGAAATTATGATATATTATGGAAGACAGTGACGAGAAGAATTATGATAATCTCAAAAAGCAAGAAGAAGAAGAACAAAAATATAAATCATTATGGATGCCTGTTCTAAATCATCAAATATTCTTATTATTTTGGATAGGACTAATAATTACAAATATTGGCAACTCTATGCAAGTTATTGGATCTTCATGGTTAATGACTACACTAACGCATTCTCCATTTTTAATCGCTATGATACAAGCAAGTACAAGTCTAGCCGTGGTATTGTTTACGGTGCCGACAGGTGCTCTTTCAGATATTTTCGACCGTCGCAAATTCCTTTTGTTTATTAGAAGTTGGATGCTTATTGTAGCTCTTATTCTGAGCATTCTTACAATATATAATTTAATTACACCATCAATTTTGTTAGTACTTACTTTTGTGCTTGGAATCGGGGTTGCCATGAATATGCCAATGTCGCTCATTGCTGCAAGTGAGATGGTTTTCAGGACAGAAGTTCACAAAACCATAACTTTGGTGAGTGTGGCGGCCAACATAGGCATTGCCATGGGACCATTAATTGGTAGTTTAGTTCTTATCAATGCAAATCCAGGATACTTATTTTTACTTAATGCATTAACCATTGTAGTAATAATTGTCATAATTTATCGATGGCGAAGAATGAGAACAGTTTCTTCTCCCAAGACAGAATTGCCGCCAGAGCATGTCATAGATGCAATTAAATCAGGATTGCATTATGTGTATAATTCTCCTCAAGCTCAATCAATGTTTGTTCGTGTTACTGCATTTGCATTTTTTGGAAGCATTATACCTGCTCTTCTTCCTGTATTAGCGAGCCAGCAGACGATAACTCTAGGAGTATTAGGATATGGGCTGCTGCTGTCTTCTTTTGGCGCAGGTTCTATAATAGGAGGAATTACATTATATCCTATACTAAGAAGGCTAAAGCATTTTGAGCAAATTGTTACATTATCAATAATCTTGCTTGCAGTTGTTATGTTGGTTCTTTCCTTTGTGAATAATTTAGCCGTCTTATCGATAGCATTGATGACTGCTGGATCAGGATGGATATTCATTATCTCGAGTCTACATTATTCAATGTTTAAATCAGTCCAAAATGGGTTGGTGCAAGAGGACTTTCTATATATTTGCTGATATACCAAGGATCCATAGCGTTAGGAAGTGCAATATGGGGATTGGTAGCACAGTACTATGGAGTTCAATATGCCTTCTTGTTTGCTGCAATAGGGACTATCTTCAGTCTGGTAGTTGTAATTAAATATAAACTGACAGGAGATCTAAAGGACATAAATAAAACACCCTCAAGACATTGGCCTGAACCAATGATGGTAATCGAACCTAATCTACAAGATGGACCGGTTTTAGTAAAACTAGAATACCATATCCATCCAAAAACATTAGATTATTTTGTTCTAGCTATAATAGAACTAAGAAGAATGCGTTTGCGTGATGGTGCAATAAATTGGGGTTTATATCGTGATGATTCGGATCCAAATCTGTATTACGAGATCTTTACTGTAGGATCGTGGGCTGAACATATGCATCAACATCATGAACGATTAACTGTGGAAGATCGTAAGATAGAAGTTCGGGTAAATTCATTTATTGTTGGTAATACTCTACCCTTTGTGTCTCATCTGATTGCAGTACCATTGACCCAAAATATAAGAAGATAATCAAACGACAAAAGTTTCGAGACAACAAAGATAATTGATCTAAACCAAAAGTATGAAAACATAGGTTTAATTGGTTCAGAGCACTTCGTACCGAATCTTATCTGATAGGTTTTAAGCGGAACTTTTATAGAATGTTATGGTCGCCAAAGATTAATTAAACGAAGGAAAATAAAATTTCACAGAACGAAATTTATGATATTGTGTATATCATTGTTATTAATAACCATGTTAGCATTTTCTTCTTACTTTTCTATGACTATCATTACTTCTATTTTCAGCCCACAAAAGGCATAAGCTAATCATATTTACAAACAATAAAGTATAGAGATTTAGTTATAGATCTAGGTAATGGGTTCAAGTCAGAAGTCAAATAATTGGCTATCAATATTAATTCAGTCAGATTTTATGATCAATAGATTCACAATCATTATGTAGAAAGTAGTAAAATTCATGGCACATTAATAGATAAACACAAAAAGAGGGACGGTAGAAAAGCGTCATAGAAATAACATACAATATATAATGACAAAACTGAAAGATTGGATATTACCTTCTGCGTAGTAAAAAGAAAATATGTAAGTTATATCATGTTATAAATTGGTTGTCTGTGTTTCCTGATATTATGAAATCTTATTCAAAATGAGACGATATTCTAATGTTAATAGAGCCAACCAAACCCTAGATTTATTTATTTATTTATCATTTTTTTGGCGAACATGTCACATCACCGTTAAACGATCCGCCCGTCTTCAAAATAGGATTATTTGATTGAAACTGTACATTTATAGCTACATTTTGACCACATGATCCGCTGATGGTAATGGGCACGGATACTGGTGGTTGACAGAAGTCTGTTTCACTGATTTTTTGACCTGTAATTTTATAATTACCTGAATTTAAATTTACTGAATTAAAAGATCCACTAACAAATCCAGGATTGGCATTTGGGTCAGAAGGTAGTTCATTTATATTCCAATTGGCTGTTGGTACCATTCCATTAGTACTATTTTCCGATACAACAAAAGATAGAACGGCCTGTTTTGAAGAGCTATCAGGACAGGTGATAAAACCAGTACCACCACCATGAATTATTATAGGACTTGAGTCATTACTACTTTGTCCATAAACTGCTGTTAGTGGGTTAGTAGTATTATTATATAATAAAGAAGGAAATGATAATAAAATTAATAGTAGAGATATTATCATTGTCATTATAGCAATTGTTAGCAATGAAAAGCTATTATTATTATTATTGTTTTCAAACATATGGATTGATATTGTATTATTTTTTATTATTAATATGTAGCTAAATTTCTCTTATGCCAAAGTATTTAAAATTCCATGCAATATTATCGTACCTAAATGTAGCTATCGGTCCTGGATTTTTTTAATTACATAATCTTTTGGTCTGTTGCGAACGATACTATAAAATATCTTATCTAAACTATTGGCATACCAATCACTTAATCAATCAACTGGTTTATTCCTTTCCATTTATTGTAATTCTTTTCATCCATATATGATTCCGTCTGTACTGTGCTATTATAATAAATATTGTGTACATTACTACCTTTCACTACTTTCTAACCAATCCACATATCAACAATAGAATAATCAGTAGCTGTAACTACCACTCTTGCATCAGTGTAACCACCAGTATGGGATATGTCCTCTTTCCAGGTTGCCTTACTATTATATATATATCTATCTATCTATATATATAGAACCTCATTTAATTATGCTCCTGATGACTTGTTCGGGAGAACAGAAAGAGAGCCTGAAAAAGCATAGGACTAACTTCGGAGGAGTATCAAAATAAGATAGTGTTTGATAAAGAACAAATCATCTTCATACACTGCTTATTATGATACAGACTCTCGGAGTTATCGAAATCATTCTATGAGCATACCGGTAGAAAACATTATTGTTATTGAGATTCTAATAGCAATAACAAAAACAACAATACTAGTAAGTTAAATCATTATTGCTATATTCATCATTGTATTTATATATTAAAAACTAGAGTTATCCGATATTGTATACGAGCTAAGCACACATGTATATGGATAAAGTAAGTTAATAAGTTCAATTACATAATACATTTTTGTACAGTTGGTGAGAATTAATATTATTATAATTATGGTCTTATTCTTACTTGGCACAAATATTATGATGATTATTATACACACACGCGATGGGATGGCTTTTACAGCAAGTGACTTCATAATTCAAAATACATCCTCATTTATAGACAGAAATAAAATTATTCATGTCTATGGCGAAGTAAAAAATATATCAGATAAAGCCATGACAAATGTAGTAGTAAAGGCCCTATTTTATAATGCTAATGGAAAATTACTTGATGAATTTCAAAGGTCCTCTGAATTACGTACGATTAATCCCGGAGGGATATCTCCATTTGAAATACTAGACATCAATACAAAAACTGTTAATAGTGTAAAGGACTTTAAATTATCTGCGTCAGGTACTGCTATTGAGAAGAGTAAACCAATAGTACTAAAAATTCAATCTGATAATTCTAGACTTGATATTTTGGGTTTTTATTATATCAATGGGAGGATCTTAAATGGAGGTCCATTAACAGCTACAGACTCAAGTGCAATAGCTACGTTATATGATAAGGATGGTAAGGTAATTGCAATTGGAAGAGCATTGGCTGAGCCAGTAAATATTCGCCCAGATAGTCAGGCTGCATTTGGACTAGCGGTAACAGAGAAATTACAAACATACAAAATTAAAAGTTACTCTTTGATTGCAGACTCTGAGCAGTATGCATCTTTACCGGTATTATTATCTAAGTAGATTTGGGCACTTGTTGTATATTATATCTTAGAGTATTTCTAACAGTTTTATAACGATAAGAAATGTAGTGCATAATTAGAACGAAAGAGATATTAACACTATTTCAAACAAGTGAGCAGACTTTTCCTCATTAGTTATAATCATGATCGAGATAATGGTTACAATAAGCCCTATTTGAACTAAAAGTTGAATTTATAATAAAGAGAAGACGTTAATTTTCAAACAAAAAATATGAAATTAAGAGAGATTACCTCAAACCTCAAAAAGGAGAATATCTAAAATCCCAACTTCAGAAGCTTTGCTGAGAAACTAACATCATTGTTAGAAGATAAAAAATAATTAAATCTTTAAAATACTATATTAGAAAAGTCTGTCTATTCTTGAATACAGGATACTAGAAAGAAACAATTGCGATTGTCTCCTACAATGAGAATGATCCGCTCTAAGATATATATATATATATATGAAGAAAATAATTATGATGGAAGAACATATTGTCATTCTAAATAAAAGATAGGTCTGAGGAGTATATACATACTTCTAACATGTGATAACGTGTGACGTTGTCAGTAGCCGTAAATAAATTGCCGTCATAGAGACACACATGAGTATGGATATCAACTTGCAAACTTCTCACCAGCTCCTAGTGAATTAGAATTTGACAAATATGATCTTGAACTTCTGTATCCAGTCCATCCATTTCACATCTATTTCCCAATGGTGGTATTATATCTATGTATAGAGATATGAAGAAGACTGTAAAAAGTATTGCAAAATACTCAAATAAAGATGCTCAGACTTGGGCAAAGATGTTTCAATACTATTTGGATAAAGCCCCAAGGATAAAGTAATTTATTCTATAAATAGTCCTCCTTGTACTAGTCCTCATCTACTGTCTCCACAACACTTGACTAGAGAAAAGGGAATGTTAGACCAAACATCATATGACGATGAATATAGATTTAATCTCCAATCACTTAGGTCATGGTGTAATGAAAATTTTGAATCAGAAGAGATAAAGGTCTTCCTCGGAGCCTGGCCTGCTCATGTCAGTGCTTCACCGGATGATGCAGGTGGAGCCAGTTTGGCATATCTATTCTCAGTTCTGGTACAGGATGGTCGAAACAATGTAGTTAAGGGAGTAATGATCAATCTTTCGCTGCACTAGCACAATATCTTCAATCAAAGGGAGGGCGGATATATATATTGGTGCAGCTGTTTCAAAAAAAATAATCAAAGATAGAAGAGCCGTTGGAGTAAGGCTCGATAACGTTAAAGAGTATGGAGTTAGAAGGCTTGTAGTGTCAAGCATAGATCCATATTCATTTACATTCAGGTTAATAGGAGAAGAATATCTTAACTCAAAGATTATTCAAGATGTTAAGAGATATGAGTGGGGTGATGTTATTCTTACCATGTATCTTGCATTAGATGGTAGAATGGAGTATCTTGCAGGACCAGATGCATTAAAATCTACACACACCTTCATCTACCAGAAGCATCATTAGATTACTTTGGAAAGATATTTTATGAATGTAGGAGTCGAAAGCTACCATCGGAACCCTTTCCAATAGTTAGCAATGACTCTACTGCTGATCCAACTAGAGTACCAAATGGTAAACATTTGATGAAATTTCTGATCTCTAGTGTTTCATATAGTCTGAAGAGCATTGATGAAAATGAAAATTATAAAAAAACAAGATGAAATAGTAGGGAAAAATAATAATAACAACAACAACTATGATTGGAATGAGATCAAACATCCATATTCGGAAAAAATAATTGATATGGTAACTGAAAATATATACCAAATTTAAAGAACGTTCTAAAGAAAAAAGTAGTATATTCTTCTCTTGACCTAGAAAAAAAGCCCTCAACATCAGTGCATGGAACACTTGCCTGTGGGGGCTATGGTACCTTATCAGATATCTTCTATGAGACCTATCCCACAGTTTGCAGATTACAAGATACCTGATATTCCAAATGTATATTTGTGCGGTTCGGCTAATAATCCGGGTCCAGGTGTGTCTATGGCGCCAGGACGGAATGCTGCACAGGTAATATTTGCTGATCTTAATCTGGACTTTAACGATTTAGTTATCTCTTGATTTAAGCAAATACAACGTATACCACTAACCAACGCTAGACTTGGAGGTCATCTGCACAATACTCTAAATATATTAATTTGGTTTATCATTATTTTAGATACAAAGCCTTTCACGGTGTGACCAAGCAAGGGACCGTTAGACGATTGAGTCACATGTTATAAACAAATTTACCTTCAAAGACACATAAAATAAATATTTTATAGATAAATATGGGTGCCTATACGATAGTAAATACTGTAGTATGTGAAAGAAAACAAATGTAAGAGCGACACATCAGAAACAAAATTTACCTCAGAGAGACAATATAAGACACAGACGACAAAAGATATTAAGCATTAACAAATGAATTCTATTGAATGAAGCTAACTCATTTACTAATATTATTTAAGATGCTGTTAGATTGTGATAGAAAAACAACAATCTAATGAGAGTCAATACCCTTACACGTCCTTATTGAAAATCAAATGTAGTTCTACATTCTTTTATGTGTGAACTTTACAAGTATAGTTTCAATATTTCTACTGGTTATTATCGAAGATATCAAAACGGCATTGCTAAGCTTATTCTTAGAGATAGATAGATACAGAACGATATCGCAATCTTGTTATTCTGTCAGTGCTTGACTCTAGAGGCTGTCCTAGTTGAAGGGAATGGGAAATGACACAGACCAACACTATTATGATCTACTTTAGAGACATCTTACCAAAAATTTAACAATCAATATTAAATCTCATCTGTCATAATAGGATATATAAAAAGCAGTGTTAGGCATTTATCCTCCTATCTTGCTATGATTTCTTGTGGGTAAGAGAAAACCAATTCTACTTGTAGATGAGTCAGATGATTCTATGAAGGCTATTGATCTCTTCAAACGGTTGAGCATTGACTATGTAGAATATAATATCAAGAAATTTGAAGATAGTTGTTGTGGTGACCTTCCGACAACCAAAGCTCCTTCGCTTTTTGCAGTCGAAGGAATCTTTAAAGGTTTAGAGAAGATTAACGAATACATCTCCTTAAAAAGGGATGTCTCCTCAAATATTGACTCTGAAAGTGCATATTGGTAAGAATTGAAGTAAGATAAATACATGCATATATGCCTTAATACCCAACATACCCTTAAGGAATATTTAAAATATGAATTAATTAAAGCTTAAAGGTTGAATCAACTGGAAGAATTAAAAACGATACTACAAAAGGAGGTTCAAGATCTTAAGAATAGTCTTATGAAAAATCATATTCAAGAAGGTGAAGCAACGGATCGTCTGTTATCTCGAATTGCAGATCGTAACAATATAATGAGAATTAATACATTAGAGTGGGTCTTAAAAATAATTGCCAAGTTAGAAAATAATTAGTGATTTGAAGGATCATATGATTATGCTCAATGTAAAGGGTATATACTTCTTATTTGCACTTTGTAAACAAATTGCACCTAGTGAGACATAAAAATAAGAAGATGACTGTTCTAACACGTCATCGTCTTAACTGCCAGGAGTACAGCCCCATCTGCATGTCAGACCCATAAGGGGAAGAAGACTAATAAGTCCTATTCCTACCAACATTCCAATGACGCAGATGTTGAATTTTGTTATCTTAAACATCATATCACCATCTTTATGTTTGTTTAACAAGTATTACTACTCTTGTCAGCATTACTTTTTAGAAATCATATTCTCTTTAACAAATTAGCAATATTGTTAACTATTACAAATTTAAGCTATTGATAAAAAAGGAAAGTTACTGACAATATTTTGTCTAAGATTTTGTATATGTTCGACTTTGCCTTTGGTAACGAATAACTATGCTCTCAGATATAATATATAAAATAAGGCCTAAATAAAACGCCAAGGTTGGAATGGGCCCGAGGGTCTCCGTGACGATATAGGTTCTATAATAGTATTCTAAATTATACCAGCAGGGCCAGAATTAAAGCTTTCTCCTTTGTCTTTTATCATCAGAAATCAGCTCATAGTAATATGATCAGGGTATTTGGTTTGTACATTGCTCTGATAATACTATTTATTGTGTTAGGAACGAAATTGTCACAGGTTCGGTGGGATGAGTAATACAGTAGTGTATGTATGTAATCCACTTGCGTAATGTAAAATGATTTAATCTAAGAGTGGCGTAAGGCCTAGAATAGATTCTAAGAGCCTATTGAAACGCTCAATATTGAGGAAGCTGATATCTCTGATTATCAGAACGGTCCACTTCTTTCTGAGCACTGCTAGGCCAATCTTAATCGGGAACTTGGTGAGCCTTACTTGGGTAGGATGGCGCTTTGGTCGTTGTTATGTGATTTCTCCTTCTGTTCTTGACCTTTAATGTATTGAAATTGCAACTACTATACTTTTATTCCATTAGATATTTTTAAACTACTTGTTATAGTATTGGTCATGATTAAATTAAACGTAACTGAAAAGGAGCAAGAGATTTGAAGTCATGTCCAACGGATGAGAAAATATGACTGAATCAGAAGTTTCTAGGCCAAGACGTGTCATGTCCGGCAGCAAAGCCACCGTCGGCCGCTTATTCGTTCTAGATTTAAGCGGTGGCCATGTCTTCTCACTGAATGCTAACGGCTCCGACCGGAAGGTCATCGTAACAGATTGCCGACATCCCGATGGCATAGTAGTCGATGTTGAGGCCGGCCACATTTACTAGACCGACATGGGTATTCCAAATCTGAACGATGGTTCCATTGAGCGCGCCGACCTCGACGGGGGAAATCGCAGGATGATCGTTCCCGAGGGCGGCACGTTCACGCCAAAACAGCTCCATCTCGATAAGAAGAACGGCAAGCTGTATTGGTCGGATCGGGAAGGGATGCGAGTCATGCGCTCGAATCTTGATGGTTCGAAGATTGAAACCCTTGTACAGACTGGCCAGGGCGAAGCCGACCGCCGTGACCCGATGAAATGGTGCGTCGGGATCACCGTTGATGCCGAGCGCGAGCAAATCTACTGGACACAGAAAGGTCCGGACGATGCCGGACAGGGCCGTATCTTTCGCGCGAGTATCGAAATACCAAATGGCCAGACCGCGGCCACGCGCACTGACATTGAGGTGTTATTCGACTGCCTGCCTGAGCCGATTGATCTGGATCTCGATCTTAAGAGCCGTATGCTGTATTGGACGGATCGTGGCGATCCTCCGCGCGGTAACACGGTGAATCGCGCACCGATGGATAGGGAGCTGAAGAAGAGTCAGCCTCCGGAGATTCTTCTCACCCACTTGCAGGAGGGAATTGGTATCGCTCTCGATCTCAAAGGGGAACGGATGTTCCTGACTGACTTGGGTGGTTCGCTCTATTCCGCCAAGCTCAACGGTTCGGATAAGAAGACACTACTCTATGCGCAGGGGAACCTTACAGGCATCGCATACGCTGAACTGCCGTCCTCAAAGCTTGTACGAATATATCAATAAACAAACAAAAACATTAATTAAATAGACCGCCACAAAACGAGAAACGATGTATGTCTTTGAATAAGCCAATACACCATATCACGGTCATCGGCCCCCGACTGGACAGCGCAATTTCTCGCACGCGGCTTCGATGTGATTGCGACTGATCCCGTCACAAACGTGGAATACAAATTATGCGAGTCTATTGACGCGGCGTGGAGGGCGCTCGCAGTGATCGGCCTCTCGCCTGGCGCAACACGCGACCGGCTTACCTTTACTTCAAATATGAATGGAAGGTAGTAGATAGAATAGAAAATCTAAATGAAGAGGATTTTGACAATCTAATGGCAACGATAAAACATCTTCGAGTTGTGCTACATAAGTGAAAAGTATCTAAATGAAATAGCTTCTACAATAAAATATTCATACTATAGAAGAAAACCAATATTATATATTCGACATTTTAAGAATCATCTATGCGAGTTTAAATCCTATTATTGTAATGACTTTGAAACCAATATGGAGTTTGGCTATTAACGCTGCAGATATTGTAGAATTTTATGCAATGAAAATTAATAGACTGCAAAAGCATTAGTCATATAAAATATAAAATTGTCGCACTAGCGAAACTTATATCAGTGCGGGTTCGGTCGAATGTGGGACAGAATTGACTCTATTTTGCAACTCACATTTGTTACACTTATTATAATAATATCTTAATAAGGCAAACTAATTCAAAGCTTTAGGCTGTTATTCATAATATCTTTCTAATCTATCATAATATGATAGTAGGATGATACCAAGGCTTTTTCATATTCCATACGGATGCGGAAAGTATTCCATACGATGCGGAACAAGTGGGGGAATGCGTGCGAATTTCCGCGGAGTGTGCGAAAAAGTGCGTGAAATTTCTAATAACATCTGATTGCGTGAAAAACGTGTGGAAGGACCCATTGATATGATTTAGTAGATGTCATAGAATAAAATTGGATTATCTAAGTGAATAGTCCGCATCACTTCCTCCAGAGTAGTTTATCGTAACTCTCTTTGCTACAAAATCTTAATTGGTTCGGTGGGATTAGTTCCCTCATATATAATGGCTCTGTTAATTTCTATATTTATCTTCTTTTTTAATGACATATTATAGGCTAGATGGAATTTAAAATAGAATTGAATTGATTTTGCCACCTGGAAGCTTTTTCTAGAATATATTATCTTCCTATGAACTAAGATATATGCCAAAACAAATGAAAAATTATTTCATTATGTATCCAATAATATTTGCACTAATTGGTCTTTTTTAATTCTTATAAATCAAGGTTTTAAATGTGATATGACATGCTTAATTTAAGGTTTTTCTTTGGGCTTTTCTTTTCGCTGCTTTCTTACATAATAAGATTCTCCTTTTATCTCATAAGGAAATCCCAATTAGAATTTTAAAACTGAAAAAAACTTTGCCTACCATACTAGAGTCAGATGGCATCTAAAACCACAAGCCACAAATGGGGATTTAAGTAGATGTAGATATTTGAAATGAAAATTGGATTGATATCAGACACTCATGACAATATTCAGAATATCCAAAACGCCATTTTATTATTCAACGACAAACATGTGAGCTTTGTAATTCATGCAGGCGATATAGTGAGTCCTGAAGCAGTAGAGGTCTTCGCTGGAGTGAAGCTAATCGGAGTATTAGGAAATAATGATTTAGAGATTGATGGATTAACTAATGCTTTTGATAAGATAGGAGGTCAACTTAAAGGTGAATTTTGTGAGATAGAGCAAGATGATTTGATATTTGCAGTATATCACGGAACCAACTCAAGAAGAAAGGACTCACTAATTCAATCTGGCAAATATGATGTGGTTGTTTGTGGTCATACACATAAAATACAAAACAAGAAAGTTGGAAAAACATTAGTTATTAATCCTGGGACGGCAAACGGTTGGTTTTTTGGATATAGTGCAAGCGCCGCAATATTTGATACACAAACCAGAGAACCTGAGTTCCTGCACTTATAAGATGGATTTTATTGACAATAGAATTAAAAAGTTGGAAAAGGCAGAGATAGTTATAGGGCCAGAATTCCTATTGAAATGATTGAGGACTTAAGTTGGATACAGATATGCTTCATATTGTAAGACCGTGCTCTCATTTTATGACCTTGTGATTCTTGGAAGAGCTCGTCCAAATGAAATTAACGATCGAAGAAAAATATGCCCGTATAGCAGGCTGGTCTTTAAAACATTGTTTTGGCAGAATTTATCTCATTCCAATATCTGCCAATATGTCTCAACAGTCTGTTGTAACTGTACCTGTGCAAAAGTACACAAGACATACAAGAAAAGAGATGTGAAAAATCCAGAGCTCAAAAAATAAATGGAATTATCTCATAGAAAGATAGAAACCATTGATAAATTGGAAAGAAAGCAAAGATATGAATTTATTAATAAGCACTCAAGTCTGTGTATAAAATATCTCAATGATAATTATATTAGTTTAGGTATAGTCAAGCCATTATTGATAAAAGCATATTTTGAGAATAGAGATGAAAATGATACAAAAATTCATACAACATTGTTTAGCGATACTCTCTTCAGGACCATGGATGATTATGAGAAAGAAACCAACTTATTATTTGCTATTTATTGAATTTACGGTAAAGCGCTATTAGGTTATTACATGTCCTGCATCTATATTCTCCTTTTTCAATAAGAATAACATCTTCGCCTAGTTCTTCATTTAGATTTTCGTAACTTATTACTGGAGCACCATGATATTCCTTTCCACATCTTTTACAATAATACTTTGAAAACCTATCTTCATTTAATCTTCCTACATTTCCTAGGAATATTTGAGGGACTCCAAGACTTGCTTTGATTTCTTCTTGCTCTGTTAGCTTGGCAAAAGCATAGCCACCTGAGCCTAACAGCTTCTTTTCCTCTAAATCTTCACTCACATATCCTATCTGTGAATAGCTATAATTTTAATGGTACAACATCATTTGACATTACAACCATCTAAGAGGTTTCATTCTAATTTCTTCTTCTTTCTATTTTTCTATCCGTTATAGAGATTTCATTCTTTCCTGGTTCTAATGACCGATCAAATTTATCACCTGCTTTTAGTCCCCTTTGCTTTACAATAAACATAGCAATAGTAGTACGTAATGATAGAGTATCTGTTATAATAGGACACCAGAATACATTATCTCAAAACTAAGTGAATATATAGAGCTCTTTCCCGGCTAAAAAATACAACTACCACCTTCTTCTATCTCCTTCTAACAGACCTGATTCAGTATGTATTCTGTCTATATGCTTTGATAGATCAGCCTTATCTTTGAACTTAGATTGACAATAAGGACATTCAACTAATGATCGAGGATTATCATTCCTGCTAGACATAAATGAACATTTGTTTGTTTAGGATCTTAATTAGATTGTCGTTTGCTTTGCAAGACAAAGTAATCTATTATTAATATTCAAGAATGATAAGCATATTATCCTATGTGAATTCAGCTCAGTTGCCCTTGCTATTACCAATATCTATCATAAAATACCAATTTGCAGCCAATAGAAGTGACTTACAATATCGTCTAGTGTGAAATGCATAGATATAATCAACAAAAGTTAGGTGAGGCACTGGGTTAGAAATGTCCATTCAAAAAGCAGTTAAAGAGCTTAGTTCAAAGGTTCATTGTAACAAGGAGGAATAATGAGTAAATTAGAAGGAATAAAACGAGAAGCTAACAATCATCAGAGACAGCTTCAAGAATTAGTTCAAAGCTTATCTCAGTCAGAAGGTTTGGATTCCAAAACTATCCAGGAATCGGCAAAAGAAACTGAACAAAAAGATTGACAGGTGACGGAAACTTATCTAAGATCATGATTCCTCAGAAGTGTTAGACTTCTTGAGGCTCACGGAAGTCAGAGAGATTACACACTACGATCTCTTGAGTGCAATGACAAAAGGTGTTAAGAACAGGCAATTTGCAACTAAAGTAAAATCAATTCTACAAGAGGAGAAAAAGCATCTGCAGATGAGCACTCGATTAGGCAAAGCGAATGCTACTGAATTATAGTAATCATATGAAATGATTCGAATGATAAAAAATTCATATCAGTAGAGAAGAAGAAGAAGAATAATAGAAATAAAACCGACAAGCAAAAGCGCTTTTGCTTGTTATTATTATTCTTCCTTTAATTTCTCAGTATTTTTTGATTCTATAGTTCCTTGTTTCCAGAATATGTAAGCCAGTATTGACCTTAGCCTTGTCTTTATCTTCCCTTATTATGGATTTAGCTTTTTATCCTTCTTCTTCTTACTCTTTTATTACATCTCTTTATGCTTCATATCGAAGATTTTGCTACAGGTACACTCTGTTTTTGCGCCTTGTTTGGAATGAATTTGCTCCAATTTTATCAAATATGACATGTATTATCGCAAGAGAGGAAAGAATGTGAGTGACCCTGGTGCATATGGTGAAAAAGTAGAGTCGCATGTATAATAATCAACTAGAAAAATATGCCAATGATCAGGAGCATTCATATGAATTGATAAACAAATTGAGTGTTCAAGAAGATAGCAATCCCTACAGCTTCTGTGTATACCATACAAATACTTTTTTCCTGTTATTGTTTGTCCTTCATATTTTTTATGTTATTTTTCTTCATTCTAGTAAAGCTTTACAGATTCAAGAAAACTATTTTAATGGAACCTTTAAAGCTGTTTTCAAAGCCATCCTTTAAAGTGTCTATAACATACAATAACTCTTCTCCTCTTTGGCCAAAGAATCAAGTATTGTGTTGCCTATAGTATGATATTTCTCCTTGTTTAGTTTCCTCTTTTTTGTTGCTCGATGTTTTGTTAATGTCTTTTTTTATGATTGTGTCCTTATGATGTAGAAAAATTAATTTTATCGCTAATTCCATACCATGAAATATCAATATTGTCAATATTGTAGATTGAACTGTTTCTTCATCAAGTTTTCAAATTCTCTATCAGGCATATTTCTCCTTGCTTCTAACATCATGGCAGCATCTTTTCCTATTACATATCTGAAATCAGGATTATCAGATAGAACTGCTTGTAAAATCACCTTTGCAACTTCAGATGGATGTATTGTATTTTGTTCAATTTGTTTGAATGTCCCTAATATATTATCCGCCAACTGTCTATATGGCGAGTTATTATTATTATCAAGGCCTGATGCCTTTGCAGCCATCTTCAAATTCTTCCAAAAGTTTGAACCGATAGCTCCAGGTTCTATAAGTATAACCTTTATTCCAAATGGTTCAAGTTCATATTGTATAGATTCAGATAGACCCTCTAGAGCAAATTTAGTTGCATGGTAAATTGAGTCAAGAGGGATTGCAACTCTGCCTCCCATAGACGTTATATTTACTATTCTGCCGCTTCTCTGTTTTCTCATAATAGGTATTACTACCTGCATTATTCTTACTGCGCCAAAAAAGTTTGTTTCAAATTGGGCCTTTATTTCTTCCATTGAATTCTCTTCAAAGGCTCCAATTAATGCATACCCTGCATTATTTACTACAACATCGATCCTATCCTTTTCCATCACTATATTATTAATTGCATCTATGACCGACTTATCGTTATCAACATCTAGTTGAACAGCTTGCAATGGTAGATTCTCATTTTTGGATATATCTGTTATCTGCTTTGATCCAACTTCTAACTTACGCATTGTTGCATAAGTATGAAATCCATTTCTCGCCAATATAAGGGAAGTTTCAAATCCTATACCAGTAGAGCTGCCTGTAATAATTGCTACTTTTTCTTTGGCCATATAGTTGCAGCATAATTGAATTATATAAATTAGCAAGTTTACAAAATATACAAAATTCCTATTTGATCTATTCCTAGAACAAGTCAACTACAAATTATAGGAATTAGTATACAATGAAATTGATGTCTCCAAAGTCATGCAACTATAGTTCATTGGATAGTCTATTGGTATGCCTAATGTATTCTTTCAGCTGGAAAAAATGTTGTAAGCAAATCTGGACGACAAGCTTCAGGTCATATAGGACGGTCAATGGGTCATCTACAATCTAAAGTTTGTAATTAGCGCTTATAAGTAGAAGAGTATAATCATATCCTCCTTTAACATTTCCTTTACTGTCATCTATTGTCTCCAAGGATCTTACCGATGTTATGTAAAATGACGATTACTAGAGTTAACACTAGACTTATTCCAAATAGCTCTCGATAAAGCTTTGATAAATCTTTCCTGAAAAAGATAACTGAAAATAGCGATTACTAATGTAAGTGTAGATCATCTTCTTAATTTGATATATATATATGTATATGTATATGTATATATAATATTATATTGGTCATCATTTCATTTTTAGGGTATAGTACAGATAGAAAATTATTACCATCGTTGAGTCGAGCGTTGCGTTCCTGTACCTTGTCTTGAACTAAAGGTTGTCTCTCTTGTTGGATGGGGCTATCATTTTCATGTCCTGGATGTGGACTTATGTACAACCAGTATTGCAAATTTGTGATTGCATTTTTACAAACAGGACAATTTGCATATCCACCACTTTTATGATATCCTATAAAGTCAGAATAGATTGTTAATCTGAATTTATCACATTTATTATTTTTCAAAATATCTTTAGTATTCAGTAATAGAGGTACAATTGGGATGTATCGATTGTATTGATTAGTCATTTCATCCAAATGTCAACAGTAACTGCTGCAACCAAATAGTCTCAAGACCTGGATACCACTTTTTTGAAAGGATGAGGAAATAATTCGTCCAGCCTGTAGTTAGATGTATCTTTATCAATATATACTGTTAGACTGGATATTCTACAAAACTCTGCAAGTACCTGTCT